>NZ_JANSWL010000087.1:0-538946 GCF_028539135.1 Butyrivibrio sp. DSM 10294 | reverse complement strand
TCTCGCAATTCTACAAATATTCGGAAACCGCTAATTTACTGCGTAAATTGCTAATTCCTCATATTTGTTTGGGCCATAAAGTCAAAATGCTTAACATGCCAGCATGTACGCATTTATGACTTTTGGCACCTATATCATTATAATGTTTCTGCAGTTTCTATGAGGATAAAAAAGCGTCAGGACTTAAGTTTTTCGCTTGGTCCCGGCGCTTTTTTGATGCCTATTTAGATTGCATTCTTAGTCTGGCTGATCATTTCATAAGAGATAAAGCCTTGAGGAAGAACTTTACAATCCGTTTGTCTCTTCCTGAGAGGCGGTGGTAGTAGTAGATAAGCTCTCTGTCTTCGATGGTGACCCACTTGGCCAGTCTGTCCTTGGACATGTCGGCACACTCCGACAAAAAGCTATTGTAAATAGCATCGGAGTCCTGCTGGATATCCTCGTCCTTTTCCACGACTTCCGCTGAGTTGAACTTCACGGAGTCTTCGCCGTCTTTTTCCATAGACAGCCTTATGAGCTGCTCCAGAGATACGTGGAAGATGGAGGACATCTTGTAGAGTGCATCCGCCGGCGGTGTCAGTCTACCGTTCTCATAATGTGAATAGGTGCCTCTTGTGATTCCAAGCTGCCTTGCAACCTCGTCCTGCTTAAGGCCCTGATTGTCTCTGAGCATTCTTAAATATTTTGCTAATGGGGTGTCTTTCATCATTTCTCCTCCTAGATACGTTAGATATCATTTCGAACCGAGATGTATAAATAATATCGCAAACGAAGCGAAAAATATCGAAATGATATAATAAATAGCGCAAACACTAAATAAGATATCATAAGCAGACCTAGGTTTAACTTATTTCTAAAACAATTCACAGAATATTCAGAATATATACACATTTAATCAGCAATAAACTGAAAATTATCTCGCTGAAAAATGTGCGTCATATATGTTTCTTTTTACTGCGATTGATAGTATAATGCTTGTGCTTATCAATACTTTGTAATGAAAGGTAAATGAAAAAAGTAAAGGGAAAAGGTATGAAAAAAAGGATTTTAGCTATTCTTGCGGCAATCACCATTGCCGGAAGCTGCATTGGTGTTGGGAGCACAGGATATGCTGCTGAGTCAGACTACTTCGAGGGGCCCCAGGATGTGATACTTGACTCTGAGACTTGCGAGATCGAGGTCACTATCGAAGATTCAGAAGAAGGCAGCAGTGCTGAAGGGGACAGTGAGGGAGAGGCTGCATCAGATCCGGATCAGGATATTATCACAGAAGAAATTGAAGACAATGAAGATAATGCCGATGCCGACAGCAGTGAAGATGCCGGTGACAGCAGTGAGGCTGCAGGCACAGAAGATGACCCGGTGGTTTCTGAGGGAAGCTCTGCAGATGAAGGAAGTTCTGTAGATGAAGGCATCTTCGCAGTTGAGGGAAGCTCCGCAGATGAAACAGAAGATGAAGCTGCAGAGGACGTAATATTAGAGGAAACAGATGAAGCTTCTTTTGGAGAATCTGTAGAAGCTACTGATGTATCCGAGAATAGTACGTATGCATTTGTTAAGGTAACTGCCGGACAAAAGGGAAAGTGGATCAATATAAAAGGAAAATGGACCTACGAAAACGCTGACGGCCGTTCCGCAGATGATGACGGAAAAGCACTTGATAACAATGTGGCTCATATCGGTGATGAGTACTATTATTTCAAGGGCCGCTACATGACTACCGGCTTCGTGTATTTTGACCATTATGGAAGAGCTGTATCCAAAAGCAAGGCAAACTATGCAGTGTACTGCGACAAGACCACCGGCGCTATACAGAAGGGCTTTTTCATAGTAGGCGATAATAGCTATCTTGCGATCAAGAATGAGAAGGGCTACGGAATCATAAGGTTTGACAGGATTGTAACCGATGAAGAGAGTGCTAACGCTTCGTATTATCTTGATAAAGATGGAGCGATTGTTAAAGATAAGTTCTTTTCCTATGAAGGCAGTAAATACCGCGCAGGAGCAGATGGTAAGCTCCTTACAGACGGTACCTATCTTATAGATGGCAAATTCTACAACTTTGACAGCGAGGGAAGACTTGTAACCACCGGCATGAGATCGGGATACTACTACATAAATGCTGATAACGTAAGAGCTCAGGCATATATAAGGGCCAAGGAACCCAAGAATCCTGCAGCGGGATACAGCTACTATACGGATTCTGAATGTAAGAAAGTACTTACTAACACCTGGTTGTACAGCGCCGGAGGAAGCAAAGTTTATTACCTAGATAAGGTTGGTAAAGCGGCGACCGGAATTGTAAAAGCCGGCGAAGAAACGATTCTTTTTGATAAGAATACAGCAAGAATCAACGCAGTTACCGGCGTATACAAGGAAGGAAGCAAGTACTACTACGTAATTAAAGGTATTGTGGTTACAACTCCCGGTTTCTACAAAATCGATTCATTTGTATATTATTATGTGACCGGAACCTCGGGTGAGCTGGCAACAGGTTTTAAAACCATTAAGACAGAGAAATATCCTGCCGGAAAGAAATACCATTTTCAAGAAGCGGGTAGTTACCGTGTGGCGCAGCTGGATTACTATCGTGCTGAAGTAAATGGTAAGTTATATCACATCAATCAGAAAAACTATAACGAAAAGTATCCTTTTGGACCTGAAGACTATTTTGTATGTAGCTACAAGGAATGCAAGGAGCAGCAAAAAGCTGATGAGCGCTTCATTTCGGCAGACACTGAGTTTAATTCCGACGGCTCATATTTTACCGGTTGGAAGACCATTAAGCGCCAAAAATATTACTACTATCAGGGACATAAAGCAGAGGCCGGATCGATATACAGAACCACAAAAGGCAAGCCTTATGTAATGGATATAGATGGTAAATTGTATCTGATGGCACCTGAGGGGTATCAGATGTCCGGCTGGTACAGGATTAAAAAATCCGAGAAGATACCTGTATATCCTTTTGACAGAACATCGCCCTGGCAGATGTCTGAAGATTTTTATATGTACTTCTCTGAAACTGACGGAAAGGCTGCAGTAGGCTTTAAGGCCGTTCCGGCGCCTACTCTTGATGAGAGCGGAAATATCGCCCTTGATAAAGACGGAAATGTGATTGTTTCAGGTGAAAAGAAGAGACTTCTTTTTGCAACTAAGGCTGATGATAACTATATGAAGGGCGCTCTTGTCAGAAATGCAAGCTATGTGCTTAGCGGGAGAAAATATTTGCTTGATGGTGCAGGCTGTGTCTATAAGCTGCCTGAAGGTCCTGCTAAGAAGGACGGGGGCACCGTATACCAGAAGGCTGACGGTAGCTATAAAACCGGGGCAATTGATGGCTGCTATTATGATCCTGCCACAGGCTACATGCTGACAAATGTCTTTAGAAAGACCGGGAAAAAATGGTACTACTACGGCGCTGATGGCAAGCAGAGCAGTGGCTCTTTGCAGGTGACACTGGGCAGTGGAAGAAAAGCTTTTGCCGTATTTAATAAAGATGGCAGTATCAAGAACTTCGTTGACAAAGATGGAGCCAAGATCAAAGACGTATACTTTATATTTAATTCTTCTGCTTACTTCATTGGTTCCAAGGGTACTCTTTTAACAGGGCGTATTGAGCTTGCTTATTTCAAAAACGGAGATTCCACAATTGTCTATGTGGAGAATGACGGCAAGACTGACTTCCAGGTTCCGAGCATCGGAAGTGATGCTGCAATGATCAAGGATGGGAAAAAGATCTATGTCATCAGTGAGGGTCAGATTGTAACAGATGATTCCAAAGAATACAGAGTTGTTGATTATTCAAGACTTCCGGAGGCTGACAGATATGCAATGGACAGATACCGTGAGGAGTTTATGAACAACTCTTATAAGTATATTCCTGTTCATGTAGGTGCGGACGGCTCTGTATCAGCGAAGACAACCAACTATTATGGCAGAACTCTTCATCTTAATAGCTATGGCATTCCTCTGGAGTATATGTGCGCCTTCAGAAAATCGGGCAAGAACTGGTATGTTAATGATGTAGACTGCGCCGGAACGGCAAGTCTTGACCTGGTTATATCCAATCCGAATACATTAGAGAGCTCGTACCGTACTGCCAAAGTTTCCTGGGATCATAACGGCAAAATGAGCGAGATCGTTGATGCAAGTACCGGCAAGGCAATAAGCGGTTATGTAACTATTCAGGAAATTAATATCGGAAAAGATACAAGAAGCGTTAATTACAATATGAAGCTTAAAAAAGGATATCCTTACACCGGTTCCGTATCAGTATCTACAAAGGCACTGGCTACGCGATATGGGGTAAAGAATCTCAAGATCAAATATACTTTTGATCCCGACACCGGACTTCTGGATGCTGCAGCAGCAAACAGGGAGATGGAAAGATTGGGAATTGATCTGTAATAACAGAAGGCGTCAGACTTATGGTCCGGCGCTTTCTTTTTTGGCCTAAGGAGAGTTATTATCTCGTCGTTAGTCCTCTGAAATGCTATAATTAACGGGAGACTAGGAAAGCGGGGAAAGGTATGAAATTACTACATTTGGGGGATCTTCATCTGGGAAGATCACTGGGGGAATTTGATCTGATACGGGATCAGGAATATATACTGGATCAGGTGCTGGATATTATTAGAAGCAGGGAGATTGACGCTGTGCTCATCGCGGGGGATGTCTATGACAAGGCAATTCCTTCGGAGGGAGCTGTCAATCTGCTTGATGAATTTATTAAAAAGCTCTCGGACGCTAAGGTACAGACCTACATCATCAGCGGCAATCACGACTCTGATGACAGGCTTAATTTCGGTAGCAGTCTGTTCGAAGACAAGGGCATTTATATCTCATCCCGTTTTGACGGGAAGATGCGTAAATATGTGACATCAGATGAAATGGGAGAGGTGAATATTTACCTCCTTCCTTTCGTTAAGGCGTCGCAGGTTAAGCATTTTTACCCTGATGAGAAGATCGAGACCTATGAGGATGCTGTCAGGGTTATCATAGATAATTCGGGGGTGGACTATTCTTCCAGAAATGTGCTGGTGGCCCATCAGTTTGTGGCAGGTAACGAGGATCCACAGGTTGCGGGCTCTGAAGCTGTGGGCGTTCAGAACGTGGGTCTTGTGGAGAAGATCGGCTACAGTGTTATGGAGCAGTTTGACTACGCAGCTCTCGGCCATATTCATTCTCCCCAGAGGATCGGCGCTGACCACATCAGGTACAGCGGATCCCCTCTTAAATATTCCCTTTCGGAAGTTAATAATGACAAGTCGGTTCCTGTTATCACTTTGGGCAAAAAAGGCAGTGCCCATATCGAACTGGTGCCTCTTAAGCCTATGCGCGATCTGCGTCATATAAGAGGAACGAGAAAGCAGCTCCTTGACAGGGCAAATGTGACGGATACTGAGGACTTCATCTATGTCACTCTTACTGAGGAGGACATTGTGAATGATGCCATCGGCATTTTCCGTGCGACTTATCCAAATACCATCAAGCTGGACTACGACAACAGCCGCACCAGGGAAATGGAGCAGGTGGACCTTGGGACTGCCGCTCCCGACAGGAAGTTCTCGGAGCTTATCTCGGATTTCTACAGTCAGGTCTTTGGCTGCGATATCACGGACAGCGAGAGGCAGGTAATGATGGAGGTTGCTCTGGAAGCGGGAGCCATTGAGGAGTCTGAGTATCTGCAGTACGAGGAGGAGTTCGGACAGGGAAAGGAGATGGACGAAGATGAAACCAATTAAGCTTGTTATCAGTGCCTTCGGTCCCTATCCGGGCAAGATTAAGGACATTGAGTTTGGACAGTTTGAGGAAAAAGGGCTTTTTCTGATATCGGGAGATACAGGTGCGGGAAAGACCACTCTTTTTGATGCAATCTGCTTTGCGCTCTACGGGGATACCAGCGGTCATTACAGGGGAACGGGGAACCTAAGGAGTGAGTATGCGGCGCCGGAGACGGAGAGCTATGTGGACTTTTACTTTACTCATCAGGGGCATAATGTTCACGTTCTTAGAAAGCCTGAGTATGAGAGACCCAAGCTTCGCGGCAGCGGAACTATGACAGTGAAGGAGACGGCTGTTCTGTATATCGACGACCAGGCGCCGATTGAGGGAATCACGCCGGTTAACAATGCGGTTAAGGAGCTCCTTAGGATAGACAAGGATCAGTTCAAGCAGATCGCTATGATCGCCCAGGGTGAGTTCTGGGAGCTATTAAATGCCAAGACGGATAAGAGGACGGAGATACTTAGGACGATATTTAATACCGATGGGTATAAGAATATTGAGTTCAGGCTCAGAGAGCGGATGAACGACGGGTATAAAAAGAAGGAGAATCTGGAGCGCAGTGTCTTGCAGTACTTTGCGGAGGTGGAGGCGCCGATGGAGTGCGAGGATGAGCTTGGCGATGGGGCTGATGAGATACTAGGGAGTGATATGGCAGCAGATGAGGCAGGTGCTGTGCTTGATGAGGATGGTGATGCCGAGGGTGCTATGGCTGGAAAAGTAATAGGTGACTCAGAGTATGATAGCGATGATGAGCTACTAGGGAGTGATGAGGCAGCAGCTGAAGATAGTGTGAGTGCGCTGACTGAGGAGCTCTATGAATTAAAGAGGAAGGCTGCTGACAGTAAGAGCGCCTGGAATATAGATGAACTAATTGGAATAATTGAGCGAATCGTTGCTGTGGATAAGAAGACCTATGACAGGATGGCAGCGGAGCTTAAGAAGGCGGAGAAGGAGCTGGATGCAAGGAAGGCTGAGCTGGCCAAGGCTGAGCTTAATAATAATGCGCTGAAGACGCTGGATAAGCTGGAAGCAGAGAAGCAGCAACTTGAGGAACTGGGACCTGAGATGGAGGAACTGAAAGGCCTTATCCTGCAGCAGAAGAATGCCAGCTACAAGGTAATGCCTGTCCTTGAGAATCTGGAGAAGGCTGTTAAGAGCCATGAGGAGCTGGAGAGGGCCATTGAGAAGAACAAGGAGGCTCTTGCACAGGCAAATAAGAAAGTGGAGACTACAGCGGATAAGCTTGCCAAGGCCAAGGAGCGTAAGTCACTTGGGCAGAAGGCCAAGACCGAGGCTGACAAGATAAGCGGTGAAGAGGAGAGCTACGTTAAGAGGGATGAGACTCTTAAGGCTCTTAAGATCTTCACGGAGGAAGAGGCTGAGCTTAAGGAAGAGCTGGCGGGTATCGCCAAGGAAGAGGAAGAGAATAAGAAGCGGATCGCTTCCTGTCAAGATACAGTTAAGGAGTTGAAGGACAGCCCGGAGAGGCTGATTAAGGCCCGCGTAGCGGGCGATAAGCTCGCAGAGCTTAAGAAGGAGGCCGACGAGATACTGGAGACTTCTGCGCCAAGGCTGAAGGCTCTGGAGCAGAGCCTTTCAGACAAGCAGGAGGCGTTCCTGGAGGCCAGGAAAGAGCACGAGAGCGCCCTGGAGCGGCGGCTCGTGCTGGAGAGGACCCTGGAGAACTGCAGGGCGGGGCTTCTTGCCCGGGATCTTAAGGAGGGGGAGAAGTGCCCCGTCTGCGGCTCCAGGGTCCACCCTGAGCCTGCGCCACTTCCGAAGGAGTCGGTGACCGAGGACGAGCTGGAGCAGGCTCGGGCGCTCGAGCAAGCGCTGTCGGAGACGCGCAGCGCCGCCATGGGCGGCGCCGAGAGCGCCAAGGCAAGCCTCTTTGCCTTTTCAGAACAGCTCCAAAAACGTATATCTACGTTTTTGCGCAAATTGGGGTCAGACCCCACTTTTTTGGAGGGGGATGAAAGGTGCTTGGATGCTGAAAAGGTGGGTGCGGAAAATTGTGTCCATTTTGTGAAAGTGGAAAAAATGCGTAAACGTATTATTGATAAGATTGCGGAAAATAGTGAAATAACGGCGGAACTTGTCGGGGATGAGAAGGCGTACAAGGAGGCGGCGCAGAAGCTGGAGAGGCTTCTGGGAGCGGAGGCACAGGCTCTTACGGCAAGGAAAGAGAAGGCCATGGCTCTTAGGCAGGAGAAGGCTGCGGGAATTGCGGCGGCGAAGGCGACGCTGGAGGGGCTTAAGAAGCTGAGCTTTTTAACCTGGAAGGAAGCCAAGAAGGAGAGAGATGACAAGGTCGCTCTCTATGAGGATATCATGGCATCCATCGACAAGGCCCTCAAGGAGAAGAACGAAGCGGACAAGACAGCTGCGGCAGCTGCTGCGGAGATCAAGACCAGAGAGGCTGCTTTCGAGAAGGAAGAAAAGCTTATAGCTAAGCTCGAGAAAGAGCTGCAGGAAGTCCTTATGAAATATGGCTTTGAGGGCACCGATGAGATGAAGGAGTATGCTGCCGGCGACAGGACCATTAAGAGCGAGGAAAAGAAGCTCTCTGACTACGAGAAAGCCTTCTCCACCAATGAGACGAGACTAGCCCAGGCCAGAAAGGATGCGGCGAAGCTGGAATATGTGGACATCACAGAAGAAAGCGCCGCCGTACGAGCAAGAGATAAGGAAGTAAAGGCCCTTGGAGAGACGAGGAGCAAGCTCTTTTTCAGCATCGAGAGTAACCTTGGTAGAAAGAAGAATATCGAGTCCGGCAGACAGGACCTTCTTGATGCCACTGAGAAATACAACACCTCAAGAAGGCTCTACGACCTGGTAAGAGGAAACACCGGCAACGGCAAGATCACGCTGGAGCAGTATATTCAGGCAGCAGGGTTTGATCGTATCATTCACGCCGCCAACAGAAGGCTCCTTCCTATGAGCGAGGATCAGTACCTGCTGTACCGCCGAGAGGACAGCCTTGGGAAAAAGAGTAATACCTTCCTCGACCTTGAGGTTCTGGATAACTACACAGGACGCAGAAGACCTGTCGGAAACCTGTCCGGCGGCGAGAGCTTCAAGGCATCACTAAGTCTTGCGCTTGGCCTTTCCGATACAGTGTCCTCAAGTATGGGCGGCGTTCAGATGGATGCACTGTTTATCGATGAGGGCTTCGGAACGCTGGATAAAAAATCTATCGACAGTGCCATGGAGATACTGCTTGGGCTATCCAACAGTCATAAGCTTGTGGGAATCATAAGTCACCGCGAGGAGCTTATGGAGAATATTCCGCAGCAGATCCGCGTCACCAAATCCCGCGACGGCAGCAGCATCTCCATCGACACTGGGGTGTGAGTAGGAAACAGCAATCTTGTAAGTGTGAACATTTTTCGAACTTTGGGTGAAATGATTAAATATCACTTTAATACTTTGCGGCGATAAAGTATAATGTTGGCTAAATGGGGAATTTGCGCAGGGGGAAGCGCGGATTTCAGAATCAGGATTTGAAATAATTTTGGGGAAAGGAACAAAAGATACATGAGTGAACAGACAGTAAGAATTCAGGACGATCTCTTCATGGCTGTCAACGGAGAGTGGCTTGGAACCGCCGTTATTCCCGAGGACAGGCCTACAATAGGAGGCTTTGCCGATCTGGAGGTTGATGTTGAGAAGACTTTGATGGAGGACTTTGCAGCTTTTGCTGAGGGAAAGAAAACAACAGATATCCCTGAGATGAAGTACGCAGTTTCTCTTTATAAGAAGATATTGGATGTTAAGAGAAGAACAGAAGAGGGAATAACACCGGTTCTTCCGATACTTGAGAAGATTAAGAATATTAAGAACGTGGATGAGCTTAACGCTGTTACAGGTGAGCTTATTTTGGAGGAGTTTCCGCTTCCTGTGAACATGGGTGTTATGCCTGATATGAAGGATGCTACCAAAAACCAGTTTATTGTTGCCGGTCCATCCATTATTCTTCCTGACACAGAGTATTACAAAGAGGATAATGAGGCAGGAAAGCAGCTTCTTGCCGTGTACACGGATATGGCTGAGAAGGTCCTTAAATACACACCTTTGACAGAGGAGGAGCAGAAGACCTTCCTTCAGGATACCCTTTCTTATGATGCGCTCATTGCCAAAAAGGTTAAGAGTGCTCTTGAGTGGTCAGATCTGGCAGCCTGCTATAATCCTATGGATACGGAAGAAGTGGCAGCCATGCTTACACCTTTTGATATTAAAAAAGTGCTGACTTGCCTGTATGGTGACAAGGCTCCGGAGAGAATCAATGTGGTTGATCCCAGGGCCATCAGAGAGATGGATGGTTACTTTAATGAGGAGAACTTTGAGATGTATGTCCACTGGGCATATGTGAATACTCTCATAAACGCCACTGCCTGTCTTTCACCTGAACTAAAGACCCTAGGAAATACTTATAAAAGAGCACTTAGTGGAATTGCTGCTGATCCTGAGCTTGAAAAAGAGGCCTATCAGGTAGCATCTGCCATGTACTCAGAGCCCGTGGGTGTGTACTACGGCAGAACTTATTTCGGTGAAGAGGCTAAAAAGGATGTTATCGACATCGTAAAAAAGATCATCGAAACCTACAAGCTCAGAATACAGAGAAATACATTCCTTTCCGAAGCCACCAAGGAGCAGGCCATAAAAAAGCTCTCCGCAATGGAGATAAAAATGGCTTACCCCGATGAGATCAAGCCGGTATGGTCAAAGCTTACATTTGATGAAGAGGATTCATATTTTGAGGCTATGAGGAAAATCCTGATGGCTCGTACAAAGAATGAACTTGAGAAGGCATTAAAGCCGGTGGATCGTACAGAATGGTCCATGCCGGGACACGAGGTAAATGCCTGCTACAGACCCTTAAACAACGACTTAACCTTCCTGGCAGGAATTCTTCAGAAGCCTTTTTACAGCATTGACCAGGGAATGAGTGCAAATCTTGGCGGTATCGGCGCGGTAATAGGTCATGAGATCTCACATTCCTTCGACACCAACGGAGCCAACTTCGATGAGCTCGGTAACCTCAGGAACTGGTGGCAGGAAGAGGACTTTGCGGCTTTCAAAGAAAAGGCTGCGGATATGACAGCGCAGTTTGACGGAATTCCTTTCCACGGTGGCAAGGTAAGCGGAGAGCTCACAGTCAGCGAGAATATCGCAGATAACGGCGGAATGGGCGTAACTCTTGAGATCATGCATACACTTGAAAATGCAGATTTCCGGGAGTACTTCAAGAGCTGGGGAAGAATATGGTGCAGAAAGGCCAATGAGGAGTACATTCAGCTTCTGCTTGCCAGCGATAAGCATTCTCCTAATGAGCTTCGTGCCAATATGCAGCCAAGGAACTTCCCTGAATGGTATGAGGCCTTTGGAGTAACGGAAAAGGATGAGATGTATATTGCGCCGGAGAAGAGAATTAGCATCTGGTAATTGATTAGGCGGACGGTTGACTCGCAACCGTCCCCTTGTCATCAGCAGTTTAGTAAACTATAATAGACAGAGCATTGCGCTAAAGTGGTAAATCAAAAAGTTTTATTTACATAGGAGGAAATCAGATGAGTACAAGAATCGGAATACTTGGTTACGGTAACCTTGGCAAAGGCGTTGAGCTTGCAGTCAAGGAAGCTCCCGACATGGAACTGGCAGCAGTTTTCACTAGAAGGGATCCCTCATCACTTAAGATACAGACAGCAGGAGTTCCCGTTGTTTCAGTTAACGACGTTGCAGATTGGAAGGACAAGATCGACGTTATGATCCTGTGCGGCGGAAGTGCCACAGATCTTCCGGTTCAGACCCCGGAGTATGCTAAGCTCTTCAACGTAGTAGACAGCTTTGATACCCACGCAAGAATCCCTGAGCATTTTGCAAATGTTGATGCAGCAGCAAAAGAGGCCGGCAAGATCGCAGTTATCTCCTGCGGTTGGGATCCGGGAATGTTCTCTCTTGCAAGAGTTTACTCAAATGCTATCCTTCCTGACGGAAATGACTACACTTTCTGGGGCAAGGGCGTATCCCAGGGACATTCAGATGCCATCAGAAGAGTTAAGGGTGTCAAGAATGCCAAGCAGTACACTGTTCCCGTAGAGAGCGCTCTTGAGGCAGTAAGAAGCGGCAAGAACCCTGAGCTTTCCACAAGAGACAAGCACACAAGAGAGTGCTTCGTAGTCCTTGAAGAAGGCGCAGATGCAGCTGCAGTGGAAAAAGAGATCAAGGAGATGCCCAACTATTTTGCTGATTATGACACAACCGTTCACTTTATCAGCGAAGAGGAGCTTCTTACAAATCACAGCGGAATGGCTCACGGCGGCTTCGTATTCAGAAGCGGCAAGACCGGCGCTAACAAGGAGCACAATCACATCATCGAGTACAGCCTTAAGCTTGATTCCAACCCTGAGTTCACCACCAGTGTTCTTGTAGCAGTTGCAAGAGCTGCTTTCAGAATGGAAAAAGAGGGCATGACAGGCTGCAAGACTATCCTCGACATCCCTCCGGCATATCTTTCAGACAAGAGCGGTGAGGAACTTAGAGCACACCTTCTCTGATCATATAATACGGCAAAAAGAAAATCTAAAAAGAAAAAGGAAACATAAAATGGAAAACAAGAGGATTGGCACAAAATGCGTGCAGGCCGGCTATCGTCCCGGCAACGGTGAACCAAGACAGGTTCCCATTGTACAGTCTACAACCTTTAAATATGATACCAGCGAGGATATGGGCAAGCTCTTTGATCTGGAGGCTTCAGGCTACTTCTACACAAGACTTCAGAACCCCACCAACGACCATGTAGCTGCCAAGATCGCAGCACTTGAGGGGGGATGCGCAGCAATGCTCACTTCATCAGGACAGGCAGCTAACTTTTTTGCCCTGTTCAATATTTGTGAGTGCGGAAGCCATATCGTAGCTTCTTCCTCAATCTACGGCGGAACCTTCAACCTCATCGCCGTAACCATGGCTAAGATGGGCATCGAGGTAACCTTCGTATCTCCGGATGCCAGCGAAGAGGAGCTGAACGCTGCATTCAAGGACAACACAAGAGCAATGTTCGGTGAGACAATCGCCAACCCTGCCCTTACAGTTCTTGATATCGAGAAGTTCGCCAAGGTAGCACATGCTCATGGCGTTCCTCTTGTAGTTGACAACACCTTCCCCACACCTGTTAACTGCAGACCTATCGAGTGGGGCGCAGATATCGTAACTCATTCAACAACAAAATACATGGACGGCCACGGAGCAGCTGTAGGCGGTGCTATCGTTGATTCCGGTAAATTCGACTGGATGGCACACGCAGACAAGTTCCCCGGACTTACAACTCCCGATGAATCCTATCACGGCATCGTTTATGCTGAGAAGTTCGGAAAAGAAGGCGCTTTCATCACCAAGTGTACCTCACAGCTTATGAGAGACTTTGGCTGTATCCAGTCACCTCAGAACGCATTTATTCTGAACCTTGGTCTTGAGTCCCTCCATGTTCGTATGCCCAAGCACGTTGAGAACGGCCTTGCTGTAGCACAGTTCCTTGAAAAGCAGCCTCAGGTTAAAAAGGTTAACTATCCCGGCCTTGAGTCTGACAAGTATCACGAGCTGGCAAAGAAGTATCTTCCAAACGGCGGCTGCGGAGTTGTATCCTTCGAGCTTGAGGGCGGAAGAGCAGCTGCAGAGAGCTTCATGAAAAAACTTAAGGTATTTGCCATCGAGACCCATGTTGCAGATGCAAGAAGCTGTTGCCTGAATCCCGCTACTTCTACCCACAGACAGCTCACAGATGAGCAGCTGGAGGCAGCAGGAATCCCGGCAGGACTTGTGAGAATTTCTTGTGGATTGGAAGATAAGGAAGATCTTATTGAAGATATCAAGAATGCACTTAATTAAGATCTCTATGCATTGGCTGTTATAGTTTATCGTCATACGGCCGGCGCAATTTATGGTTTTGCTTGGAGAGCGCATCCCATTCCGCTGTTATAGTTATTACGTATAAGAGATATGATAAGCCTTTTGGTTTGATTTTTTTGATGATAACGATGGTGTGATCATAGGTGACACATTATTTGCAAAAAAATTAATTGCGCCGGCCGCATGATGAAGACTTCGCTGGATATAATCTACATCGAAGCCATAACTTTCAAGCAGTCGTGCGCAATTTATTTCATTATTGTTATCATCAAATATTATTCATAATGATATTCCTAAGTTTCCTCGTCAGCGTCCCTGTTCCATAATCAAACATCTGCGTCATCATAATGAACGTCAGGTTATTGCTCGGATCATTCATAAAGTATGCTCCCAGCCAGCCGTCCCAGCCGTATTCACCCTTATTTCCCACAAGCACGGATCTCTCGGGATCCTTCATAACACGCATAAGGTTGCCGTAGGAGAAGCCTTCAAGGCCCTGCCACATATCCATGTCAGCCTGCTGATGGGCTTCCAGCTTGCCGTTTGTAAAATACTGAACCATTCTGGGCTTAAGTATCTCCTGGCCCTTGTAGGTGCCGCCATTAAGGAGCATCTGACCGAACTTGGCGTAGTCATCAAGGGTTGAGTAGAGGCCTGCGCCGCCGGATTCAAAGGCATTTTCCTTGCCGTCGCTTCTGACACCAAGGCGGTTGCCGTGGAACTCACGGAGCTCTCCGCCAACATTTTTGTAGATCTTGGACATTCGAGGGAGCTTGTCCTCGGGCACCTGGAAAAAAGTATCCTTCATCTCCAGGGGCTTGAAAAGCCTTGCCTGCAGGAATTCTCCAAAGCTCATTCCAGATGCTTTCTCGATAACAGCGCCAAGGACATCAGCGCTGGTTCCATATCTGAAGTGGGTTCCCGGAATAAAGAGAAGCGGAATCTTGCCAAGCTCTGTGGCAAATTCCATGGTGCTCATCATTCCTTTGGAAGGGTCCGGAGTCTTGGACAGTGAGAATCCCAGATTATCTGCATCCAGATAGTCGTTAGCATCCTCTGTGGTATCGCAGTCCTTGAACCTTTTAATCATATCGTGGAAAAGATAACCCGTCTTAACCTCAGTCTGGGAGAGGTTTCCAGGATAGGTAAGGCCCGAGGTCATGTTCAAAAGATCGTGGATCCTCATGGCATTCTCAGCGGGAACAGGCTTAACTACGCCGTTCTCCACATAGAGCTGATTCCTGAAGCTGTCTATAAAATCACCAACGGGCTGTCCCATGTCGATAATTCCGTCCTGAACCAGCATCATAGCAGCTGCAGCGGTAATGGGCTTGGTCTGGGAATAGAGATGGCAGATGGTACTGCGCTCCATTGCCTTACCTGCCGCAATATCACAGTGGCCGCTCTTGGCAAAAACAAGTTCCTTGCCGTCCTTGATGGCAAGAGCAGAAACACCGGCTACTTCCTTATTCTCAACAGCCTTGTCCATGGCTTCCTGCATTAGTGTCAGCATGGTTTTCATGTAAAATCCTCCTTACTGTCTTGCGTATGTAGGGATGACCTTAAGCTTGTGCAGATTGATGTCGTGTAAATGGTCAATACGTTTCTTTAATTCTTCGTCTTCACAGACGCCGGTCTTGATGTACTTATCAAGGGCGTCATAGGTAAATCCAAGCTTGTCCTCATCAGACATTCCCGACAGTCCGTCGGAGGGAGTCTTGTGGATAAGCTCTGTAGGGAGATCCAGGGCATCGCCGATGGCTCTCATCTCGGTTACGCAGTAATTAGCACAGGGGCTGAAGTCCCCGGCTGCATCGCCGTACTTGGTTGAATAGCCCACATAATCCTCGGAGGCGTTGCAGGTATTGGCAACACGGCCTCCCATGGGAAGAGACTGGGCAATTGCGTACAGTGTAGTCATACGGATACGGGGCGGAGTGTTGATGACAGCGTCCTTACCAAGCTCCACGCCTGCATCTCCAAGGCATTTCTTCATCCCTTCGGTAGCTGCGGAAATATTTACCACATAGCTCTTGATGCCGAGAATCTCAGCAACTTTTTTGGAATCAGCGATGTCCTTCTGCTCGCCGTCGGGCATCAGAACACCCACAACTCTGTCTTTGCCAAGGGCCTTAACAAGGAGGGCACCAACTATGGTTGAGTCCTTGCCTCCCGACAGGCCAATAACGGCGCTGGCCTTTGGACCGTTGTTTTCAAACCAGTCCCTGATCCAGGCTACGATATTTTCTATTTCTTTTTCTGCATTAAAATCTTTAAGAATCTCACTCATTTTCGCACCTCACAATCAGGCTTCGTGCTCCATACGCCAGTCGATACATCTCTGAAGATACTCTACATATGCGGGGTTCTTGCACATTCCCTTGCCGGCAACATCTGAGATCTTGGCAACATCCTGTCCGTTGCAGGCTGTGGTCTTCATAACGATGTTGAGGGCAGGAACCTTGGTGTCGTTGGCAATGTAGGTTCCGATTCCGAAGGCAACTCTTGCCTTGCCGCTAAAGTGAGCAAAGATCTTGCTGGCTCTCTCGAAATCAAGGCTGTCACTAAAGAGCAGTGTCTTGGTCTTAGGATCAATGCCAAGGCTCTCGTAGTGCCCTATCATCTTCTCGCCCCATTCGATCGGGTCTCCTGAGTCATGTCTTACACCTGAGAAAAGAGTTGAGTAGGTCAGCTGGAAGTCTCTAAGGAAGCAGTCTGTTGTGATGGCATCCGTAAGAGCGGTTCCGTTCAGGACTCCGTACTCTTTTACCCATGCATCAAGAGCGTACCAGTTGGAGTAGGCGGGATTGTGCTTGTGGTTACCCTGACCTACGCACATGATCCACTCGTGGGCCATGGTTCCTACGGGAGTTACGCCGCATTTTTTGGCAAGATATACGTTGGAGGTTCCAACGAACTTGGAGCTGCCAAGGTCGGAGTCGCGAAGTCTCATAACCGCCAGCTCCTGAGCCTGAGCGGAGAGTCTTCTGCGAAGGCCGAACTCACTGAAGGCTCCGATGTTGTAGGTTCCTTCGGTAAGGAGCTTAATCTTCTCATCCAGCTTCTCCTCGAAGGAAGCATACAGCTCCTTGTAATCATAATTCATTCTGAAGTAAACTTCGTTTACAATTGCCAGTGTGGGAATCTCGTACATTGAGGTGTTGAGCCAGGTTCCGTTGGTCTCGATGGAAAGGCCGCACTCAGCGTCGGTGCTGATGGTGAAGTCTTCGTAGCGAGGGTGCCACAGGCGAAGGAAGTCAACGTAGGATTTCTTGATCCATTTGATATTTGCAAGGTAAGTCAGCTCGTCCTCATTGAAATGAAGGTCGCAGTAAGCGTAGATCTGACGCTTGATCTCATCCACCATCTCGGGAGTGAAGTGCACGTCCTTGTTTCTGCACTTGAAGGACCAGGTTGTGGTGTAGTCAGGGAAGTGGTGATAGATAGCCTGACCCATTGAGAACTTGTACAAATCAGTCTCTAAGAGGCTGGAGATGATGAGGTCCATATTGAATTCTGACTCGGGGATGTCGAGTTTGCCGTTTTTGCGAAGATAGCTCTTGAAAAAGTCGTTGATGTCATCGGAGTGGATGGCGGGACTCTTTCTGATCTCTGTGCCGGAAGCCTTGATGATCTCACGGTCTACCAGGGTAAACTTGTGAGTAGGATAGATAACACTTAATTTGTCGATATAGGACTGCTCGCCGGTGTACCAGTTGTACTCTGCATCGTCGGGCTTTCTTTTGGCCTGGGAAAAGAGCTCGTTACCCCACAGAACCCAGTTGTCATGAGTGAAGGTTCCGTCAAGTCCAAGCTTCTTGTCATCTATCTGAACTACAATGACGTTGTCTTTTTCAGCGAACATCTCCTGTACAAGTCCGTAGCGGGATTCAAAATCCAGGAAATCTCTGCCTCTGTCGGCTCTGTAGCCGCATACGCCTATGATCATTTTGTCGTTCTCATCCAGTGCTCTTTTGATGAGGGATTCGTGTCCCTTATGCATGGGGATGAAACAACCGAAAACAATACCGATTTTTTCCATAATTCGCCTCCTTGAGGTTATAAATTTATCTTCACTATTATATGCTTTTCTAGTAGTATAGACAATTGAAGATAAATGTTTCGGAAGGAAAAAATGTATTTTTATGTCTAAGGCAAGTTCAAGAAGAGATTATATGACCAAAACCCCAGTGCCAAAGCTGATACTGTCCCTGTCGGTGCCGACCATCATCAGTATGATGGTTACGGCTATCTACAACACGGCGGACACATTCTTCGTGGCAAGGGTATCGGACAGATATGAGATAAATACTGCAGCTACGGCGGCGGTGGGACTGGTTTTCACAGTTATGGCGATTATTCAGGCCTTTGGCTTTTTCTTTGGCCACGGCTCAGGTAATTACCTGTCCAGAATGCTGGGCGCCGGCAATCACAAGGAGGCGGACGAGATGGCTTCCACGGGCTTTGCAATGGCTCTTATCGTGGGAGTGTTCTTCGCCGTGATGGGAAATGTTTTTATCGAACCCATAGTTAATTTCCTAGGGGCAACGCCTACAACAATGCAGTTTACCAAGGACTACATGAGGATCATCCTGATAGGCGCACCCTTTATGATGGCTCAGTTCGTTATAAACAATCAGCTAAGGTTCCAGGGAAGCGCTGTCTATGCCATGATCGGCCTTATGTGCGGCGCGGTGATGAACATGGCGCTGGATCCGCTTCTCATCCTTGTGTTTCATATGGAGGTCAAGGGTGCGGCCATTGCCACGGTTATGGGACAGATTACCAGCTTCATCGTGCTCCTTGTGGGAACCAGCAAGGGCGAGAATATCAAGCTCAGTATCAAAAATGTGCATATCAACGGGCACTATATTGTTGAGATCATCAACGGCGGTGCGCCCTCACTGTTTCGTCAGGGTCTGGCTGCAATATCAACGCTTCTTCTTAACAGGACTGCGGGAGCAATCGGCGCAGATGCTGCGATCGCAGGAATGTCTGTTTCAGGCAGGATCATGATGATGATGGCTTCGGCCCTTATCGGTTTCGGTCAGGGCTATCAGCCGGTTTGCTCCTTTAACTACGGCGCAGGGCTTACAGCAAGGGTAAAAGAGGGCTTTAGCTTCTGCGTTAAGTATTCGACTGTTTTTCTGATAATCATAGGAGCGGTGTGCTTTGGTTTTGCAGGCAATATCATCGCTTTCTTTACCAAGGATCCTGCTGCGGTGGAGGTAGGAACTGCCGCTCTTCGCTTCATGTCGGGGACACTGCCCCTGTCAGGAGCAATTGTTATCAGCAATATGATGCTGCAGTCAATTGGTAAGGGTATCAAGGCATCGATCACTGCATCGGCAAGAAACGGCTTCTGTTTCATCCCTATGATTCTGATACTGCCGCAGTTATTCGGAATTATGGGCGTTGAGATGGCCCAGGCTACGGCAGATGTGTTGTCACTGTTTATTGCGGTGCCGATGGCATATTCGGAATTAAAGAAGTTCTGACGGTGAAGCTTTTTGATCATAATGAGGATAATCTATGTTTAATGAGAAAACCTGGGATCTGCTTATTAGTTCTTTTCCCAAAATACTGGAATATGGCCTTAAGGTGTCCCTGCCCCTTGCCATGATAGCCTTCATACTGTCCACGATCCTGGCGGTGTTTGTGGCCATGGCGCAGTTTGCAAAGGTGCCTGTGGTCAAGGAAATCTGCAGATTCTACATATGGATAATTAGAGGAACGCCGCTGCTGGTTCAGCTGATGGTGGCCTTCTACGGACTGCCGCTTCTGGGGATCCATTCCAATCCCTTCCTGATGGCGGTGATCGTTTTTACAATAAATGAGGGTGCCTACAGCGCTGAGACTATGCGTGCTGCCATGGAGGCGGTGCCCATCGGTCAGCTGGAGGCGGGCTACTGCGTGGGACTTAGCTATATGCAGATCATGTGGCATATCATTCTGCCCCAGGCCTTCAGGACCGCTTTTCCATCGCTCTTTAATGCTCTTATCAGCATGGTGAAGGATACGTCTCTGGCTTCCAGCATTACGGTTGTTGAGATGTTCACCAGGACCAAGCAGATCGCAGGCCAGTCCTACAACTATTTTCCGCTGTACATCGAGGTGGCACTTATCTACCTTATCTTCTGCACGGTTCTCACCTTTATTCAGAAAAAGGGCGAGAAGGTGCTTGGAAGCTACGGCGTCAGAAAGTAAGGAGGTGAGAGCATGGCATTACTTGAAATAACGGATGTTCATAAGACCTTTGGGGACAGACAGGTCCTTAAGGGAGTCAATCTTACGGTAAATAAAGGGGACGTGGTCTCAATCCTCGGGGCTTCCGGTTCGGGAAAGACAACGCTTCTTCGCTGCATAAATTTTCTTGAATATGCTGATATCGGGCATATGGTCTTTGACGGCAAAGACTACGAGCTTGACGATGAGTCCGGCGCTCATATCGCAGCTATCAGGAAAAAGACAGGATTTGTATTCCAGAATTACAACCTTTTTGCCAACAAAAATGTCCTTGAGAACGTGACTCTGGGACTTACCGCAGGAAGAAAGATCCATAGGAAAGAGGCGGAGAAAAAGGCACGGGAGGTGCTCGCCAAGGTTGGAATGAGCGAGTATGAGGAGTATTATCCAAGCCAGCTCTCGGGAGGACAGCAACAGAGAGTGGCTATTGCAAGGGCGCTGGCCACAGATCCTGAGGTTATCTATTTCGATGAGCCAACTTCGGCGCTGGATCCGCAGCTTACGGGCGAGGTGCTGCAGGTCATGAGGCAGCTGGCAGCAGAGGGCATGACGATGATCGTGGTGACTCATGAGCTGTCTTTTGCCAGAGAGGTTTCGAGCCATGTGGTATTCATGGCTGACGGCGTGGTGGTTGAGGAAGGAAGTCCTTCACAGTTGTTCGAGAATCCAAGAGAAGATAAGACCAAAGAGTTCCTGAAGGTGGTTGGCTGAGGCTTGTTTGGGTTCATATAAGTGCGGCAGCTACAAAAAATGACAGGTACATAACAAAAATCGAGTTGACACGACCTTAAGTAAGCATATAGAATACGATTGTGCACAATTCAACCGGCGAAATATTACAGGAGAGAGGGGTAACAATTATGAAAAAGAAAATGTCTTTATTTCTGATTGCGGCACTGGCAGGCACATTACTTGCAGGATGTGGGGACAAGGGGACGACGGATACCACTGTTGTTGAAGGTGATGATACCGCCACAGCTACAGGAGAGGATCACCTGTCCAGGATCAAGACTGCAGGTAAGATAACAATAGCAACTGAGGGAGTATGGTCTCCCTTTACATATCATGATCCTGACACCGATGAACTGGTGGGCTTTGATGTTGAGGTGGCAGCAGCCATCGCAGAAAAGCTCGGGGTTGAGGCGGACTTCAAGGAGGTTCCCTTCGACGGAGGACTGACAGGCGTATCCACAGGAACCTTCGATATGATGGCCAACGGCGTTGATGTTACAGAGGATAGGAAGGGCACTTATGATTTTACCGATCCTTATGCCTATGATCATGCGGTGGTTATCACACTGGCAACTAGCGAGAAGATCACATCCTTTGAGGATCTTGCAGGTCTTACAACCGCCAACTCCGCAGGTTCAACCTATGAGGCTATGGGCAAGGAGTATGGAGCTACGGTATCCAACGTGGACACCCTGGGCGAGACCATGACACTGGTTCTCAACGGAACCGTGGACGCAACCATCAATGCCAACACTTCAGCTCAGGATTATTTCAAATCCACCGGAACAACCGAGCTTAAGGTTGCAGCCATCGATCCCGAAGTTACCAATTATGCGATTCCGCTTGCCAAGGGCAATGATAATGATACCCTGCGAGAGGCCATCAACAAGGCTATTGCAGAGCTTCGCCAGGAGGGCAAGCTCTCAGAGATTTCTATTAAATACTTTGGAGCTGATATAACTAAAGAATAAGCGAGTGAAAAGGGGACAGTCCCCATCAACAAACTGTGAACAACATAGTCTTCCGTTTATCTACGAAGTTCACAATTTGTTAATTGGGACTGTCCCCTCTTTTCGGTTCGGTTTTTTCTACTTCTGTAACATCCTGGGACAGATATGTCTCCTGGGAATTCTCAACTGTTTCGCTGGCAGTGGCTGCCGCGTATTCTTCCGTTGGTGCCTGTGAAGTTTCTGTAGCAGCTGCCGGTTGTGTTTCTTCAGCGGCAACAGGGGCAGGTACTTCTGCAACTTGCTGGGGTACGGCCGGTTCAGGTGATGTGGTCTGAACTTCCTCCACTGTAGCTTCTTCAGTAGCGGCAGCAGTAGCGACGATGGCTTCTTCGCTGCTTGCCATATTTGCTGCAATTTCCTCCGATACTGTCTTGAGTCCGTTCTTGAGCTCGGGGTTCTTGCCGCACAGGACTATGATCACGCAGATAAGGACCAACAGTCCGATGATAAAATACATTATCTTTGACAGAGCCTTCATTTCCACCTCTCCTTTCATCCGTGAACGTAAGGGTGACAACTCTACATATTTTTTCAACTATATTTTATCAGTCAATTATAAATCCCTTATTAAGGAAATCTTAGAAATTAACGAAAATAACTTAATAAACCTTTAATTTGTTAACGTAATGACGTTATATTAAAATAGGAACATAAGTGAGGATTTTGCTTATGGTTAAACAGGCAAAGGACAAAGGACCGATAATTGCGTTTGCCACAGGGATAATACTTGTGACAACTGTGATTATTGCGGTCTTTTATTCTTTGTACAACGTTTCCAGACAAAATATGATAAACCTGTGGAACAACAATGCCATTCAGATGTTCCGGGACGTGGAGTTCTATCTTGATACTCCAAGGGATGCGGTTATTTTTGCCTCCGAACAGGTGGAGCATATGATAGATAACAGACAATCCAATGAGGAGATTCAGGCTTTCCTTCAGGAAGAGTCCGAGGTTTTTACCTCTGTTGTGGATAGCAACAACAGGGGAGTATACGGCTACATCAGAGGAGAATATCTGGATGGGGCTGACTGGGATCCGCCTGCAGATTTTTCTCCTTCCAAGCGCCCCTGGTATACCGAGGCCAAGGCAGCGGGAGGCGAGATCACTTTTGTTAAGCCCTATCATAATCTACAGCAGAATAACATGGTTCTGTCTGTCAGCAAGCTCCTTGACGACGGACAGAGCGTTATTTCCATGGATATATCCCTGGATGGAATTCAGGAACTTCAGGCATCACAACAGGAGGCCAACAAGGTTGATGCCACTATGATCGTGGATAAGAGCGGCATGATCGTGTCTCATTCAAATGAAACCAAGGTTGGTAAAAATGTTTTTCTGAATGCAGCGGATGAATATGATAAAAGGCTTATTTCCTCAGTTCTCAATCATGAGGAAGAGGTGTTTACCATCAACGGCAGAAACGGAAGAGAGATTGTTTTTTGCCGCCAGCTGAACAAGAGCTGGTATTCTGTGCTGGTTCTCAGTGAAAAAGAGGTGCTTGGAAATATCAAGTATATATTTGTCATATCGGCAGTTGTGCTTGCGCTGCTTCTAATTGTTTTTACCGTTATTATCAGTGTTTATCTCAGAAAACATAGGGAAGCCGGGGAGCTTCACGGCGAGATTGGCGCCATTGCAGATGTATACTCCACGATGGAGATAATGGATCTTAAGAAGGGAAGCGTTAAGTCCATAAGAAATAAGCTCATAAAAGAAGGTGTCTTTGCGGAGGGTAATAACAAAATCGTAGCGACCAAGGAAGAAATAGCAGAGCTTATTGCTGCTGAGGTTTCCAAACCTCTTCTTGAGCAGTTCATGGACCTTGAGACTCTGCCTGAAAGGATCAGAGGCCTGAATAACATATCCCATGAATTCCTGGACCGGGAAGGCAAATGGGTTCGAATGCATTTCATTGTAGTAAGCAGGGATAGTAACGATAACCCGGAAAAGATAATCTTGGCTATTGAGTCAATTGATGAGGACAGAAAGAGACAGGAGATGTTCAAGCGCATGTCCGAGACCGATAAGCTCACGAACATCCTTAACAGAAGCGGCGGAGAGAGCCGTATATATGAGCTCATGCATGATGGTATCTGCGGAATGGTATTTCTGTTTGACGCAGACCATTTTAAATATGTCAACGACACCTATGGTCATGACATGGGCGATAAGGTGATCATAACACTTGCCCATACCCTCAGGGATAACTTCAGGGATTCCGATGTTGTGTTCAGAATGGGCGGCGATGAATTTGTGGCCTATGCAGCCGGTGCTAACAGTAATGAGCTGGGAAAAATAGTGATGGACAGACTCTTTGCCAATCTGGACAAGGTGTCCATAGAAGGTATGACTGACTGGAAACTTCAGGTCAGCGCCGGGGCGGCAATTTGCAGCGACCCCGAGCACGAATCTTTTTCTGATATTCTGCAGAGAGCGGATAAAGCTATGTATGAGAGTAAGCAGCATGAAGGAAATTACATTACCTTCGCTGACTCCTCGTCCCTGCGGGCATGAATGCGAGTGACAGCCCAGGTTGTGTAGATGATGGCAACAACCATAAGAATAATCTCAAATGCTACAAGGAACAGTCCTATAGATTGCATGATTCCGAGATCGTAATTAACGGCATCCATTCCGTAGATCAGCTCTGAATTGTTGAAGCCTGCGTAGGTGCCGTTGTAGTAATGACTTACGAGCTTAAAAACAAATTTGGCAATCGGTGCGATGACGATGAGCCAGACGGCGATGATTGATGTGATCAGGGGTTTTTTGTTGGTATTTTCCATGTTATTTTGTCCTGTGTTCTTCTAAGTAATCTAAGAATTCTTGATATTTTTCAGCTACTTTAAGTGGACTTACCTTTTTCACTACTTGACTAGTGCCAATTGAAGGATCATCCAATGCCTGTTTATACTATTTAGGCATTTTTCCATATAAGCCGTTAGTAGTATATACTAAAATGATTTATTTGTGTTGAATTTCTGACGAATGACACTTGAAATCTGACGAATGACATTTCTATACTGAGGGGGAGGATTTATACCAATGGGGACGGTTCTGTTTGGTAAAGTTTTGTTTGCAAAACTTTACCAAACAGAACCGTCCCCATTGGTATAAATCCTTCCCCGATAACTAATCCTTATATTTCCCTATAAGTAAAATACTTCTTGACAGAGAGCCTATGCGGACTGTATCATCTACATAATTACTTATAAATCCCATCATATTAGTCGGATTAAAGCGACACAGTGAAAAAGGGATGTGAGAACGGCAGAAAAAGAAAAAGAAAAGGGTAGGAGAATTGGCATGGCAAGGGAAAATGTGGTAAAACTCCCTGATCCGGAGGAGCAGATCTGGCAGCAGATCAGAGAAAAGGTTGAAGGCATCGAGTATGGAACAGTGACCATCACAGTACATGCGGGGAAGGTCACACAGCTGGAGACCAGCACCAAGCAGAGATTCTAAGGGGCTGCGTGGTATATCGAGGAGAATGGGAGGAGTATTATGGCTAGATCTATCGAGGAACTTGAGAGAAATCACCCCTGCTTTGGGGGGTGCAAATTCAATGCGGGAAGAATTCATCTTCCTGTAAGCCCCGGCTGCAACATCGCCTGCAGATTCTGTGACAGGTCGGTGAACGATGTGGAGCAGCGTCCGGGAGTAACATCCAAGATTATCTCCCCTGAGGAAGCAAGTACATTTATAAACAGAGCGGTGGAGCTGGTTCCCAGCATCAAGGTTGCGGGAATTGCGGGCCCTGGAGATACACTTTTTACGGATTATGCCTTTGAGACCTTCAGAGAGATCGACAAGACACATCCTGAGCTTCTTAAGTGCATGAGCACCAACGGTCTGATGCTCTATGAGAGAGCCGATGAACTGATCGAATCCGGTGTGGATACCCTGACAGTTACCGTCAATGCGGTGGATCCGGAGATTGAGGCTCAGCTCAATGACTACATCATTTATCACGGTGAGAAGATCGAGGGCGTAGAGGGTGCCAGGATCCTTATCGAGAACCAGCTTAAGGGTATTAAGAAGGTAGCGGCAGCAGGCGTTACCCTCAAGATAAATACTGTACTGGTTCCCGGCATCAACGACCATCACATCGAGACGATAGCAAGGACTGTGAAGGAAGCAGGGGCGCTTATCTACAATATCATCCCTCTTATTCCTCAGCACAAGCTCGCTGACGTGCCACGTCCTACCTGCGAGCAGATTGAGGCCGCAAGGGAAGCAGCCGAAAGGCACATCAAGGTCTTCAGGCACTGCGCCCACTGCAGAGCCGACGCAGTTGGAGTGCCGGGTATATCTGAGTACAGTCAGCTGGTATATCAGAACAGACTCAATGTGAAAAATACATTTTCTCACGGCTAAGGAGCGCTTATGGATAATCCATCCTACAGAGTGGCCCTGGCTTCCACCGACAACAGGAACGTGGATCAGCACTTCGGAAGAGCAGAGAGCTTCCTGATCGTGGATGTGGATGAAGCGGGGAACTACGAAGAAATTGAACAGAGATTTGTGAATCCGGTGTGCCTTGGCGGTCATCACGACGTCAATCAGCTAAGGAGAGGAGCCTACGGAATCCTTGACTGTAACTTTGTCCTTGCCGCCAGGATCGGCGACGGAGCAGTATACGAGCTTCGGGAAAAGGGGATAGCAGCCTTCGAGATGCCGGGCTCAGTCCCCGACGGACTAAGGCGCCTTGACGGATATCTGAAGCTTCTTCAGGAGATGAACTTATGAGTAAATACGATTTTGACAAAATAGTAGACAGACGTGGAACCTCCTGTATCAAGTATGATTTCCAGCAGGAGCGCAAGCACAGGGATGACCTGCTTCCATTATGGGTGGCAGATATGGATTTTCCCCTTCCGGAGGAAATCTTAGAGGATCTTCATAAGAGAGTTGACCACGGAATCTTTGGTTACACGGATCCCAAAGAGGACTACTTCGAAGCCCTTAGCGGCTGGTACAGAAGAAGACAGGGATTTGAGATTAAGGCTG
Source organism: Butyrivibrio sp. DSM 10294 (assembly GCF_028539135.1). Lineage (NCBI taxonomy): Bacteria > Bacillati > Bacillota > Clostridia > Lachnospirales > Lachnospiraceae > Butyrivibrio > Butyrivibrio sp. DSM 10294. The sequence goes on along the minus strand of NZ_JANSWL010000087.1, from coordinate 512,250 downwards.
AGGACACCTTTGTAACTCCGGGAATTGTGTATTCCATCGCCCTTGCGGTAAGGGCCTGTACGGAGGAAGGTGACAGCGTCATCATTCAGGAGCCTGTTTACTATCCCTTCAGATCAACCATTCAGCAGAACAAGAGAAAATGCGTGTCAAGTAACCTTGTTTTTGACAGGGAGAAGGGCAAGTACTTCATAGATTTTGAGGATTTCGAGCAAAAGATCGTAGACAATAAGGTTAAGCTTTTTATCCTCTGCAGTCCCCACAATCCGGTGGGAAGAGTGTGGACAAGGCAGGAGCTCACAAGGCTTGGAGATATTTGCCTTAAGCATGATGTGAAGATCTTCGCAGACGAGATCCACAGCGATTTTGTCTACGGTGACAACAAGCATACATCCTTCCTTACACTGGGAGATAAGTACGCGGATATCACAATCCTTGGTATTTCCCCCAGCAAGACCTTCAACATCGCAGGTCTTCAGGTGGCCAACGTAATATCAAGGAACAAGGAGCTTCTTGATAAGTTCAAACTCCAGAATGACGCCGCAGGCTACAGCCAGGGCGGAGCCCTTGGAATGGTGGCGGCCATATCCTGCTACAACAAAGGCGAGCAGTGGGTGGAGGAGCTTCTGCAATATCTGCAGGGAAATATCAGCTATATCAGGGATTTCCTTAAGGAGAAGCTACCGAAGATCGAGCTCATAGAGCCTGAGGGGACCTACCTTATCTGGCTTGATTTCTCCAAGGTCACAGGGGACTATCGGGAGCTTAAGAGACTTATCGAAGATGAGGCAAAGCTCTGGCTTGACGGAGGAGTGATCTTTGGCAGAGAGTCAGCTCTTTTCGAGAGGATCAATGTGGCGTGTCCAAGGGCAACACTGGAGACAGCAATGAACAGGTTATATGAGGCCTTCAAGGACCGCTGATATTTTTTTTTTGAATTAGAAAAAAGAAAAAGAAAAAAGAAAAAAGAAAAAGAAAAAAGAAGAAAACACGGGAGATATGAAAAAATGGATTGTAGCGGCTGTAACAGATGTACCGAAATAAATTGCAGCATAGATACAAAGTGTCAGCAGCTGGACAGGAGCCTGATGGACCAGTACGGAGCCATCAGCTTTCCTATATACCAGACTGCCACCTTTGCTCATCCGGGACTTGGGGAGAGTACCGGATACGATTATTCGAGAGTTCAGAATCCCACAAGGAAGCAGCTTGAATCAATTGTGGGATATCTTGAGAACGGAAGGGATGCACTGGCTTTTTCCAGCGGAATGGCGGCAATTGCCACTCTTATGGAGCTCTTAAAGCCCGGTGATCACTTCATCATAGATTCAGATCTCTACGGCGGAAGCGTCAGGCTTTTTAACGAGATCAGTTTAAAGAACGGTCTTACCTACACTTCAGCCAATCTAAGCGTTTCTGACATACGCCCTCTGATCCAGGAAAATACTAAGATGGTGTATCTTGAGACGCCCACGAACCCCATGATGAATGTTACGGATATCGAGGAACTGTCCAAGGTGACCAGGGAAAAAGGAATTCTCCTGGTGGTGGACAACACCTTTTTATCACCCTATTTCCAAAACCCTTTAGACCTTGGTGCGGACGTGGTCATCCACTCGGGAACCAAATTCCTGGGAGGTCACCACGACACCATAGGTGGATTTATCGTAGTTAAGGATGAAGAGATCGATGAGAGACTTCGTTTCATCTACAAGACAACCGGAGCAATCCTTAGCCCCTTTGACAGCTGGTTGATTCTTCGCGGAATCAGAACCCTGGCGGTAAGGCTTGAGAGAGCCCAGGAAAATGCCCTGAAGCTGGCAAGGTTCCTTAAGTTCAACAAGCATGTGACTAAGGTTATCTATCCCGGTCTTGAGGACCATCCCGGGTACGAAATCATGAAGAAGCAGGCCAGGGGCTTTGGCGCAATGCTGACCTTTGAAGTGGATAGCGAGGAATTTGCCAAGTCAATACTTAGAAATGTGCAGCTGATCTATTTTGCAGAGAGTCTTGGAGGAACGGAGACACTGATAACTTACCCCGTAACCCAGACCCACGCAGATGTGCCGAAGGAAGTTCTGGAGAAAAACGGGATCAACGAAAGGACCTTGAGATTGTCAGTTGGAATAGAGGGAATAAATGATCTTCTCTGTGAGTTTGGAAGAGTATTTGCTATTGCAGAGAAGGAAGTGAATGGTTAATTTTACACCGATAAGTAAATCTTATATCCTGCTATAAGCCGCTCTGTGGTTGACTTTGCGGGGCACTATGTTAGAATTTCATTAAATCATTTAATTCCTATCAACAAACTAGGTAATAGGTTTTTAACAATTTAGCAAACTAAAGAAAAAAGAAAATAAGACAACTAAGAAAACGGAGGAAAAAAAACTATGGCAGACATCAAACAGAGCGCACTTGAACTTATCGGGGGAACACCACTTTTACAGCTTAACGGCTACAGTAAGAAGGCTGGCGTAGCAAATGCTACAATCCTTGCTAAGCTTGAGTATTTAAATCCCGCCGGATCAGTTAAGGACAGAGTTGCCCTTGCAATGATCGAGGATGCAGAGAAGAGCGGCAAGATCAAACCCGGCGCAACAATCATTGAGCCTACATCAGGAAACACAGGTATCGGTCTTGCAGCAGTTGCAGCAGCCAAGGGCTACAGAGCAATCCTTACTCTTCCCGATACCATGAGCGTAGAGAGAAGAAATCTCCTTAAAGCATACGGCGCAGAGATCGTTCTTACAGAAGGCGCCAAGGGAATGAAGGGAGCCATCGCCAAGGCAGAGGAACTTGAGAAAGAGATCGACGGAGCAGTTATACTCGGACAGTTCGTTAACCCTGCTAACCCTGCAGTACACAAGGCTACCACAGGTCCTGAGATCTGGGAGCAGACAGGCGGCAAGGTAGACATCTTCGTAGCAGGTGTTGGTACAGGCGGAACTGTTACAGGTGTAGGTGAGTACCTGAAGGAGCAGAATCCTGATGTTAAGGTTGTTGCAGTTGAGCCCGCAACCAGCCCTGTTCTTTCAAAAGGAACAGCAGGACCTCACAAGATCCAGGGTATCGGCGCAGGCTTCGTACCGGATGTTCTTAACACCAAGGTATTCGACGAAGTAATCGCAATCGAAAATGAAGATGCATTTGCAGAAGGCAAGAAGTTCGCAGTATCCGAAGGAATCCTGGTTGGTATTTCTTCAGGAGCAGCCCTCAAAGCAGCAACAATCCTTGCAGAGAGAGAAGAGAACAAGGGCAAGACAATCGTAGTCCTTCTTCCCGACTCCGGAGACAGATACCTTTCAACACCACTCTTTGCTAACTAAACTCAATTCGCGGGACATGCCTTGGCGTGTCCCCGTACCGCTAAACCGACCGGACAACCGGAGGTTCACTTTAGTCTCACTCATTCGTGAGTTTAAAAGTGGACCTCTGTTTTTTTACATATTTTTACAGAAAAAAGTAGGAAGAACTTATGGCAGAGACTTATTCGGGAGTAAGAGAAAGTAAATCAGGAAGAGTTAATGACTATGGCGGAAGCAGCAAGGCCGCAGAGGAGAGCTTCAGAAAAGGGTGCCTTAAAAGGGCCGATAGGAGCTTCGCCCAGGGCCTTCAGTGCCAGCAGATCAACTCCATGGCGGCGCTGATGTCGCTGGAGGATGCGGTCTTTATAGCTCATTCGCCACAGGGCTGCATCGGATGTACCTCACTTGCTGTTGACATGTACCGTGTAGGCCAGGCTCACAGAGGCGTTAAGCACATCAAGAACCCACATATCATCGTTACTAATCTTGATCAGAAGAGCGTTATCTTCGGTGGTGAGAAGAAGCTGAGAGATTCAGTTCAGAAGGCCATCGAGAGATACAACCCAAAGATGATATTCGTTTTTGCATCCTGTGCTTCAGGCGTTATCGGAGATGACATAGATGCCATCTGTGCAGACCTTCAGAAGAGCGCTGATGCAGTGATAGTGCCTATCCACTGCGAGGGCTTCAAGTCCAAGATCTGCGCTTCAGGTTTTGACGCGGCCTTTATATCGATCCAGAAATACATACTTTCCAAGGTACAGGCAGAGAAAAACGACAACCTTGTTAACCTGTTCGCTCCCGTTTCCATCAGCTACGCAGACCAGAAGGAGATGGAGAGAATGTTGGGACTTCTTGATATCGAGACCAACTACATTCCTTTTTACAGCTCACTGGAGAAGATCAAAAAGATACCCAGCGCTGCAGCATCAACATCTATCTGCAAGGTTTTTGCCGATGAGTTCATGAACAGTCTTGAAAAGGAATACGGTATTCCCTATTCACATACCGTAATGCCCATAGGACTTCGTAACACCGACAAGTGGTTTCGTGGAATCGCACAGGTCATGGGAAAGGAGAAGGAAGCTGATGAGATCATTAACAGAGAGCATGAGAGAATTACTCCTTTGGTTCAGAAAATTAGAGAAAGACTTCAAGGAAAACGAGTATTTATATGCGGAGGCACAGGTCGCAGTTTCGCAGCTGCAGCTCTTATCGATGACTTCGGTATGGAACTCGTAGGTCTTGAGACACCAACCTATGACGATGATGCCCAGGTGGACATCGAATATCTCAACAGCATCCACAAGGATTTCGTGGTTGATATAGCCAACATGCAGCCCTTTGAACAGGTCAATCTTATCAAGAAACTTAAGCCTGACGTGTTCATCGGAGTTCCCGAATGGGCTGCCAAACTGGGACTTCCAACAACCCATGTTCTTGATATGAAGCGACCTACCATGGGCTACGATGGTCTGATCTACCTTGGAAACAAGATAGCGGATCAGCTGGAAAATCCCGGATTTAACAAGAAATTAGCCGCTCATGTCAGGCTTCCCTACAAGGACAGCTGGTATGAGGAGGATGCATTCAAATACATCGTGGGAGGTGGAGCAAATGTCTGAAATATTGGAAAACCCACGAGGTGGTTGCGTACTTGCCGGAATCAACTCGGTTCTGGGAGCCATAAACAGGGTATGTCCCATACTTCACTCAGGCCCGGGCTGCTGCATGCAGACCTGTGCGGCCGAGCAGGGACAGTCAGGAAACAAGAATTCAGCCTTCGTTTCAAGCGTATCCATTCCCTCCACCAATATGCTGGAGAGAGAAGTAGTATTCGGAGGACTTAACAAGCTCCGTACAACAATTCAGGGAGCAGTGGACATCATGGATGCGGATGCATTCTTTGTTCTTACTGGCTGTACCGCAGGAATCATCGGCGATGACATTGTTTCGGTTACAGAGGAGTTCAGGGCAAAAGGCGTTAAGGTGTATCCGATAGACACTCCCGGATTTGCCGGTGACAGCAATCTGGGATATGAGGTTATCTGGAACAACTTCATCGATCAGGTGATAAAAGAGGATGTGCCAAAGGACGACAAACTGGTAAATGTCTTTGGAATCGTTCCTTACCACGATCCTTTCTGGAGCGGCAACCTTGAAGAGATCGCCAGAATCCTCAGAGGACTGGGGCTCAAGGTCAATACCTTTTTTACCGAGCATCAGGGTATTGAGACCCTGGAGAACTGCTCCGGGGCAGCCCTTAACATAATCGTTAACCCCTGGCTCTTTGGTAAGCCTGCCAAGAAGTTCGAGGAAAAGTTCGGCGTAAAGAGCATCAGATATCCCGGAACTCCCATAGGAGCCACGGATACAGGCAGGTTTGTAAGACAGGTGGCAGAGGCACTTAATCTGGACAGCAGCGTTGTGGATGCCTTCCTTGCCAAGGAAGAGGACTACGTATACAGCTATCTGGCGCAGGCCATTGGAACACTTAGCTGGAAGAGATATGCGGTGGTAGGTGATGCGGCAAATGTCTGCGGGATCACCAGATACCTGGCCAACGATTACAGCTTCACACCAAAGCTTGCCATCATCTCGGAGCCTATATTCGGTGAGGAGAACAAGAACCGCATTATAAAAGAACTTACGCAGCTGGAATATGCAAGGCCACCCAAGGTCATTTTTACCGCTGACCAGTTTGAGATAAACAAGGCTCTCTCAGAGGAAGAGGAACTGACACTTATAGTAGGCAGCAGCAATGAGAGAGAAGCCGCATCCCTTAAGGGAGTGCAGTGCATAGCGGCGACCTTCCCGTTAAAGGACAGACTTATCTTTAACAGGGCAATAGCAGGATACAGAGGAAGTCTTACACTCACGGAAGATCTGTATGACAACCTTTAATCACAATATTTACACCCCATAAGAAAAAAGAAAAATATTTAGAAGAGGAGAATGAAAAAATGGCAGAACTCAGGCAGATTGCGATCTATGGAAAAGGTGGAATCGGTAAGTCCACCACAACACAGAACCTGACAGCAGGACTTGTTGAGCACGGTAAAAAAGTAATGGTAGTTGGATGTGATCCCAAGGCGGATTCCACAAGACTTCTTCTTGGAGGCCTTGCACAGAAGACGGTTCTTGACACCATAAGAGAAGAGGGTGAGGACATCTCACTGGACAGGATCATGAAGGAAGGCTTCGGCGGTACCAAGTGCGTTGAGTCCGGCGGTCCTGAGCCAGGTGTAGGCTGCGCAGGTCGTGGTATCATCACCTCCATCAATATGCTTGAGAACCTTGGTGCATACACTGATGATCTTGATTATGTATTCTATGACGTTCTTGGAGACGTTGTCTGCGGTGGTTTCGCAATGCCCATTCGTGAAGGCAAGGCAAAAGAGATCTACATCGTAGCATCAGGTGAGATGATGGCTCTGTACGCTGCCAACAACATCTCAAAGGGTATCCAGAGATACGCAAGAACAGGCGGAGTAAGACTTGGCGGTATCATCTGCAACTCAAGAAACGTGGACAGAGAGCTGGATCTTCTCAGAGCCTTCTCAAAGGAACTTGGAACTAAGCTTCTTTACTTTGTTCCTCGTGACAACGTAGTTCAGCACGCTGAGATCAACAAGAAGACAGTTATCGAGTACAAGCCTGATTCTAACCAGGCTCAGGAGTACAGAAACCTGGCCCAGGCCGTTATCGAGAACACAGATTTCGTCATCCCAACACCCATGACCCAGGAACGCCTCGAAGAAATCCTCATGGAGTACGGCATGATGGAACTTTCAGATGATTACAAAATCTGATGACGAAAGCGCTTTTTGCGGAGTCATGCGTATATCATCAGATACTATGGCAACTCGATAGAAAGTCAAGACTAAGGAGGAAAAAGTATGTCAAATATACATAAATCCATTACTGAACTTGTTGGGAGAACCCCCCTTCTTGAGCTTACCGGCTATGAAAAACACCATGACCTTGGAGCCACCATCATTGGTAAGCTTGAGTATTTTAATCCCAATCAGAGCGTAAAGGACAGAATAGCCCTTTCAATGATAGAGGACGCTGAAAAAAGCGGCAGGTTAAAGCCCGGCGACACCGTTGTTGAGACCACCAGTGGAAACACAGGAATCGGACTTGCAGCCATCGCAGCAGCAAAGGGCTATCCTTTCAGAGTATATATTCAGGATCAGGTTAGCCAGGAGAGATTCCAGGTAATACATGCTTTTGGCGGAACCACCATTAAGCTTGGAGATGAGCCTGTTATTGCTAAGACACTTCAGGATACAGGCGGAGATTTTATCGCTGCCATCAAGGCTCTGAAGGAAGATGTTTTATCAAAAGAAGATCATATCTGCTTCGTTGATCAGTGTTCCAACCCGGCCAATCCTGCTGTTCACAAGAGAACCACAGGACCCGAGATCTGGGAGGACACCGACGGAGAGGTCGACATACTGGTTGCCTGCGTAGGAACCGGCGGAACCGTTTCAGGAACAGGTGCTTACCTTAAGGAAAAAAATCCTAACGTCAAGGTAGTTGCCGTTCAGCCGGGGCCTGATTCACTTCCAAGTCCTGGGAAGCCTGTTCCGGATGAGGAAATCACCGGAGTTCATCCTTTCGAGGGAGTTCCGGAAAACCTGATCCCTTCAACACTGGACAGAAATATCTACGATGAATGGATCGCCGTTGAGGCCCTTGATGCCTTCGAAGCAGCAAGAGAGGCGGCATTAAAGGATGGAATCCTTATCGGAGCATCTTCGGGAGCAGCTCTTTTTGCAGCTAAGCAGCTGGCAGAAAGACCGGAAAACAAGGGAAAGAAGATCGTTGTTATCTTCCCTGACACAGGACTTAGATATCTTTCAACCAACCTTTTCAAAGCATAAAGTGGATTAAAAAGTAAATAGGAGATAGAAAATGGCAACCAATCTTAACAATTCAAACGTGGCCACCAGAGAGAACCGAATCGGTTCCATCACGGGCTACATCGGATCCTTAAAAGACCTGGCAACCCAGAGTGAGTGCGGAACCTTAAAGGGCTGCTCAAGATGCTTTTCCCAGTCAAGCTCATGTCTGTCAAGCTGCGCACTGGGCCAGCTCTCAGCCATAAGAGACATCGCACTTATCCATCACGGCCCCGCAGGCTGCTCAGTAGCGGCAGCAGGCACCTACTACCTGGATAAGGTTATGGCCAAAAAGAGAGGTGTTACCACCAGCACAGTTTATGTGGGCACCGACATGAACGAGAACGATACGATCTTTGGTTCCACCAAGGCTCTCAAGGACATCATTCTGGAAGTAAATAAGCGCTATTCACCCAAGGCTATCTTTGTATCCAGCTCCTGCGCAACAGGTATCATCGGTGAGGACATTGACAGCGTTGTGGATGAGGTAAAAGAGCAGATTGAAGTTCCTGTTATCGCGGTTCACTGCGAGGGCTTCAAGTCCAGAATCTGGGCTACGGGCTTTGACATTGCAGACCATGCGGTTCTGTCAGGAATCGTTCAGCCTCCTCGTGAGGGAATTAAGTCCAACAGGATCAACTTCAAGAACTTCTACGAGAGTGCAAGACCTGAGATCATCGAGATGTTCAAGCAGTTCGACCTGGACCCGATTTTCCTGTATTGCAATTCTACAGTTGAAGAGCTCTCACATATGTCAGAGGCTATTGCCACAACCTGTATCTGCGGAACTCTCGGCAACTACCTTGGCAACGTTCTTGAGGAGAAGTACGGTGTTCCCTACATCAGAAGCATCAACCAGTGCGGTATTGTAGGTTTTGAGACCTGGCTTCGCGAGATCGGAAGAGTTACGGGAAGAAGTGAAAAGATCGAGAAGTACATCGAAGAGCAGCGTGCTATTTACCTTCCCAAGATTGAAGAAGTTAAGAAGGAGCTCAAGGGCCTTCGTGCAGTTCTTGGAATGGGCCCCGGCTACACCTTCGAGGTATCACGTGTTCTCAATGAGCTGGGCATCGAGGTTGTATGGGCTCTTGCATGGCACTACGACAAGAAGTACGAGAACGGAGACGTTCCTCCTTCAATGAAATATCTCCTTGATAATGATATCGATTTTGAGGCCTCAGTTGCGGATCAGCAGAACTACGAGGTTATGAATATCCTTAACAAGTATCAGCCTGACCTGTACCTTTCAAGACATCCCGGCTCCACAGTCTGGGCTATCAAGAACGGTACTCCGGCGGTGTATGTTGCTGATGAGTACATGATCTTTGGTTACAAGCACACCCTTGATTTTGCATACTCAATTCTTGACAGCATTAAGAACAGGAGCTTTGAGAAGAACCTGGCAAAGAGGACCAGGCTTCCTTACACCGACTGGTGGTACAAGCAGAACGTGGACAAGTTCTTAACACAGGAGAAGGCTTAATACATAAAATAAGGAGATGAAAAAGTGGCTAAACTATTAGATAAACAGAGATATAAATGCGCACTGGGTGCAATGCAGACAGTGCAGGCTATAGACAGAGCTATTCCGGTGCTTCACTCAGGCCCGGGATGTGCTCAGAAGCTTTCCGATTCCAACGGCAGCAGCGGATATTTTTCACCCAACATTTTTCCCTGCACCAGTATCAATGAGAAAGACGTTGTATTCGGCGGTGTTAAAAAGCTTCATTCAACCATCGACAATGCTCTTAAGGTGATCGACGCAGACCTTTATGTTGTGCTTACAGGCTGCATTCCGGAGATCGTAGGTGACGATACCGGAGAGGTGGTTTCCGAGTTTGCGGATGCAGAGAAGCCTGTTATCTACGCTCCCACAGCGGGATTTAAGGGTAACAACTACAAGGGCCATGAGCAGGTCATCGATGCCATTATCGACCAGTATCTCAAAAAGAGCGATGAGAAGGAAGAGGGTCTTGTGAATGTCTGGGCTGACGTTCCTTATCAGGATCTGTACTGGAACGGCAACTTCAACGAGATCGAGAAGCTCCTTAAGGAGATTGGCCTTAAGCCCAATATCATTTTTGGTTATAAAAAAGGAATCGAGAATATCAACAAGATTCCCAAGGCTCAGTTTAATCTCTTGATCTCTCCCTGGGTTTCCGTAAAGAACGTCAAGAAGATGGAGAAAAAACTCGGTATTCCTTATCTTCATTACAAGAACCTTCCTGTGGGCGCCTTTGAGACCAGCAAGTTCCTCAGGGAAGTGGGCGAGTTCGCCGGCCTTGACAAGGAAAAGGTTGAGAGCGTTATCACAGAGCATGAGAATTATTACTACTATCTTATCGAGAGATTCGCAGATCTTTTCCTGGAGAACCGAGTTATCAACAAGCAGTTCACAGTTGTGGGCGATGCTCAGTATACACTTGCAATCACCAAGTTCCTGACCAATGACCTTGGTCTTATCCCGGCTAAGCAGTTCATCACCGACGATACTCCCAAGGAGTTCAGGGATGATATCGCTGCTGAGTTCAAGAAGCTCAACTATGGTATCGAGGCTGAGGCTGTATTCGAGACAGATGGTTACAAGATCCATGAGCAGATAAGAGAGCATGATTATCACGGATATCCTCTTATTCTTGGCGGTTACTATGAGAGAGAGCTTACCGAGGAGCTTAAGGGTAACTTCCTGAATGTGACCTGGCCTGTAAGAGACAAGATCGTGCTGGATGATTTCATTGCAGGTTACACAGGCGGAATCAGGCTTATCGAGGATATTTACACAGTGGCTTCACAGAGATTCAACTGATGAAGGGTACTTAAAAGGATTTTTTAGAAGGAGTAGTTATGTCATATTTAATAGCTGTGGCTTCTTCAGACGGAAGTAATGTAGATCTTACATTTGGCGAAGCGGAGTTCTTTCGCATATATGAAGTGGAGGGAACCGAGTATCACGAGAAGGAAGTGAGACAGGTTCCTGCTGCGGAAGAATCTGATGCGGCTGCCGATCAGAGCAGCGGCGAAGGCAAAGGCTGTGATAGTGCCGGTGCCGGAGGCTGCGGAAACGGATCCGGCAGTGGCTGCGGAAATGGCAACGGAGGCGGCTGCGGAGGCCCCCGGGGACATTCCGTTAAAGTGGAGCTTATCGCAGATTGCAGAAGTATAGTCTGCAAAAAGATCGGCTTTCAGGCTACGAAGCAGCTTGAGAAGAAGGCAATAGCCGGCTTCGACGTCAGCTGCGGCGTAGATGAGGCCCTTACCAAGATCTCCGCATATTATAACAAGATCGATAACCATCAGTCTCTTCGCAGGGAGTAAGACTGAGGGGTATTGATATAGCCGTAGGTTTTCTTTTTTTATATTTTTCTTTTTTCTTGGAGGGGCCAGCCCACAGTTTTTAATGGGGACTGGCCCTTTTTGTGTGAGTCAATGGGGACGGTTGCGAGTCATCCCGCTTCCGTTGTGATATAATGGTTGGGAAAATCATACCAACTCAGTGGGAAAAGGGGAACATCATGACAATACTCCAGCTTAAATACGTTATCGCTATCGACGAAGAATGCTCCATGAGGAAGGCCGCAGACAGGCTCTACGTCTCACAGCCGGGCCTGTCCAGCGCAGTGAGGGAGCTTGAGAGCGAGCTTGGCATTCAGATATTTCAGAGAGTTCACAACGGAGTTGTGACAACAGTAGCGGGAGGCGAATTTATTGCCTACGCAAGAAGCGTCGTTGAGCAGTACGAGAAAATAGAGCACAAATATCTGGAAAAGAGGGAGGAGAAACCTACTTTCTCAGTATCCATGCAGCATTACACCTTCGCAGTCAATGCTTTTATCGAGGTTGTTAAGGATTTCGATTGCAATTCCTATCAGTTCAGTGTTCGCGAGACCCAGACCAGCGAAGTAATCGACGATCTTAAGACCCTTAGGAGCGAGGTTGGTGTCATCGCTCTTTCCGACTTTAACAGAAATATGTTCAAGAAGGTCTTCGCAGATGCCTCACTTGAATTCCATGAGCTGTTCCAGTGCAATACCTACGTATATCTCTGGAAGAATCATCCCCTGGCAGACAGGGCAGAGTTGTCTTTGGAAGATCTCAAGGACTACCCCTGCATGGTATTCGACCAGGGCGACAACAACTCTTTTTACTACAAAGAAGAAGCCCTTGCTACCTACGATTATCAGAAGGTTGTCACCACCAACGAGAGAGCAACTTCCATGGAGCTCATGATCGGTCTTAACGGCTACGCAGTCGGATCGGGACTTCTGGATGCGTCGCTTAACACCACGGATTTCAATGTTATCAAGTTAAAAGAGGAAGATATCCTCACCCTTGGCTATATCGTCAGAAAGGGCAATGTTCTCAGCGAGATGGGACAGGCCTATATCAAGAAGCTGGAGGCGTACTCAGCAGTGTGAGTGCCGCGGGAATGAGTCAATGGGGACGGTTGCGAGTCATTGACTCATTCCCGCCTACCGATAAACCTCTTTTATCGCCACATATAAACCTCCCGTAATTGTGCATCCTACCTGCCTGCTGTATATTAAATACAACAAACAAATAAACGCCGACCGGACAACCGGAGGCTTTCGTTTCACTATCATTGGGTGGATCGAAAGGCCTCCGGTTTTTTATTACAAAGAGCTGTCATATACAGCGGTTCGGTTCCATGTAAGAAAAGGAGGAGTCACAATTATGAAAATGAAATCTATCAAAAAAGTATTTATCTCCGGAGCACTTGCCTCCGTCATGTCAATATCCCTGGCAGCCTGTGGAAATGCATCAGCATCAGATACTACTCAGCAGACAGCAGATTCACCAAGCACAGAAGTAACCAAGGTAGTCATCGGTTCAGGCATCAACTACAACCCCTACTGCTACCTGGATGAGAATGGCAACGCCGTAGGCTATGAGTACGATGTTCTTGCAGCCATCGACGAGCTACTTCCTCAGTACGAATTCGAATATCAGTCCATGGCCTTTGATCAGCTGGTGCTTTCACTTGAATCCGGCAAGATCGATGTGGCTGCACACCAGTATGAGTACACACCTGAGCGTGAGGAGAAATATCTTTTCTCAGGTGAGTCCTACACTTCCTACATCACCTACCTTGCGGTCCTGGTTGACTCGGATGTGACCTCTCTTGCAGACCTTGCAGGACAGAAGATCAGAACCGGCGGCGCAACCAGTGCTACAACCCAGATTCTCACCAAGTACAACGAGGAGCATCCCGGACAGGAGGTTGTTCTTGTAAACACTGAGTCCAGCTCAGACGAAGAAGGTGCCGCAGCCCTTAAGTCAGGAGCAGCCGCAGCCTCAGTTCTTAAAAAGAGCGATGTGACCAAGATGAACAAGAACTTCTCAGATGACGGCAAAGACTGGCTTAAGTCAGTAGGTGAACCCATCAACAATTCAAAGACCTATTACCTCTACCGCAAGGATGAGACCGAGCTTCAGACAGCCATCGACGGTGCACTCAAGACTCTCAAGGACAACGGCACACTGTCAGAGCTGGCAATCAAATGGGTAGGATATGACGTAACAGAAGAGGAATAATTTCCATGGGTAGTTACTTTAGCGCAGAGAGATTTATAAATGTTTTCCCCAAGATAATCAGCTGCATATCTGTGAATTTTCATATAGTTTTGTGGTCTATGCTGCTTGGAACAATTCTTGCCATTTTTGTTGCCATCCTTAGGTTAAAGGAGATTCCGGTGGTGAAGCAGATTCTTGGGGTATACATATCCTTTATGCGTGGAACACCGCTTCTGGTGCAGATGATGATAGCTTTTTACGGAATCCCGTTAGTACTCGGCAATGTATTTATGAACCTGTTCGGAATTAACTTAAACAGAGTGGAGCCTGTGGTTTTTGTGGAGATCGCGATCGTTTTAAATGAGGGGGCTTTTTTAGGCGAGATCTTCAGAGGAGCAATAACGGCAGTTCCGGCGCTTCAGACAGAGGCGGGTTATTCCATAGGAATGACCGGGGCACAGACCTTTTTCAGGATCGTGCTGCCCCAGGCCTTCAAGGTGGCGCTGCCCCATTACGGAGTTGATTTTGTGGGAGTATTCCAGAACACCTCTCTTGTATTCACTTTGGGCGTCGTTGACGTCCTTGGCAAAGCCAAAACACTGGGAGCTGCCACAGGTCATACTCTTGAGGGGTATCTGGCCGCCACTTTGATCTACATATCCTTTAGCCTTTTGCTTAAGGGTGTATTCCTCCTTATTGAGAAAAATATGAAAAACGGTAGCGCACCGGCTATCTGATTCGAGGTGACGTAACACATGAGTTTCAATGTTCAGAGCTTCATCGAAGCCTTAAGATCCGCATTTAAATATGCCCCGGTCACCCTGGAGCTTACGGTGATAACCTTCCTGGTGAGCCTTGTGCTGGGGACGGTGATAGCTACTGTAAGACATTACAGGATTCCGGTGATCTCTCAGATCCTGGGAGTATTTGTAACGGTATATATGGGCCTTCCCATGATGGTGGCCCTTATTTTGTACAATCTGCTTTTTATGACCTTTTACAACGATTTTGCCACTGCTCTTAATATCTCAACTCCCATAAGTGAGATCAATCCCATCTACATCGGCTTTTTCGCACTGATCCTGGGACAGAGCTGTTCCCTTAGCGAAGCGGTGAGAGGAGCTTTCAGAGGCATAGAAAAAATCCAATACGAGGCAGGCTACAGCATAGGACTTAGCAAGATAAAAACGCTCTATCGCATTATCTTTCCACAGATGGTTCCGATCCTCTTGCCGGGAATGCAGAACTCGCTGATTGGCCTTTTAAAGGCCTCCAACCTGGTCAGCGCCATAGCTGTGACGGAGATAATGACGGGAGCCCTCCTTCCGAGCCTTTTATATTACAGTTATCTTGAGTCCTATGTGGCGGCAGCCCTTGTATATTGGATCATCGGAATCGGTATCGAGGTTCTGGCGCATTTTGCAGAGAAGAGATCAGGGCAGTATCTAAGGAGAATTAACAGTGATTGAACTTACAGGTGTAAAAAAGGCTTTCGGCAAACAGGAAGTCTTAAAGGATGTTTCCATAAAAGTAAATGATGGTGAAGTTGTGGTAATCCTGGGGCCCTCGGGCTCCGGCAAGACCACCTTCCTTAGGTGCATAAACTTCCTTGAACGGGCAGAGCAGGGGAAAATGGTCTTTGGTGACAAGATCCTTGATCTTAAGCATGTGAAGAAGAGGGATATCCTCTATGTGAGAAGGCACAGCGCCTTCGTTTTCCAGAACTACGGACTGTTTGCTCACAAGACTGCGCTGCAGAACGTTATGGAGGGACTTACCCAGGTCCAGAAAATGAATAAGGCAGAAGCCCGTAAGATCGCTGAGGATGCCCTTAGCTGGGTGGGACTTCTGGATAAAAAAGATTTCTATCCCGCGCAGCTTTCCGGCGGACAGCAGCAAAGAGTCGGCATCGCAAGGGCTGTGGCCCTTAAGCCTGACGTGATACTTTTTGACGAACCTACATCAGCTCTTGACCCTGAGCTTGTGGGCGAGACTCTGGAAGTAATCAAGAAAGTGGCAAAGATGGGCATTACAATGGTGGTAGTTACTCATGAGATGTCCTTTGCCGAGGATGTTGCCGACAGAGTTATCTTTATGGATGGCGGCGTCGTGGTGGAGGAAGGTAAGCCCGGCGAGATTTTTTATAAGCCAAAGGAGGAGCGTACAAGACAGTTCCTGTCAAGGATTATTCCCCAGGATGCATATGTTATTTGATTGACTCACAACCGTCCCCATTGACTCACAACCGTCCCCGCGTCATCACCGTCCCCGTTGGTATAAAACCGTCCCCATAGACTCATTTAACATGGTATAATAGCTATGGATTTTGATTTGAATTTATAGTACAAAACAGGGGAAAAAAGGAGAGGGAGATTGCCATGGAGAACAAGGCGCTGGAGGATTATACCAGGGGAGATCTGATAGATATTCTTGATTCCAACGTAGATGCCATCCTGATGGTTGACACTACTAAGAATTTATACAGATCAATAGCTCGAAAGGGCTTTTTTTTAGAATTATTGGAGGAGACAGGGGATTATTCGCAGCTTATCGAGAAATTGTGGTTTCACTTAAGTGAGACCGGGGAATCAATTTCCGATGACTACAAGGCCTTTGTTTCCTATTACGGCAAATATAGGGGAAAGACCAGCCGCAGACTTACGATATACGGTAAGGAGAGCGACAAACCCCATATTATTCAGATGAATGTTTATCCTATCAAGGATACTGACAAATATATTTACTGCATGGACGAGCTTGACGACTACGAATATGTTGAGGAGCACATGACTACAAACAAGGTAAGTACTATTCAGAGTACATACCTTTTCTCCATGTTCGTTGACCTTGCAAAGGATACCACCAGCAGTATCAGCGTTACGGAGATATCGGATGAGACGGTTGATTCCGACATCAAGTATTCCCAGTGGCGCCTCATGACCGTGAACATGATATGGCCCGATGATCAGCAAAGCTTTCTGGAGCTGACAGATCCAGATAACCTCAAGGTCAGACTTGAGCCCGGCTGCACCGCTTCCATCGAGTGCAAGATGAAGAATCTGGAGGGCATCTACATCTGGGTCAAGCTTACCTTCTGCAGAGCCCGGACCAGTAACAACAGGGACTTCCGATACGTGTTCATGGTTCAGGATATCAATGAGAGCTACGAGGACCTCATGACCACCTTGAAAAAATATGAGGACAAGGCCCTCGAGGATTCTCTCACGGGACTTCTCAACAGAGGCAGCACGGAGACTGAGATCCGTAATGCCATCGATGGATTTAAGAACGGCGGCGAGCAGGTGTCACTGATGATGCTTGACCTTGATAATTTCAAGAACGTTAACGATACCTACGGACATGCGGTGGGAGATGAGACCCTCAAGACCTTTGCTGCGGTATTGCAGAACTGCGCCAAGGGCAAAAATGCAACTGTAGGCCGTTGGGGCGGCGAGGAATTTATCATCAGTATCTGCGATACATCCAGGGAAGATGTGCTTTCTTTTGCAGAGGAAGTAAGAAAGAGCGTTGAGGAATATGATTTTTGTGAGGCAGGGCGACTTACCTGCTCCATCGGAGTAAGTCACTTAGAGCCGGAGGATTCCTTTGAGGATGTGTATGACCGTATGGATAAGGCCATGTATTCTTCCAAGGAAGCCGGAAGGAACAGAGTAACCCAGTTGTGATGCGTTTTTGTTAATGGAGGTACTGTTATGCTGAGTAATGAGAACTTTTCTTTGGGAGCAAAAGAGGGTGCAACCGTCAATGCACCGGGAGAGAACAGAAGGCCAAGGCCTGAGAAGCCAAGTGTCAATGCACCCGGCGAGAACAGGAGACCGGCACCGGAGGCGCCCAGCGTAGATGCCCCCGGAGCTAACAGAAGATAATTCTTATAATTACAATGTTTCATTCATGCTGCCTGTGCGGTAGCCCTTAAGATCCAGTGAAGTGTAGGCAAAGCCATAGGACTTGAACTCAGAATTGATGCGATCTCTAAGGTCTTTGGAGAGAATCTTCCCGAAGTCCTCGGGTAACAGCTCAATCCTGGCTATATAGTTGGAATCACCATGGATCCTGACACGGAACTGCTTGAAACCCATATCGAATAACAGCTGCTCGCCTTTGTCCACAAGGGCGAGCTTTTCTTTTGTGATGAGCTCTCCGTAGGGGAAGCGGCTGGCGAGGCAGGCATAGGATGGCTTGTTATAGGTGGGAAGACCAAGGCTTTGGGATATTTCACGGATCTCTGCCTTGGATAGGCCGGCTTCCTTCAGGGGACTCTTGATCCCCAGCTCTGCGATAGCCTTAAGGCCGGGGCGATAGTCTCCCTGGTCATCCAGGTTGGAGCCCTCAACTACTTCGCAGAAATTCTTTTCCCTGCACAGGTCTACGAAGCTCTGGAATATCGCCTTTTTACAGATATAGCACTTATCGCTTGGATTCTCCTTAAAGCCCGGGACTGAGAGCTGATCCAGTTCCAGGACCACATGCTCTACGTCAATGCGCTTGCAGTATTCGCAGGCTTCCGTTAGTTCCCTTCGGGGAATGGAAGGTGTTGATGCGGTAACAGCAAGCATGTTTTGACCAAGTGCCTCTTTTGCTGCATAGAGAAGGAGCGTGGAATCCACGCCACTTGAAAAGGCCACTACCACGCTCTTATAGCTTCTTAGTATCTCAAGAAGATCATCATATTTTTTTCTGAGGGCATCTTGCATAGCATTACTCCTCTCTTTTTGCAGGACTTTCATTGCGTGTCCCCGTACCTCTCAATTTCGCGGGACATGTCTTGACGTTTCCCCGTACCTCTCAATTTCGCGGGACATGCCTTGGCGTGTCCCCGTACCTTGTTAACTCATTTTCTTGTACATATAGTTGCCAAGCATCTGGATAGCCTGAACAAATGCGATCAGAATAACAGAGCAAACTATAAGGTACTCCGTCTTGTACTGCTGATATCCGTAACGGATCGCGATATCACCGACACCGCCTCCGCCAACAGTTCCTGCCATTGCGGAATATCCGATAAGAGAGATCACCAGAAGAATAATGCCGTTGAGCATTCTGGGGATGGACTCCTTGACATAAACACGCAGCAGAATCTGCAGATTGGATGCGCCAAAGCTCCTTGCTGCCTCAATTACACCGGGATTGGTCTCCCTCAGTGCACTTTCAAATACCCTTGCAATAAAGGGAATAGCAGATACCGTAAGAGGTACGATGGTAGCTGTTGTTCCGATGGCCTTGCCCACTACCATTCTGGTAAAAGGAATGAGGATGACCAGAAGGATTATGAAAGGAAAGCTCCTGAATACATTGACGATAAAGCTTAAGATCTCGTAAATGATCTTGTTGGGCTTAAGTCCGTCCGGGGCTGTAAGTGTCAGTATGATTGCGGGAATAAATCCCAGTATTACAGAAAAAAGTGTAGACCAGAACACCATGTATAAGGTCTGTTTAAATGCTGTCAGCATGATCGAAGACATGCTTGCGTCTGATAAAATGCCGGCCATATTAGATCACCTCCCATGTTACGCCCATGCTGTCAAGGAACTTGCAGGCACTTCCCAGGTCCTCTTCCTTCATGTTAAGAACAAGGCTGCCATATACGTCTTCTCTGAAATCCTCCAGCTTAGCCCAGCAGATATTGAAGTCCGTGTGGAGCTCCTGTGCCATCTGTGTAACGATGGGCCTCTGATTGCCATCTCCGAAGAAAAAGAGCTTTAAGTTAACTCCGGTGGCGGGAAGCTTGTCACTTTCTTCCCTGAGGAAGTCTCTGATCTCCCTCTCCTTGGGCCATACGAAGAGCTGCTCGGGCTTACCTACCGCCAGAACCTTGCCGTCACTGAGGAAGGCCACTCTCTGACAGATCTGCTTAACAACCTCCATCTGGTGGGTTACCACGATGATGGTGATGCCCATCTCTTTATTGATCTTCTGTAAAAGAGAAAGGATTCCCTTGGTGATCTCAGGGTCCAGGGCACTTGTTGCCTCGTCGCATAATAGGAAGGCCGGATCCAGGACCAGTGCTCTTGCTATAGCAACCCTCTGCTTCTGACCGCCGGAGAGCTCACGGGGCTTGGAATGTACTTTTTCCTCGAGACCTACCAGCTTAAGAAGATTCATGATCTTCTCCTTGGCCTCAGGAGTATTAGTGGGGATTCCCCAGAACTTCATGGGAAGAGCCACGTTGTGATATACATCAAGGCGCTCCAGCAGGTTGAAACTCTGGAAGATCATACCCATGCGCTTCTGGAGCTGACGAAGATTTGCCTTGTCCCTGACACTTACCTTGGTACCATCCACGATTATCTGTCCGTCATCGTAGGATTCAAGGCCATTGATACAGCGAAGAAGAGTGGACTTGCCGGCACCGGACTGACCGATGATACCGAAGATCTCTCCCTCCTGAATTTCCATGGAAATGCCCTTAAGAACATCAGTCTTATTAAAGGATTTCCTAACATCTTTTAACTCAATCATAGTTGTTTCCTTATATTTAGTAGTTTTATCTTTACAAAATCTTATTATAGCCATAATCATAACTTATCGCCAGGATTTTATCCTATTTAATTCCACTTTTCCTATTTGTTTAGTATAATTAGAAACAGTTAAGAAAAAAGAGGAGGAAAAGAAAATTATGAAAAAGAAAGTATTTAGTTTGTTACTTGCCGGCGCTCTCGCAGTCGGAGCACTCACAGGATGCGGAGAGGTAGAACAGACCTCTGATCAGGCAGAGGCACCTGTTACTGAGTCACCTGTTACTGAGGCACCTGCAGCAGAGACTCCCGCGACAGATTCCGGAGATAAGAAGATCACCGTTGGTGCTACACCTGTACCTCACGCAGAGATCCTTGATAACGTTGTAAAAGAGGTTCTTGCTGAGGAAGGATGGGAACTGGAAGTTGTAGTATTCCAGGATTATGTACTTCCCAATACTTCACTGGAAGCAGGAGAGCTTGATGCCAACTATTTCCAGACCCTTGGATACATGAATCAGCAGAATGCTGATGCTGGTCTTCACCTGGCAGCAGTTGCAGGCGTTCACATCGAGCCCATGGGCATCTATTCACAGAAATATACAGCCCTTGCAGATCTTCCTGACGGAGCATCAATCGGTATCCCTAACGACCCCGACAACGGCGCAAGAGCAGTTGACCTTCTTGTTCAGAAGGGACTTCTTGTATCCAACGGCGGTTTCGGAACCGATGCGGGCGTTACAGAGGATACACTTTCCAAGGATACAGCAGCTAACCCTCACGGATATGTGATCACACCTCTTGAGGCAGCCAACCTTCCTTTGTCACTTCCTGATCTTGACGCAGCAGCCATCAACGGCAACTATGCTCTTGAGGCAGAGCTTCCTGCCAAGTATCCTGCCCTTGATATCGAGGAGTTCGATGATGAGACCAGCATCAAGAGAACCAACTTCCTTGTTGTTAAGGATGGCAATCAGAATTCCGAGAAGATCCAGGCTCTTGTAAATGCTCTTAAGAGCGACAAGGTTAAGGCCTACATCGATGAGACCTACAAGGGAGCAGTTATCACTTCCTTCATTGATCCACAGTAATTACCGCTATTTAGGGGCCGGTCCTATCTGTTGATGGGGACTGGCCCATTTTTACTTGATGACGATGACTATTTTTCCAGGGATAAGGATGGAGCCGTGATGGAAAAGAGAATACTGGAAGCTCAGAGCTCTGAGGTGGATGCTATAGCCGGTGCCACATATTCCGCAGAAGGGTATAAGGATGCTGTAAAAGATGCACTTTCAAAAGCTCTACCTTCCGGGGAATAAATCAGATATAATTAAGTAAAGATTGTTGCGGGAAGAGCTGTATATGATAAAAAGAAATATGATCAAGGTAAAAAAACAAAGGATCAATATCATGAAAAAATGCGCCGTGCTTATCTTAAGCATGGCGTTTTTGAGTGGCTGCGGGAAGGAGAGCTCCATCCCTGAGGTAATGTCGGTTCATACCAGGCCACAGATGCAGACCTCCACTATTTTTGCAATGGATACCATCATGGAGCTGCAGATAGAGGGAGATGAGAAGCTTCTTACTGAGGCAGAGAGTAAGATAAGGAATCTGGAGGCTCTTTTGTCGGTTACTGATGAAAAAAGCGATATCTATGCGCTGAATGAGTACAACACCTGTCAGATATCGGAGACCACTGCAGATATCATGAGCAAAGCCCTTGATATGTGCGAAAGAACTGACGGAGCACTGGATATTACTATATATCCCGTTCTGAAGGCCTGGGGCTTTACAACAGGAGAGTACCGGGTTCCCACGGATACTGAGCTGGAGGCCCTTGTGGCGGAAGTTGATTACAGCCTGGTACAGCTCCTTGAGTCCGGAGAGCCTCATTCCGGGGACAAAGCCCTTGATGAAGAGGTCAAAAATGATGATCAGATAGACAGGGACAGTGTGGCGGTCCTTGGTGATGACAGCCTTTTTATCGCTTCCATACCTGTTGGAATGCAGGTGGACCTTGGTAGCGTAGCCAAGGGCTACACCAGCGGAATGTTGGCAGATTATTTCAAGGAAAAGGGCGTAAAGAGCGGCCTGATCAACCTTGGTGGCAATGTGGAATGCATTGGCACCAAGTCAAACGGTAAGCCCTGGAATGTGGCAGTTAAGAGTCCCTTTCCTGATTCAAAGTCAGGAATCTTCGGCATCCTTGAAGCCAGCGACATCGCCATCATCACCTCCGGCGGCTATGAGAGATATTTTGAAAAAGACGGTGAGACCTACTGGCACATCATCGACCCTAAGACCGGTAAGCCTGCTCACTCCGGCCTTGCCAGTGTAACCATCGTGGGAAAGGATGGACTTACCTGCGATGCTCTTTCAACAGCTCTTTTTGTCAAAGGGCTTGAGGAAGCAGAGAAAATCTGGCGGGAGAGTGATGACTTCGATGCGATATTTATCACAGAGGATGGCGAAGTGTATGTGACTGAGGGGATTGAGGGGAGTTTCAAGCTTTCTTCGGAGTATAGTTCAGCTAAATTACATGTCATAGGCAGATAGTCTCAAAAAGAAACGAATTCGGGAGTAGGCAATGGAAAAAAGTACAAGAAAGATCCTCAACAACAAATTGTTCCTGTATCTTACGGAGTTCTTCTCCGGTATGTCCGTTATGGCGGTGGAACTTGGTGCCAGCAGGCTTCTGGCGCCGTATTTCAGTTCCTCACAGATAGTATGGACCATCATCATCGGAACCATCATGATAGCCATGGCCCTTGGAAATATCTACGGCGGGCGCAAGGCCGACAAGGATCCCAATCCCGACAAGCTATATATCAGGATCCTCATCGCAGCCATCTGGATCGCTGCGATCCCGGTTCTGGGTAAATACATAATTCTTGGAATATCAGCTGTTCTTATTTTTGCGGTAAACAGTAACTTCCTTGTTATTGCTGCCTTTGCGGCTTGCATGGTGGTGTTTGTTTTCCCGCTGTTTCTTCTTGGAACAGTAACCCCTTCCCTTGCAAAATACACAACAGACTCCCTTGAGGACAACGGCAGGATCATCGGTACACTTGGCGCTTCCAACACAGTGGGAAGCATCATCGGAACCTTCGTACCAACCTTTGTCACCATTCCGGCAGTGGGAACCGCCATTACCTTTCTCATCTTCGCGGGAATTTTGATTGCACTGGTTATTGCATATTTTCTCAGCCCCAAAGCAGGCGATACAGATAGTAAAAAGACCAAGGGACGTATAATAGCAGGTGTTCTTATTTTTATCATCTGCTGCGTCTTCGGCCATTCCTCAAGCTTCGCCTTCTGGGAGGAGGACCTTACCTATGAAGGGGAATCCGTTTACAACTACCTTCAGGTCAAGGAGACGCCCAACTCCGTGATCCTTTCCACCAACGTTCTCTTCGGCGTTCAGTCAATCCTTGTCAAGGACGGAGCTCTCACAGGCATGTATTATGACTACGCACTGGCAGCTCCCTACATGGCAGGCATCAAGGAGAAGGAGCTTCAGGGGGAAAAAACAGACATTCTCATCCTTGGCATGGGGTCCGGAACCTACGCAACCCAGCTATCCCGCTATTTTGACAATGTGAATATCAAGGGCGTTGAGATCGACGATAAGATCACAGACCTGGCCCATAAGTATTTTGAGCTCCCCGATACCGCTGAGGTCACAACCTATGACGGCCGCGCCTATCTTGCAGCGGACAAGGGACTCTACGATGTGATAATGGTGGATGCCTATCAGGATATCACCATTCCCTTTCAGATGTCTTCGGTGGAGTTTTTTACCATGGTTAAAGAGCACCTGGCTCCCGGAGGAGTTATGGTGGTTAACATGAACATGTACAGCGACGAGATGGATGATGAGAGCATTAACACCTATCTGGCAGATACAATAGCAGCTGTTTTTGATAATGTATCAGTGGTTGACGTAAGAGGCTCTACCAACAAGGAGCTGTTCGCCACGGATTCAGGGGAGTATCTTGGCAGGTTAAAAGAGAATATCGCCCTGGAAGACAATGAGGTCCTCACAGCCATGATGAACAGGGTCAGCGATACCGCCTTTGCCTATGTGTCCAAGGGACATCTTATGACAGACGACAAGGCACCTGTTGAGCTTCTCGGAATGAAACAGATTGATCTGATAATAAAGGACGAGGTCTCATACTATAAGGAAATCTATAGAGATAAAGGCATTCAGGGGCTTTTGGAACTGATCGGATAAATAATTAAAGTAATCTTAAAAGAGAGTAAAAAGAAACGTAAATCAGTATATTGTTGAGTCATTTTTGCTATAATGAGAGCAAAAGTGACTCTTTTTTGTTGCAATCCGTTACAGAAAAGGGGCGCTTACAGTGACGAATAAGGTATTTCATAGAGGTGATAACTATGAGCGAGAAAACCGAAAAGAAGAGAAAAGTAAGATCCATAAGCAGTAAGCTCCTTTTGCTTATTGTGCCTTTGGTTGTGGCGACGGTACTTATCCTGGTTACTGTGGCCTCCAGTCTGTCCAAGAGCAGAATGTCCGCCATGGCTCAGGAAACGCTGGAGTCCTCTATATCCAATCAGGCTGACAATATCGAAGCCTGGATGAATCAGAACCTTACGTTTTTCGGAACTGTCAAACACTTTATTGAGACTCAGGAGGTGACCTATTCCAAGCTTAGGATAATACTTGATTCCTATTATGGGTACAATTCGAGTTCACCGGATGGTATATATATCGGAACCAATGAGGGCAAGCTATATACCGCCTCAGAGTCTTCTTTCTATGAACCTGATGTACAGGGCAGTACCTGGTACAAGCAGGGTATAACGAGAGTGGATCTGGCTTTTGGTACAGCCTACACCAATAACAAAGGAGAGATGGTTGTCAGTGCCACGGGAATTATCAACGACGGTCAGGATGATCTGAAGGTTATGGGCGCAGACCTGCCCCTTGACGAGATCACTACCATCGTTAATTCCGGTGTAAAAATGCAGGATGCCCATGCTTTTCTGGTAGATACCAATGACTACACTATCCTGGCACATCCCGATGCGGCCCTGATCTCAACAACCCTCTCGGAATCAAGCGCAGATCCTCTTCTGGCAGGGATTGCCAGGGCTATCAATTCGGGAAATAGTAAAACTCAGACCATTGCTGACAATATGGTGGCCTTTGCGGATATTTCCGGAACAGACTGGGTACTTGTTTCATATATTCCCGATAGTGTGATCCTGGCGGATATACAGCAGATGGGAAATCTTTTGTTTGTTATCGGCGTAGTTGCGGTAATAATCACTGTTATAGGCATCTTGACCGTGGTTAGAAGAGTTGTGGCGCCTCTTGCGCATATCACGGAAAACATTACGGCGATGTCTGAGGGTGATTTTACCATCAGTGTTGACAGCAGCAGTAATGACGAGATCGGCCTTATGGGAAGCAAGGTTACAGAGTTCGTTGCATCCATGAGGAACATGATCTCCAGTATCAGCCAGGAATCAGAGAAGTTAAAAGAGGAATCCGATAACTCCGACATGGTGTCCAAGTCAATGTTCGAAGCTTCCCAGTCCCAGGCTGAGGCCATGAAGCAGCTGAACGAAACCGTAGACCAGCTGGCTACAGCGGTTAATGACATCGCTCAGAATGCCACAACACTTGCTACGGTTGTGGCTGATACAAGAGAGAATTCAGACAAAGCCTATGACAGCATGAAGGAGACTGTGGAGATTTCCCAGAAGGGCCGCGATGATATGGAGAAGCTCTCTTTTGCAATGAGTGGTATCGAAAACGCCAACAACGAGCTGGTGGAGTCCATCAACAAGGTGGGCGCAGCTTCTGAGGAGATCACAAACATTGTCGGCATGATCGGAGAGATCGCCGAAGAGACCAACCTTCTTTCCCTCAATGCTTCAATTGAGGCGGCAAGAGCAGGAGAAGCGGGAAAAGGATTTGCCGTAGTAGCAACCCAGATCGGCAAGCTTGCCCAGACTTCTGCAGAGAGTGCGCAGAATATCTCAAATCTTATCGATGAGGTACATAAGCTTATCGGAAATGCAGTGGGACAGGCCAATGCCAGTGCCGAGAGCATAAGAGAGAACAGTGAACTTATAGGTGTAGCCGTGGATACCTTTGATAAGATTTATACCAATATACAGGCCTCCAATGAACTTATCGAGGCAATGATCGAAGATGTACAGAAGGTTGACGATGTAGCTACCAATGTGGCAGCCATTTCCGAGGAACAGGCAGCCAGTGCGGATGAGATCCTGGCTACTTCAGAGAACATGGTGGAAATGGCCAATGACATCACAAGTCACAGCCAGAATGTGGCTGATAACTCCTTAGAGCTTGCCGGAACCAGTCAGACCCTTACTTCCTATGTACAGAAGTTTAAGATTTGAGGAGGTTAAAGATATGCCAAAGAACAGATTGTTTAATAGAATATTTGCATGTGTTTTAACCGGAGCCTTGGTGATCGGGGCCCTCAGCGGCTGCGGATCGAAAGCTTCATCCGGAGCTTCTTCCGGTTCAGGATCAGGCGGCGGAAAGATTCTTTTCATAATGACTGATGTGGAGGATACCTTCAGAAAAACCCTGTCGGATGCAGTAGTTTCCGCCGGGAAGAGCAAAGGCGTAACACTTGATATGGTTGAGACGGGAAGTGATATACAACAGCAGGTAGATCTTGTAGCCTCAGCAAAATCAAAGGGATATACGGCTATTATTCTAAGAGCTGCTGATGCAAGTACTGCCCCTCAGATGAATGTTTCCGCAGGTGACCTTCCGATTATCTATGTTAATAGTGAACCTTCTATAGACCATCTGACTCAGGATAAATATATATACGTAGGTTCCGATGAGTACGAACCCGGGAAATATCAGGCTGAGTTCGTTCTTAAAAAGCTGGGCAACCCCAAATCACTGAATGTTATTATCTTCGGTGGAGAAAAGGGACACCCCGCGACTGTCTTAAGAACAAAGTCTGTTAAGGATACTTTGAAAAAGAACGGCTGCAAGGCAAACTACGTATTTCTGGACACTGCAAACTGGTCGGATACAGAGGCACTGGAGAAATTCAGAATCTTCATGAAGACCGGCCAGAGTGTTGATGTGATCTTCTGCAATAACGATACCATGGCTCTGGGAACCCTTGAGGGCCTTAAGGAGTATGGCCTTGATTATACCAAGATTCTTGTATGCGGCGTCGATGCCACAGCTGATGCCTGCGCATCTATAGCAGCCGGAGAGATGGCCTTCACTGCTTTTCAGAATGCAAAGGGACAGGCTGAGGCAGCGGTGGAAGCTGCAATGGTTCTTGGAAACGGCGGAAGCATAAGTACAGTAGAGGGCTCAACCTCAGACGGAAAGTATGTATACGTGCCCTTTGAAGCTGTTGATGCCTCAAACGTAAGTAAGTACCGATAAAAAAATAAAGATGTGCTATAATGAGCTTTATGAAAACAAACAGCGACGAAAAAGAAAGGAATAATATTTGGCAAAAGATACCGGACATGGACCTCCTTGGGAGAGTCCGTGTCTTTTTCAGGTGGGTTGTCCTGGGATGCATAACGGGTGGTGTAGTTGGGTTTGTGGGAGCAGCCTTCTTTAAATCAATTGAATTCGCAACGAGATTTAGAACATCACATGATCTTATAATTCTGGGACTTCCCCTGGCAGGTCTGTTTATAGTCTTTTTGTACAGACTATGCAAGGACTATGAGGATAAAGGAACCAACCTGGTTATCAAGTCCATTCAGGAGGGAGATCATCTTCCTATAACCAAGGCACCTCTTATTTTCATATCAACCACTATTACTCATCTTTTTGGCGGCTCCACGGGACGTGAGAGCGCGGCTCTTCAGATGGGCGGCAGTATTGGCTACAACCTTGGCAAGCTCTTCAGACTAAAGGATGGCAATGTCAAGATCATCACCATGTGCGGCATGAGCGCAGCCTTTGCAGCCCTTTTCGGAACACCTATGACCGCGGCCTTCATGGCTATGGAAATTGAGAATGTAGGTGTTATGTATTACTCAGCATTAGTACCGTGTGTTATTTCTGCGCTGGTGGCCTCGGGAATTGCCAAATACCTGGGATGCGTCGGTGAAGTTTTTGCAGTTAACGTGGTACCGGCGTTCACTCCTTATCAGGCTGTGTTTACTGCTCTTTTGGCTATATTGTGCGCTGTGGTAAGCGTTACTTTCTGCTGGGTTCTGAAATTTGCAGGACGCAATTATAAGAAGTTTTTCCCTAATCCCTATATAAGAGTGTTCGTCGGTGGTATCATTGTTGTGGCGCTTACCTTTATTTCCGGAACACGATATTACAATGGTGCGGGAATGAACGTGATAGAAATGGCGATTGAGGGAAATGCCCCATACTGGGCATTCCTTCTTAAGATGATATTCACGGCTCTGACTCTGGGAGCCGGCTATAAGGGCGGCGAGATCGTGCCTGCGCTGTATATAGGAGCCACCTTCGGGTGCCTGTACTCACAGCTCCTGGGCTTCGACCCTGCCCTTTGCGCAGCCATCGGAATGGGAGCGCTGTTCTGCGGCGTTACCAACTGTCCGATATCTTCGCTGTTTATCTGTTTTGAGCTATTCGGATTCAAGGGAATGCCGTACTATCTGCTGGCCATTGCCCTGAGCTATACGTTCTCCGGGTATTCCAGTCTGTATAGTAGCCAGAAGATAATGTATTCGAAGTTCCATAATAAGTATGTGAATAGAGAGACAAAATGATTGTCAAAAAGGTGCCTGTCCCCATTAACAAACTGTGAACAACATAGCCTTCCGATAGTTGTAGAAGTTCACAATTTGTTGATGGGGACAGGCACCTTTACTGTCGTTAAATCGCTCTAAACTCATCAAACTGCGGGTCGTCAATCAGATCCAGGATCAGATTGAGCGGTGTAAGCCCAATGGCTTCATGATGAATTTGCTGCCTGATGACCATCTTCTCATAATTCGATAGCATGTTGTACTCAGGATGCGATTTCGCATACCTGTCGTTGAGCTGGTCAAACAGATTGTACTCCGGATCACCCCACGCAAATACTTCGGCTGTCTTCAAATTAGGTTTGAACGGAGAATACTGCAGCTGATTGTGTTCCATGATCAGTCGCTCCTTTCTCTGTAACATAAATTGAATAGATTTTCCGAAGGTCTAATTAGATACCCCTCATACAAGATAATATCATATAATTTAACAAAATTTAATAAATCCGTGGCAAAAATTCATAATTAATTTCCGCCGCTATAATTGCATGTCCAAGGGCAAAAAAGTACTATTAAGGTACCTAAGGAGATAAAAATATGGGTATATCTATAGGTGCAGTAGGAAGTCCATACGGCATGAGCCTTGTTCAGCCAATGAACTATCCTCTGAAAAATGAATCGAAGGTTTCCGAGGATTTCCTTGAGGTCGGAATGCAGAACGCGGTTATGAACGTTCCGCCTGTGCGCTATCCCAACGCTCAGGAGATTGTAAAGCCGGAGGAAGACAGTAATCCTCTTAAGCTTTCGGCGGAGACCGTAAGAAAAAGTCAGGAGGCCAATCGTATGTATAACGACGTGGCTTCAAAATTCCAGGGCATGACCGTTGGTTATTCCCAGGATCAGGCCGCAGTTTCATATGGCATGAGCGGCAATTCTGTAGACTTCTTTGCATAAGAAGCTCTGCGGGCAAAAAAAGAACCCCGATAAGGCGCGCAGGGGTTAATATGGTAGGATCCAAATAAAAAAGGGCGGGTGTCATATACGGCATCCGTCCTTTGTTGTGCTTTTTATTCAATTAAATTCTTATTTTCCCAGAAGGTGCGCAGCCTGTATCTCTGCGTTCACATCAGCAAGGAACTGATGATTGGTGGGATCTGTGATGAACTTAAGGAAGTCTCTGGCTTCCTTCTTCCTAAGCTTGCGGATATTGATGAGATAGTTAAGGATCTCTTCCTGAGTCTTGCCTTCGCTGATATATCTGTCCACGATATCGAAGAGGATCATGAAATTACGCATCTTAATTCTTGTGTTTATATTATGAAGCTCTACCAGAATCGCGATAAGGATGACTAAACCGAAAGCAGCAAGTACGCTTGTTGATATTCCATAAAAAATATTGCCCTTGCCAAAGTTATAAACTGCAGCAAACACACCTGATACTGTTAAGACTGAAATTGAGGTGATTACTATGGTAAGCCTCGCCCTATTACGAGCGCCGGGACTAAGTGCCATGAACTTAACGGCCAGCCCGAACACTATATAAAATATTAGCGAGAATGCAATACCAAGGATAGAAATGTGAAGCATATGTTTTCCCCCTCTTAAACATACTCTCTATATAAAATTGTACTAGACATAATGTACAAATGCAAATAAATAAAAAACATGGCAAATGCTTGACTTTTTTTCTTTAGTACATTAACGTATTAAGTAAATAGTGAAATTGTATACAAATATACAGGAGGGATAGTATTATGAAAAAGATGAACAAAGTTGTTAGTGTTATGTCAGCTGCGGTTATCGCTCTTTCAATGCTTGCAGGCTGCGGCGACACAGCTGCGGATACAGCAGGCACAGGTGATGCGGGAAGTGCTTCAGGTGATAAGGTATTCAAGATCGGTGCCATCGGACCTCTTACAGGCGGCGCGGCTGCTTACGGTAATTCGGTTTGTAATGCAGCAGAGCTTGCTGTTGCAGAGATCAATGCAAACGGCGGTATCAATGGTTATCAGGTAGAGTACAAGAAGCAGGACGACGAGCTCAACGCCGAGAAGTCAGTCAATGCTTACAATACGCTTAAGGACTGGGGTATGCAGGTTCTTGTAGGATCAACCACCAGTGCTTGTTCCATCGCTGTTTCAGAGTACACCAAGGCAGACAATATGTTCCAGCTCACTCCTTCAGGATCAGCTGAGGACTGCGTAAAATATGACAACGCTTTCCGTGTATGCTTCTCAGATCCTAACCAGGGTATTGCTTCCGCTCAGTATATCAGCGATCACAATCTTGCAACCAAGGTTGGTATCATCTATGACAGCTCAGATGTATATTCCAGCGGTATCTATCAGAAATTCGTTCAGGAGTCCGAAGGCAAGAACTTCGAGGTTGTATCAGCTGAGGCTTTCACAGCAGACAACAACACAGACTTCTCCGTACAGCTTCAGAAGGCCAAGGACGCAGGCGCTGATCTGGTATTCCTTCCCATCTACTACAAGGAAGCAGCACTTATCCTTACACAGGCCAGCACAATGGGCTATGCTCCCACATTCTTTGGTGTAGACGGTCTTGACGGAATCCTTACAGTTGAGAACTTCGATGTTTCCCTTGCAGAGGGCGTAATGCTTCTTACTCCTTTCGCTGCTGATGCTACAGATGATCTTACAGTTAACTTCGTTAAGAACTATCAGGAGAAATATGGTGAGATCCCGAACCAGTTCGCAGCAGATGCTTACGATGCAGTGTTCATCATCAAACAGGCTATGGAAGCTAAGGACGTAACACCTGATATGAGCGTTTCCGATATCTGCGAAGCTGTTAAGGGCGCAATGACAGAGATTGAGGCATCAGGCCTTACATCAGCCAAGATGACCTGGGCAGCTAATGGTGAGCCTAACAAGGAGCCTAAGGCTGTTATCATCAAGGACGGCGCTTACGTATCAGCTCAGTAAAGACTCTGAAATGATTTGTTAATTTCGCAATTTGGCAAAAATATTTATGTAAATCGGCGAGGGATGCTGTAAAAGGTATCCCTCGTGTTGTATCATTAATTTATCTTTTAATTTTTCTATGAATTAATAAAAAAGTCTTGTTCGCGGAGGTATTTATGAGCTTCTTAACTTATTTCATCAACGGACTTAGCCTGGGAAGTATATATGCCATCATCGCCCTTGGCTATACCATGGTCTATGGAATAGCAAAAATGCTGAATTTCGCCCATGGTGATTTTATCATGGTGGGTTGTTACATTATCTTTTCCGTCAGCGGAGCCCTCAGCGGCAATTCCATAGTGGGAATAATCGTTGCCATAATCCTCTGTACGCTTCTTGGTATCACAACTGAGTTTGTGGCCTACAGACCTCTTCGCGGGGCAGCATCGCCACTGGCGGTTCTGATCACAGCCATCGGTGTCAGCTACCTTCTTGAGAACCTGGCACTTCTGATCTTCGGAGCGGATATCAAGTCCTTCACTTCAGTGATCAAGTGGGAGGGACTTACCTTTGCAGATGGACAGCTGAGGATCCAGGGCGTAACCATAGTGACAATTGTTGTAAGTATTCTGATTCTTATTGTTCTTCAGTTTTTCATTAATAAGACCAAACAGGGACAGGCCATGCTGGCAGTTGCCGAGGACAGAGGCGCTGCGACGCTTATGGGTATCAATGTCAACAGGACCATAATGTTGACCTTCGCCATAGGTTCAGCACTGGCGGCAGTGGCCGGAGCGCTTCTTTGCTCCGCTTATCCTTCTCTTTCACCCTATACCGGTGCTATGCCGGGTATCAAGGCCTTCGTTGCCGCGGTTCTTGGAGGAATCGGTTCCATCCCCGGTGCCATGATCGGAGGACTGGTTCTCGGAATTGTCGAGATCCTCAGTAAGACCTATATTTCATCACAGCTGTCCGATGCCATTGTGTTCGGCATTCTGGTGGTTGTGCTGCTGGTAAGACCTACCGGAATCCTTGGTAAGAAGATTCAGGAAAAGGTATAAGCTATACAAGGTTCTGAGAAAAACTTGAGGAGATCGGATAACATGAAATTAGATAAAAAAAGTAAATCCAATTTAATTACATATGCAATTGTCATAGCCGCCTACATTATCTTCCAGGTGCTGGCCATGACAGGCAATCTTTCCAGTCACATGAAGGGACTTCTGGTGCCCATGACCTACTACGCAGTAATAGCGGTTGCTCTTAATCTCTGCGTAGGTATTCTGGGAGAGCTCAGTATCGGACACTGCGGCTTCATGTGCATAGGCGCTTTCACCAGTGCCTTCTTTTCCAAGATAACAGCAGATATCCTGCCAACGGCGCCAAGATTCTTTCTGGCATTTCTTATAGGAATCGGTTTTGCTGCACTCTTTGGGTTCCTCATCGGTATACCGGTACTAAGGCTTAAGGGCGACTATCTTGCAATCGTAACACTTGCTTTCGGAGAAATCATTAAGAACGTTATAAATGCTTTCTACATTGGAATCGACAAAAACGGACTTCATTTTTCCATGAAAAATTCCATGGAGCTGGGAATGGAGGCCGATGGAAATATACTTGTAAACGGAGCCATGGGAATCACGGGAACACCCCATGACGCCAACTTCACCGTAGGAATCGTGGTTCTTCTGATATCACTGTTTGTGGTTCAGAACCTGGTGAATTCAAGAGACGGCCGTGCGATCATGGCCATCAGAGACAATTATATCGCAGCGGAGTCAACGGGTATCAATGTCACAGGCTACAAGATGATGGCATTTACCATATCTGCTGCTATTGCGGGAGCCGCAGGAGTTCTTTTCTCACATAACATAACAACCCTTACGGCTTCATCCCAGTACTTTGGCTACAATGCCTCCATTATGATCCTGGTATATGTGGTTCTCGGAGGTATCGGCAATATCAGAGGAAGTGTTATCGCAGCATGTATCCTGTATCTGCTTCCAGAGCTCCTTAGGGGCCTTAGCACCTACAGAATGCTGATCTATTCGATAGTCCTTATCATAATGATGATCGTGAACTGGTCACCTAAGGTTATTGAGTGGAGAAAGAAGACCTTTGGCAAGGTTAAGCTTCCCGGCAGAAAGGAGGTAGCATAATGGCACTTCTTGATGTAAACAAACTGTGCATCTCCTTTGGAGGCCTCAGAGCCGTGGACGATTTTAATATCACTATTGAAAAAGGCGAGCTCTACGGACTAATCGGACCAAACGGCGCAGGAAAAACAACTGTTTTCAATCTCCTCACAGGAGTGTACAAACCAAATGAAGGTGTCATCACTCTGGATGGAGAGGATATCACCAGAAAAAATACAGCTGAGATCAATCACGCAGGAATAGCAAGAACTTTCCAGAACATCAGATTGTTTAAGAATATGCCTGTTATTGATAACGTCAAGGTTGGCCTTGCTGAGAAGTACAAGTACAGCGCCCTTGAAGGAATCCTTCACCTTGGTAAATACAGGAAAGTAGAGAAGCAGATGGATGAGGAGGCAGAGAAACTCCTTAAGGTCTTCGGCCTTGATAAGGAGAGGGATACTCTGGCAGCCAATCTTCCCTACGGTAAGCAGAGAAAGCTTGAGATAGCAAGAGCTATGGCTACAGGCCCCAAGCTTCTGCTGTTAGATGAGCCCGCAGCGGGCATGAACCCCAATGAGACCAAGGAACTGATGGATACAATAGCACTTGTTCGCAATGAATTCGACATGACAATCCTTCTTATCGAGCACGATATGAAGCTGGTGTCCGGAATCTGCGAGAAGCTTACGGTACTTAACTTCGGAAGGGTACTGTGTCAGGGAGAGACCAAAGAGGTTCTTAATAACCCTGAGGTTATCAAGGCCTACCTTGGTGAATAAACAATCAGGCAGTATTTTTGAGGGAGCATAAGATAATGGAAACATTACTGGAAATTAAGGACCTGAGCGTATACTACGGCGTTATTCAGGCTTTGAAGGGAATATCTTTTCATGTTGACAGGGGCGAGGTAGTGGCCCTTATCGGCGCTAACGGAGCAGGCAAGACAACTACGCTCCACACTTTGTCGGGACTTATTCAGGCCGACAAGGGCACAATAACCTATAAGGGGAAAGAATTGACCAAGCTTGCGGGCCACAGGATAGTGAGCCTGGGCATGGCACAGGTTCCTGAGGGAAGAAGAGTTTTTGCCCAGATGACGGTTCTGCAGAACCTAAAGATGGGAGCTTTTACAAGAAGTGACAAAGCGGAGCTTGAGGAAACACTTCAGAAGGTATACAAGAGATTCCCAAGGCTTGAGGAGAGAAAGAATCAGCTGGCAGGAACGCTCTCCGGCGGTGAGCAGCAGATGCTGGCCATGGGAAGGGCGCTGATGTCTCATCCCGATATTATCCTGATGGACGAGCCTTCCATGGGTCTTTCACCGATTTTTGTAAATGAGATCTTCAATATCATCGAGGATGTTAACAAGGACGGAGTGACGGTTCTTTTGGTTGAACAGAATGCCAAGAAGGCGCTGTCCATTGCCAACAGGGCCTATGTACTTGAGACAGGCAGCATAGTAAAAGAGGGCGATGCCAAGGAGCTGATGAACGATGAGTCCATCAAGAAGGCATATCTTGGTGAGTAAGATTACAAATAATACTATGAGGGGCGAAGGATCATGAAGAAGAATATTGTAATCACAATTGCAAGACAGTACGGAAGCGGCGGAAGAACCGTAGGAGAGATGCTGGCCAATGAGCTGGGCATTCACTACTATGACAAGGAGCTTACCAAGCTGGTTTCCGAGGACAGCGGTATCAACGAGGGTCTTTTTCTTGATAATGATGAGAAGATCAGGAAAAAAGGCTTTTTGCTGAGCCATATTAATGTTTATGATGGCAAGGTGCTGGGACCTTCAGATCCGGATTTTACTTCGCCGGACAATCTCTTTGCACTTCAGGCCAATACCATTAAGAGAATTGCTAAGACGGAAGCGTGCGTCATTATCGGAAGAGCAGCGGATTTCGTATTAAAGGATTATGATAATGTGCTGTCGGTGTTTGTACATGCGCCACATGATTTCCTTATGGAGCAGGCGGGCAAGGTGCAGCCCTTCAAGGGGAAGGAGCTGGAGAGGTTCTGCGAGAAGGAGGATACGTATAGGGCGAGGTATTACAGGCACCATACGGGGCATTTGTGGACGGATGCGATGAATTATGATTTGTGTCTGGATAGTAGTAAGTTGGGGTTCGAGAAGTGCGTGGAAGCCATCAAAGCGCACGCCCGTGTGCGTTTCGGAGAGGACGTATTCGACTAATGTAAGGACGGCAGAAAAAGCCGGGAACGAAAGAGGACTTACAACAATAAAAATTTCATCATAGCCCATCGGGAATTTATGGCACCCCATCCAGCCAGCCCTGCTCATTTCACACCGGTTCAGAGCACTCACAGGGCTGTCTGTCTGCGGCGCTCATAAATTCACCTCAGCGCTATAAGATGAAATTTTTATTATTGCAAGTCCTCTTCCGTTCCCGGCTTTTTCTGCCTGTTCTATGCAAGATTCGAAACTACGGTGCTAATGCGAAACGCACTTATCCACACCATACCGCGTCTGCAATCATAGGGAGGGGCGGGATAGCCGTCGTACAAGAACTGCGCATTTTTTCGACACTTTCACTGCGCAAGGCCCTTAGCATAGGATGATGGATCAATGTTCCCGGCTTTTTCTGCCTGTTCTATGCAAGATTCGAAACTACGGTGCTAATGCGAAACGCACTTATCCACACCATACCGCGTCTGCAATCATAGGGAGGGGGCGGGATAGTCGTCGTACAAGAACTGCGCATTTATCCAGACCATACCGCGTCAGCAATCATGGGGAGGAAGGGGGATGTCGTTCGTCCGATTTCAGGTGTCATTCGTCAGAAAATCAACATTTGGGGATGGGATTGTGATATGATAACAAATATTTCTGAGAGAGAGAAGTTTTGTTAGAGGAGAGAAAGTATATGAGCGGGTTTTCGATTAATCCGGGGGCAACGAAGGGGCATGCTGCGCTTTTGCAGAGTGCTTCTGTGTCGCTTGGAAATGAGAGGGCGCAGATACTGGAAGTGATCGGTGATATGGCTTTTTCGGATGAGGCATATTCACGGGTCAGGCAGGCCCTGGAAGCTATTTCACAGGAGCTTGAACAGGAAGCTGCGAATCTGGAGAGGTTTTATCAGGGACTTGTTGATATTGTCAATGAGTATCTGCAGCATGAGCAGGATATTATCGAGAGTATGAAGGGACCTCATGCGGATGGGGCTCCGGTGAAGACTATTGATGGGGAACAGGTGATAGAGCCTGATTATACTTATGCGCAGGAGGTGCAGGAACTTCTTGATAAGCTGCGGGGCAAGGATATATCAATTGATGAGTATTTTGCACTGCTGGTTGATCTTTTTATCAGGGCATCCTTCCTTGATCCTGATAAGTGTTCGCTGACCAAGGCAGAGAAGGAGGCGCTTCTTAGGTGGCTCGGCCCTGCTCTTGATGTTGCGGGTAAAATTGGTAACAAAACAGTGAAATGGTCCGAGCTGTTCTTTGGTATTCCGGATGTTGAAGGTGCTGTGGATTCGGATTTCTTTAACCGGGTACTTGAGGCGGGCGTAATTGAGATGCTTGGCCAGACTCCGATACTTGGTCTTCTGGGCTTCAGGTACAATCCGGACACGGATTCCTATTATACGGCAGAGGGCTGCATCCAGCAGCAGTGGGGCTTTTGCGATGCCATAGACAAATGGGGGCCTGCCCTTGGAATGGATCTTGATACGGATATAGTTACGTTTACCTACGACGGTCAGGAATTCCGCTCACAGCTGTGGAAGGGAATATACGGCGGTGGTTTATCCGTTGGAAGTGAGCTGGGATTGTACAGCAGACCACAAGGAGAGGCTCTGGCAACTCCCTATATTCCAAATGATCCAAGCAGTGAATACATATTGTATGATTCTGTGGAGCAGCAGTATCAGCCGGTTATAAGGCAGACTACCGAATACTACGATGCGGCCAGTGATGAGTGGCGCTCTTTTGAGAACTATACAGGTAACTATGGCGATGGTGATGACTACTGGAGTCTCAACATTCGTACGGATGCGAATGTCGACAAGAACTCCATCAGAGTCAGCTATGTGGTGGACTGTACCAAGCAGGGGCCTGAATTTGCCAAGGCGTATTATGAGGCGCTTCTTAAGAGCAATAATCTGGAAGGTAAGCCTGTAATGGACGGAGATTGCATCATCCGTTTCAATTATTGATTGGATAGGAGTAGATATTATGAAAAAACTTATGACCATGATTGGTCTTCTTGTTGCAAGCT
Organism: Butyrivibrio sp. DSM 10294; assembly: GCF_028539135.1. Taxonomy (NCBI): domain Bacteria; kingdom Bacillati; phylum Bacillota; class Clostridia; order Lachnospirales; family Lachnospiraceae; genus Butyrivibrio; species Butyrivibrio sp. DSM 10294. The sequence goes on along the minus strand of NZ_JANSWL010000087.1, from coordinate 474,007 downwards.
TGTCTGTTTCAGCTTGCGGCAATGAAATAAAGGGAAGAGTTATGTTTAGCGATGTGGAGGCACATACTCTCGATGAAATGCATGATTTTGCCCTATATGCTTTGCAGGAAAAATATGGTATAGAGTTTGAACTGGATACTGAAAATGATGTGTACGGCCACAAGAACGGGCATGATGATATGCCAATAGAGCTTGTCGGATCTGCATATCCCAAAGGGAACAAGGAGGATATGTGCAGATATGAAATAGTTGAGCCCAACACCTTCTACGATAATTATTCCTCCAATAAATACAAAACTCAGATAAATGAATATCTTCAGGCGCAGATGGACGAATATGGTGTACAAGGCAGGGCAGAGGCTAAAAGAAAGCCGTCAGCAGATATATTCGAAGGTGAACTTGATATACCTAAATACCTGAGTAATGGCCTTGTAACAGTATATTATGAAATGGACGTTCCGGAAGATGTCACGGACGAAGAGATCATGGCCGGGATAAGACCTTGGATGGATCTGTGCTACACAAGGCACTTTGACTGGTATTTCAGAGTGTATCAGGGGGAGGATATCGTCTTTACCTTAAGCGATTCCGATCACGGACATAAATCTTCCGGGGAGTGGTCGGATGAGGAAATACTTGAAACTATCCATAACACAAGACTAAGGAAACCCAGAGGTTAACCTGCATCAGATGAAGCCGACACAGCTCGGCTTCATTTTTTTTTGAAAAAAGATGTTGCATTATATGTTAGCGTATGCTAATATAGCTTTGTTAGCAAAAGCTAACCGGCTAAAACGCACTGCCAATGCGTTTTGCCTCATGACATATACAAGTCATAAGAAATCTCCTACCAAATCCCGGTGCATCTTGCCAATGCACCGGGTCTTTTTCTGCGAAAAAAAGAAGGACTTTTATGGCGATGCAAATACATGGTATCATTGTAGGGTAAGTAATTATTCGGAGAGTGAAGAAAATGTCCAAGGAAAAATTCATTTTGATAGATGGCAGCTCCATGCTGGTAACCAATTACTATGGGAATCTCCCCAAGGCTCTTTTGTTCGAAAAGGATCCCGAGAAAAAAGAAAAACTCTATCCCCAGATAATGCACAATGCAAAAGGTCAGTACACCAACGCCATGTACGGCATGATGCGCACAATACTGAAGATCATGGCTGATCAGCAGCCTACACATATGATGATCGCCTTCGATAAGACGAGAGATACCTTCAGAAGGCAGAAATATGCTGAGTACAAGGGAAACCGCGGGGAGACACCGCAGCCCCTTAAGGAACAGTTCGTAAATATGGAGAAGATGCTGTCAGACATAGGCTTCCAGGTTATGTTTGACGACAACTTCGAGGCGGATGATATCGTCGGAAGCGTTGTTTCCAGGTATGAGAAGGAGATTCCCTCTTTTATCATTACCAAGGATCATGACTATCTGCAGCTTGTCAGCGACTACACCAGAGTATGGCTCCTTCAGACCAAGCAGGAGACCGCAGATGAGCTGTTGAATAAATATGGCGGCGACTACGGCTGGAACAACAAGCTGGTAAGGCTCCCGGATAAGGCCTTCGAGGTGACACCGCCTCTGTGCCTTGCTGAGTACGGAGTTCGTCCTGAGCAGATTCCGGATCTCAAGGGCATCCAGGGTGATACCAGCGACAATATCCCCGGTGTTAAGGGCGTCAGCAGCGCTGCAATCCCGCTTCTTAAGGAGTACGGAACCGTTGAGGGAATCTATGAAGCAATCGATGGGTGCGACGGTGACAAGGCCCTGAAAGCCCTTGGAGGCTATTGGAAGGAGGCCCTTGGCATCAGCAGAAGCCCCATGAAGGCCCTCTGCGAGTACCGTGATATGGCAGTTATGTCCAAGGAACTGGCTATGATCCGCAGGGATTATGCCTTTTCCCAGAGCCTTGATGATTTCAGGATCGCTTTTGACAAAGATAAGGCAAAAGAGGCCTTTGAAGAGTATGGTTTTAAGTCACTTTTGGAAAAACTTTGACATTGCGGGCTCATGAATAAATATGCTATAATCTTCGGATGCATTACATTGAAAAAGGAAAACATAAAACATTGATGCGCAATTTTTATCACACTATTTTGATAAATCTTCATAGAATAGTTTATTACGTTGTTAAGTCCAGATGGTGGCTCAGGGATGTTAACTCTCACTCCGAGGAAGAGAGATACGCCCTTGCCAACGAGATGATCATCAAGATGAATAAATCTGCGGGAACCACAACGGTAGGTTACGGCGAGGAGAATCTTCCCAAGGAGGGCGGATATCTTCTTGTTCCCAATCATCAGGGCAAATACGACGTATGCGGAATCGCCAATACTCATAAGAATCCAATTACCTTTGTAATGGACGAGAAGAGATCGCATCTGATACTGGTCAATGAGATCCTGGGACTTGTTCAGGGTAAGACAATACCTTTGGATGACCCAAGGCAGGCACTCACAGTATTTACGGAGATCGCGGAGGAACTCAAGGAAGGGCGCAGGTACATTATTTTCCCCGAGGGCGGTTACAAGGAGAACAACCGCAACATCGTGGAGGATTTCAAGCCCGGAAGTTTCAAGCTGGCGCTGATGTCCCATGTGCCCATCGTTCCGGTGGCTCTTGTGGATTCCTACAAGGTGTACAACAGCGATCATTTCGGACCGGTTCAGACCTATGTATACTATCTGGAACCCATCTACTATGAGCAGTACAAGGACATGAAGACCAGAGAGATTGCCAAACTGGTCGAAGGTAGAATCAAAGATAAGATCAAAGAGCATATGGAGAAGGCGGAGCAGTAAAGTTAAGCTCCGGAGGGATCACAGACAGGACATCACAGACAGGTCATCACAGCCTTAAGGATGAAATTGTTTCCCTCCTGGGTGAAGCTGGCAGCTCCGCTGTATTTTTCGGCAATGCTCTTAATTTGCTGACTTCCTATACCGCTGGGGATATCCCTGGTGCTGATGGGAAGTCCGTCATTACCAAAGCTTGTGGCCACAGCAACGGGATTCTGGGTCATGAGCTTTAATTTTTTGCCATTATATACGATTTCAATCTTAATCTGACGTTTATCTGCGTCAACTCGCTCCTGGGCCTCCACGGCGTTCTCAAGTGCGTTGGCCACAAGGGAAGTAAGGTCAGTCTCCTCCATGGGGAAGCGCTCGGGTACCATGGCCTTGACCCTCATCTTAAAGCCGAGCTTCTGGCATCTTGAGGCATAGATGGTCAGCAGCTCGTTCACAATATTATTCTCACAGAAAGACACAACTGTAACCTGTTCCAGCATGGAGTCGAATTCCCTGAGGTATTCGGCGGCTTTGTCGTACTCTTTTTCCTGGATGAGGGAAGCCAGAACACGGTTGTAATGGCGGAGGTCGTGCTTGTACCTGCGGATTACCTGCTCATTGTTCTGGTAGATGGAGAGCTGCTCCTTGAGCCTTCTGGTGCGCTCGTTCTGGAAGTAGGCGAGCTTCTCGTCGGATAGCTTTTTGTCAATCTGATAGGCGGTGAGCTCATATTCGATAACCGCAGCGGTGAACAAGGCAACAAGATATATTATGGGGAACCACTGAACCATGTTGCGGCCGTAGGGCTGCAGATAATTGACAAGATCCGTGTAAAAGAGTGTGACGCTGAGGACGAAGCCTGACAGAGCACTGATGCCGCCGTAGATGACTCCCGCCAGATAGTTGGTGACAAAGGGGAGGATCAGGACAAAGAGCCAGTAGGCATCCATTCCGATGGTCCAGTCCGTCTCGGTGATAAAGCTAAGGAACAGAATAAGACACAGGCCAAAGGAGGTAAATATAGCGATGTTTGTGTGCTTGCGGGTGGTCCTTACCAGTATGAGATTGGTCAGCAAAAAGAGCTGAACGAAGATATTGGTCACAACCGCGTGACCGTAGGAGGCCATAAGAGCCGGAATGGTGGCCGATATGCTGTAGATTATAAAGGCGATAAAAAGTATGGATATGGTGCGCTTTCTCTGTTCCACCACATTGGGATCGTTCTCGAATTCAATGAGTTCTTTTATGCTGTAGCGATGCTTCCATTTGTAAAAAGAAAAAGCAGACGTTAATTTCAGATTCACTGGTGGCCTCCCCGGTTATTCGAACTTAGATACTTATATCATAATAATTTTTGGCATTTTAAACAAGATAATCAGAAAAAATTGCGCTTGTTGCGCATCAGTATCCATGGGCTTTCTAGGTATTTTCACCAAAAGAATACGGCTGAAATTGTGGTAAAGCGTTAATTGAAAAAGGCTGTATGACGGTCTTAAAATAGTTAATGGATTATCGAAATGCGCAACATTTGTTGCGCAAACACCAAAATATTAGGGGAGGAAAACGGTATGAAGAAAATATCCTGGGGGAAAACGTTGTCTGTGATCATGGCTGCGGCAATGGCAGTCAGCCAGTTGATGCCGGTTACGGCTAAGGCTGCGGAGGAAGAGATTCTTTTGGAAGAAGCCGGAGAAGATGCGGTATTCGAAGACGATGCAGATGTCAAGAATATCGAAGAGGCCGCGGGCAGCGCAGACAAGAGTGCAGACAATGAGTATGAGCAGCTGATCCTTACAGAAGATGCTGCTGAGAGCGCAGAGGATGCGCCTGAACTTACGGAAGAATCGGTGGAGCTACCGGAGGAGTCAGGCAGCATTGAGATTAATAACCCCGACATGGAAGAGGACATCTGGGGCGACCTGGCAGGCTGGAGCGTAGCGGTAAGCGACTGGGATGCTACAGGGGCTTCCATCAAGAGCTACAGCTATTCATCGGATTCCTGGATGAACAAGCCTTCAGACGGCTCCGACAGCGGCGTTAACTTCTGGTTCGGAAACGGCGACGGCGTTCTTACTTTTTCACAGGAAATAAATCTTAGCGCAGGAACCTATACATTATCCTCAGAGGCTATGGGAGAAGGGGCTATCTTTGCAGTCGCATTCGGAGAGTATTCTTCCGAGGGCCAGAGTCTTACGGGCTATAATAACTGGCTTACGGAAGAGACCTCTTTTACCCTTGAAGAAGAACTTACAGCTGCGGTAACTGTGACCTTCAATGTCAAGAAGGATGGCTGGGGCTATCTTAATAATGTGAAGCTTGTAAGAAAGACCGAAGGCGGCGATGAGCCGGGCCCCGGAGAAGAAGAGGTTACCCCGGTGGATGCAGATATTTATGTGGAAAGAGTAAATGGCCTTGGAGATGACTTTATCTCCGGTGTGGACGTCAGCTCCTATGTGGCTGAGAAGAACAGCGGTGTAAAATACTATGATTTTGACGGCAATGAGCTGGATGATCAGGGCTTTTTTGATTTCCTTGCAGGCTGCGGTGTCAACTATGTGAGGATCCGTGTCTGGAACGATCCGACCGATGGTAATGGTAACTACTACGGCGGCGGAAACTGCGATATCGAGGTGGCCAAAAAGATCGGAAGCCTTGCAACAGCAGCAGGCATGAAGGTTCTCATCGACTTCCACTACTCGGATTTCTGGGCTGATCCCGGCAAGCAGACAGCACCCAAGGCCATGAAGAACATGAGCCTTGATGAGAAGGCTGCAGCTATAGAGAAATTTACAGTAACCAGTCTGGAGAGCCTCATTGCGACAGGCGTTGATGTTGGAATGGTTCAGATCGGCAACGAGACCAACAACGGTGTCGCCGGGGAAAAGAGCTGGGATGGCATGGCTAAGATCTTTTCCGCAGGCAGCAGTGCTGTAAGAAAAGTAGCGGCAGCTTCAGGAAAAGAGATTCTCGTAGCAGTTCATTTCACCAATCCGGAAAAGAGTGGAAGATATGCTTCCTACGCTAAGAATCTTGACAGCTATGGGGTTGATTATGACGTTTTTGCATCATCTTATTATCCGTACTGGCACGGAACTCTGGAGAATCTTACCGGTGTTCTGAGCGATGTGGCTGAGGCCTATGGCAAGAAGGTCATGGTTGCTGAGACATCCTATATCCACACCTGGGAGGACGGCGATGGCCACGGCAATACTGAGTATCAGGGCAAAAGCGGAGATGTCTACGGCTTTGACGTATCGGTTCAGGGCCAGGCCAATTCAGTTCGCAGCGTAATAAATGCAGTTGCTGACGCAAAGAACGGTATAGGCGTATTCTATTGGGAACCCGCCTGGATTCCTGTTCAGGTATATGACAAGAGCGCAGATAATGCGGCAGAGGTCCTCACACAGAACAAGGAGATCTGGGAGACCTACGGAAGCGGCTGGGCCAGCTCTTATGCAGGAGATTATGACAAGGACGCAGGCACCTGGTACGGCGGATCTGCGGTAGATAACGAGGGATGGTTTGACTTTAACGGACATCCGCTTGCAACCGCAAGGATCTTCAATTATGTGAGAACAGGAACCACAGCACCTGTTACCGTAACTTCAGTAAAGACAAGTGATGTGACAATAGAGCTTGGAGAGAGCGTAGAGCTTCCGACTGTAACGCTCGTATATTCCGACGGTAGCACCAAAGAGGTAGAGGCATCCTGGAACGGAAGCGACATCAAATATGCTCTGTATATGGGAGTTGGAACCTATACGATTGAAGGCGTAGTGACCCTTGATGACAAAACTATCCTGGTGTCCTGCACACTGACAATACTTCCCGTTAACCAGCTTAAGAATCCGGGCTTTGAAGATTCAGACATGTCCATGTGGCAGATTACCGATGCGAATTCCTGCGTCGGAAGGCAGGCTGATTCCAGCAATGTTCGCACAGGCAGCTACTGTCTCAAGTTCTGGGATAACAAGCCCATTAACTATACGGTCACTCAGAAGGTAACCCTTGATGCAGGTATATATTACCTCGGCACACATATCGAGGGCGGCGATGCAGGAAGCGATGCCAAGTTCGTTCTTTTTGCAGAAAAAGGAGGAGTTCGTCAGGAAACAGAGACCGGAGTGACAAGCTGGCAGAACTGGGAGAATCCTGAGGTAAAAGAGATTCTTGTTTACAACGACGGCACCGAGCTTACCGTCGGCGTAAGCGTACAGGCACAGGCAGGAGCCTGGGGCGCCTGGGACGACTTCTATCTCTACAGAGACGGCGACGGCATTCCGATCGAACCCATAATAGAAGGCGAAGAGGCCGGCGTTACAGGCAACTGGAAGAACAAGTGGGGCAGCACCTACTTTGTTAAGAACGACGGAACCAAGGCCACCGGCTATGTGATGGTAGACGGAGTATATTATTACTTTAATGCAAAAGGAGGCATGACTAAGAGTGCCTTCGTCGAATTCCCTGAAGGCAAGCGCTTCTTCGACAAAGAAGGCAAAGAAGTTCACGGCTTCATGATGAGATGGGGAATAACCTATTACTTTGATCAGGATGGAATCATGCAGACCGGCAAGGTAAATATCGATGGCAAATACTACTATTTCAAACCAAACGGCAGCATGCAGAGATTAACATTCATTACCATAGATGGCAACAAGTACTATTTCCTCTCCGACGGAACTATGGCCATCGGAACCTTCAAGAAATGGGGCAAGACATATAATACCGATGCTGACGGTGTGATCCTTAACTAATTGAGATAAAGTGACTAAGCCCAATAGCAAATGCAGCACCCCTCGAATGAGAAGGATGCTGCATTTGTTTTGAAGAACGATGATTGGTATAATGTTTATGTATATACTTAATCTTGGAGAGTGTGGGATGAATAAACTTCTGATCATTTATGCCGCTGTGATTTTTATCTTCGCCGTAGTGCTATTCACATATGCCGAGCTTCATAAAAATGCGGAGCAGGAACCGGAAACCTACAAGTGGATGAAGGTCTTTTCCTTTGTGCTTCTCGCCATTGCAGTGGTCTGCTTTTTTGGCGGCAAGGGATAAGCGTTATTTACTCCAGGTGCGAAGTCCCGCAAAAGCGCAGGAAGACAGATCAAGTCCGCAGTCAACGCTTGAAAGTGTGCGAAGGCTGGGCTTAAATTCCTGTAAACGTATTGCCTGGAGATTCTTGAGGAAATTAGCGGTTGCATTGGAAATGGTTGATTGCTTGTTTGCCATAGAGTCACCTCCTTGTGATAACAAAGGACATTAACGTGGTCAAAATGAGCATCAATATTAGAAATATCAAGATATTATCTGTCTTTCATTTGCCTTTATTATAATTGACAAAAAATGGTGTGAAAAGTGGTAAACTATGTAAAATATGCCTATTTTGAAATAATCATTCACACTTTTTCGAAAAATGAGTTATAATATTCCTAATATGTGTATATAACATTCTTAGAAGGGGAGGAAAAAATCATGGCAGCAAGCAAGGTTAGTGCTAAAATTGAGCTTCAGTTCGGAGACAAGGCTTACACTGAGGACCAGATCGTATCCATGGCTAAGAAGGCATACGGCGGCAAGGACATTAAGAGCCTTGACATCTATGTTAAGCCTGAGGAGAGCAAGGCATACTATGTTGTTAATGGTGACGCAACCGGCAGCGTAGAGCTTTGATTTTTTTTCAAACATGCAGAAGCGGACAGGAACCTTCCTGTCCGCTTTTTTCATTGGAAAAGCCAGTATAGTTTGTAGGCTTTTGGAATTCGGAAAAATAATGTGTTCAGGGCAATGCGGATATGAGAGCCTGCATCATCCATGATTTTTATTCCTTCCCTGCGACAGTACTCCTTAAGCTCGGGAGTAAAGCACATAAGGTTATTCTCGTGGTTGGAGCCCTTGGCATAAGCAGGGATATTTTGTACCCTTGCTCTGGCTGCGCGGTTGATGACGATCTGGTGAGAAGGCTCCAGCGGATATCTGTCCAGGATTATCAGCTCAGTACCCGGAGCTGCGAACAGGATGTTGTGTGCTATGGTTCCTGTTGTGGTCACCAGGGTTTTGCAGTGGCTGTAGTACCAGATCTGGTGACGGAAGGGAATTTCTTCCGGGTATAATACCTTGAAACCGGCAGCAGCAAATACTTTTTCCACGGAGGCTTCACCTAATTGTTTGCTCCCTCTCGAGATGCGGGATCTGGACAGATAGATCTTGTCATAGGTTTCCAAATCCTCTTTTATCACATCTGCCACATATCTGAAAGGTGCAATAAAACTGTCTGATATGTAATGACCCGGGTAGTAGGAAACATCGGGGATATAGATTTTTTTGTATCTCGTTAGTTTCTGCGGCTTGATAATATCTTTTTTGGCATCTATTCCGAACAGGCCAAACCACTCTTCGAAAAAGGATTGCCGGCCTTCGATGTTAGCCAGTATCTTTTTGCCCTTGGAGATATTTTCCAATAGCCCCCACATGCGAACTGTGCCGTCCACCATGAAGTGGCCCCAGTGGCTTCTGATAAAGCCAAGATAAAAGACTTCCTCGTCTACATAGTCACATTCCTCAGAGCCTGTAAGGTCGTCGCAAATCGCATATTCCTCTTTGCCCACTCTTCGTTTGCTGGTATTTTCTATGAAGTGACCGTCTGCGTCAAAGGCGAAGAGGCACTGCTCATCCGGCAGTATATAGGCGTTCTGATATTCGCGTATTCTAATGTCGTTGTTTGTACTTAATTCCATTATTATTCTCCGATTCATGGCGATTATGATTATTATAGCCAAAAGGTTTTCAAAGGACAAATCATGTTATATCACATAATTCACTGTTATGTTATTATTTAAAAGAATATGAGAAAAAACAAGGAAGGCACATTGGATGTTTATACTGCGTGATCTGAAAATACTTTTAAAATCTCTGCTGATACTGGGCATATGCATCGTAGCGGGGTATCTCCTCCTGATCCTTGTCTACATGCTTCCCACAGGCAATATCAGAACAAATATCAAGAACTGCATAGAGCAGTATGAGACATTCCAGACTTTTCCCGAGTGGGCAAGGGGATATCAGTTTACCGCAACCGATGATTACACGGATGCCACCTATATCCTTCCAAATGCCGTATATCCGGGGGAAGGTGATGAAAAGAATCCTTTCAAGAATGCAGCGCTGGTTCCGCATAATGATTATGTTGGCGTTATCCATGACATAGTCTATGAACTTAGCGATAACTTCAGAAGTGAAGAGATAGATAGTTTTCCTTTCTGCTATACCAGATACTGGCATGGCTATCTTGTGATTCTTAAGCCCCTTCTGTGTATCTTTAGTTTGAATATCGTCAGAATGATGAATGCCGGTTTGGAGTTTATATTAATGGCTCTGATACTTATGCTGGCAGTGAAAAAGTCCGGCAACATGAAGCTTGCGCTGTCACTTATGGTGTCATTTATGCTGCTTAATCCTATCAGCTGCGCCATCAATTTCCAGCTGGCGGCGGTTATGAATATAATCCTTGTGGCGATCATGATCCTTATGCTGTGGGGAGATAAGATAACACCGGAAAAGGGAGCGCCGTTTTTCTTCCTTGTAATAGGGATAGCGGTGGCATATTTCGATTTTCTTACATATCCATTGGCATCACTGATCCTGCCACTTAGTGTTTATCTCTGGCTCCATCATACTGAAATCTGCGGTGCAGAAGGAGATAACAGCAGTAAGTTCTGGCAAGGTCCTGTTTTCCTTATAAGAAGCGGATTCTTCTGGGCCTTTGGCTACGGCGCATTCTGGCTGTCCAAGTGGGTGCTGGCAACAGTTGTTTCTGCTATTACAGGGGCAAACGAGTATCCTCTTAAGGATGCGATGAAGGAAGTGGGCTACAGAAGCGGCCTGTCGGGAGAGGGCTATCCCTATCCTATGGTAGTTCTCAAAAATATCATGGTTCTGGCTAACTGGCCCGTTATCATTTTGATCCTTGCTGTGATCGCAGCTCTTATTGTCTATGGAATAAAGAACAAGGGAAGAGGTAAAAAAACAATTCCGGCGTATGTTTGCATTATGATCGTACCTTTTTTATGGTGCGCGGTTACACTGGAGCATTCCTATGATCATGCGGTGTTCGCATTCAGAAACATGGCCTCAGCAATACTGCCGTTTATGCTGCTGGGACTGAGGGATTAAGCCCTTTCCATTCTTTTATATCGTTAACTTGCATAGTGTGATATAATGTAGTGTCGAGTATTATGTGCATGGAGCAAAGTTGTGAAAAATCAAGGCATAGCCGTTGAAGATACCAAACTTAATATCGCCATGCTGGGCCAGAAACGTGTGCCTTCAAGGGAGGGCGGCGTTGAGGTTGTAGTGGAGGAACTGTCGGTAAGAATGGCCAGGAAGGGGCATAATGTTACCTGTCTTAACAGATCGGGACATCATGTGGCCGGCGAAGAGTATGATGCCATTGTAGGGCATTCCTACAAGGGGGTTAGACTTAAGAGTGTTCCAACCATTAACAGGAAGGGATACGCTGCCGCAACAGCGTCCTTTTTTGGTGCGCTTTTGGCTGCACTTGGAAGGTATGATGTGGTACATTTCCACGCTGAGGGCCCCTGCGCCACCATGTGGATACCCAAGCTCTTCAGAAAAAGGTGTATAGCCACCATCCACGGCCTTGATCACAGAAGGCAGAAATGGGGCGCCTTTGCCAGCAAGTATATTATGAAGGGCGAAAAATGTGCCGTAAAATATGCGGATGAGATCATAGTTCTGTCCAAGAGTGTACAGGATTATTTCAAGGAGACCTACGGAAGGGATACGATTCTTATTCCCAACGGTGTCAACAGACCTGTTGCCACGCAGCCGGAGCTGATCTCTAAGAAGTTTGGTTTATCCAAGGACGGATACATTCTTTTCCTGGGAAGACTTGTTCCCGAGAAGGGGTTAGAGTACCTGATAAGGGCCTTCAAAGAAGTAGACACCGACAAGAAACTGGTTATAGCCGGTGGCAGCAGTGACATGAAGGAATTCGAAGAAGGTCTCAAGAAACTTGCAGCAGGCGATGACAGAATCGTGTTTACAGGCTTTGTTCAGGGAAGGATATTGTCAGAACTACTAAGTAACTGTTATACTTACGTTCTTCCTTCGGACCTTGAAGGAATGCCTCTTACTCTTTTGGAAGCCATGAGCTACGGTCAGTGCTGTCTTGTATCCGACATACCCGAGTGTATCGATGTGGTAGAGGATAAGGCCATGGCCTTTAAGAAGGGCGATTACAAGGACCTTAGGGATAAGCTGCAGATTCTTTTGTCAGACCCGGACATGGTCGTAAGGTACAGACAAGACGCAGCCCCCTTCGTATGTGAAAAGTATAAATGGGACAAGGTTGTTGAGGATACACTTGATGTATACCGCGGCACCTATAAGAAAAAATTCAGTAATTGAGGATTATCATATGGAAAAAGAAAAACTGGCAATTAACGGCGGAACCCCCGTCAGAAAAGAAAAGATCTATTATGGCCGCCAGTGGATTGACGACAATGATGTCAAGGCTGTTACACAGGCCCTTGTGGGTGACCTTATCACCTGCGGCCCCCAGGTTACAGCCCTTGAGAAAAAGCTCTGTGAAGTGACTGAGGCGAAGTACGCCGTTGCAGTAGCCAACGGAACAGCAGCTCTGCACTGCGCCATGATAGCAGCAGGCGTAGGCCCCGGAGATGAGGTTATCACCACACCCATGACCTTCGCGGCATCAGCCAATTGCGCAGTATATGTGGGAGCGAAGCCTGTTTTTGCAGACATCGATCCCGAGACCTACAATATCGATCCCGATAGCATCGAGGCCCATATCACAGACAGGACCAAGGCTGTTGTGGCGGTGGACTTCACCGGACAGGCCGTTGATCACGACAGGATCAGCGCCATCTGCAAAAAGCACGGACTGATCTTTATCATAGACGGTGCCCACGCCATCGGAACCAAATACAAGGGTGTTCCTGAAGGCTCCCTGGCAGATATGACCTGCTTTAGCTTCCATCCCGTTAAGACTGTTACATCAGGAGAGGGCGGAGCCATTACCACCAACGATCCTGAGCTCTTTAAGAAGCTTCATCTTGCTTCCCAGCACGGAATCACCAAGAATCCCGAGGAGTTCGAGGGCGAATGCGAGGGACCCTGGAGCTATGAGATGCAGACCCTTGGATTTAACTACCGTATGACGGATTTTCAGGCAGCTCTTTTGATAAGTCAGCTGAACAGGCTCCAGGAGTTCTCCAAGAGAAGGAGCGAAATAGTTAATAAGTACAACGAAGCCTTCAAGGACGTTCCTGAGATCATAGTTCAGCAGGAAATCCCTGAGTCCGACACCACAAGGCATCTGTATATCATAAGACTTAACTTTGACAGATTATCCTGCACCAGAAGAGAGTTCTTCGATGCCATGAGCGCCGAGAACGTTCAGTGTCAGGTTCATTACATACCGGTTTATTACTTCCCCTTCTACAAGAGAATGGGATATGAGAAGGGCCTGTGCCCTGTAGCTGAGAAGGTATACGAGGGAATCATCAGTATTCCTCTTTATCCTCTTCTTACAGACGCTGATGTTGATGATGTTATAGCGGCAGTCAAGAAGATCGTAAATTGGTACAAAAAGGAGATTTAAATAAATGGAAAAATCAATTTTAGATAACAAGACCATACTTGTAACCGGCGGAACAGGTTCTTTCGGACATTGCTTCACCGAGTATGTGCTTGAGCACTACAACCCTAAGAAGATCATCATTTACTCCCGCGATGAGTTCAAGCAGTTCACAATGGCTAATGAGAAGGTTTACAAAGAGCACGCAGATAAGATGAGATTTTTCATCGGCGATGTAAGAGACGGCGCAAGACTTGAGAGAGCCTGCGAGAATGTTGATTATATTGTGCATGCAGCAGCTCTGAAGCAGGTTCCTGCCTGTGAGTACAACCCTGATGAGGCTATCAAGACCAACATCAACGGTGCTCAGAATGTTATCAATGCAGCCCTTAAGACCGGCGTTAAGAGAGTTGTAGCTCTTTCTACAGATAAGGCCGTTGATCCCGTTAACCTTTACGGCGCAACCAAGATGGTTTCCGACAAGCTCTTTATCGCAGCTAATGCTTATGCAGGCAGCAAGGATATCAACTTCTCAATCGTAAGATACGGAAATGTAGCCGGTTCCAGAGGTTCTATCATTCCTCTTTTCAAGACTCTTGCAGAGAGAGGAGAGAAGGAGCTTCCTATTACCGACTTCAGAATGACAAGATTCTGGATCAGCCTTCCCGAAGGTGTTGAGCTTGTTCTCAAGGCTCTTTCAGAGGCTAAGGGCGGCGAGACCTTCATCAGTAAGATCCCTTCCTTCAAGATCACAGATCTTGCAGAGGCTATGTATCCCGGAATTGCCACCAAGGAAATCGGCATCAGACCCGGCGAGAAGCTTGATGAAGTTATGGTTACCAAGGAAGATGCTCCCAACACCTATGAGTATGAGAAGCACTTCATCGTTTATCCTCAGATGTCTTTCTCCCATGAGATTGAGATTGCTCCCGGTGGAAAGAGAGTTCCTGAGGGCTTCTACTACAGCTCCGGCAACAATACAGAATGGATGAGCGTAGAAGACATCCGTGCACGTCTCTCAGAGGCTGTAGAGCACTGATAGCGGACGATGAAAAAATTGGGGTCTGACCCCAATTTTTTTTGCACATAGCGTGAGGCCAGTATTTATCAGTGGTTGCGAAAATATAAATTGTGTCTAAACTGTGAATTGGGGTCAGACCCCAATTTTAGTTTTGTGTGGTATAATATTCATATGTTTCCAATAAAACATTCAATTTGCAGAATGGAGGGTTTGCTTATGAAGTATGTATGTGGCACCTGTGGATATATTTATGATGAAGCTGCCGGCGATCCGGATAACGGAATTGCTCCGGGAACCAAGTGGGACGATCTTCCTGCAGATTTTGTTTGTCCCCTTTGCGGTGTAGGCAAGGAAGAGTTTGCTGTAGAAGCTTGATGAGATGATTGTAAAGTAAAAGGCTATGCACTTTTTGAACGAGGTGCATAGCCTTTTTAATGTAATTATTTCGGTGTTTATCGCAGTCCTTTGAAATAGTCGTAGCAATAACCTATGTAGGCTGCGAAATATGCGATGGCGCAGATCCATAACGGGATGGGACTTCCGTATATCAGTGCATTTGAATAGGTACAGATGGAGCATATCATCATGGAGATAGGAACCCACAAATACTTTCTGCGGAACATGAGGACATATACGAAAACAAAGATGATGGCGGTGTAATCATATCTCTCATGCATTGCGGGAAGGAACATATAGCAGGTCCAGATACACAGTCCTGTCAGCTGGAATACTCTTTTAAGGTCAAGTTTGTCCTTCTGCATAAAGGAATAGTAGGCTATGATGACGAAAATGGCTATAGTTGTCAAAATCGCAGCTCTGTAGAGCCCGTAGTAGTCGTTAAGTCCAAGCAGGTAGAAACCGGGAGTATTGATCGTCATGGCATCTTCCTGGCCCATCTGTCCCAGATAGGTCTTATAGACGTCCTGCCAGCGTCTTCCGCAGGCAATGGCGGGAATGCCGAAGGCAATGTACCAGGCCGGAATTTGGAAGAACTGGAAAAATGTGAACTTGTGGAAGCACACATAGGCTATAATAAAGAACGGAAGCACAAATATCATCTGAAGCTTGAAGCAAAAGCCCACAGACAAAAGTACAAAGGCAAGCGTATGCTTTTCCTTCAGAAGATAATACAGGCTTGCAAAGGTAAACATTGTATAAATGGAATCACACTGTTTCCAAAGGGATGAATTAAGTATCACATGGGGGAGATACAAAGTTGCTACAGCTACAAACAGTGCGAACTTACCATAATTCTCGGATTGATCCATACCTATTTTGGCGCCTATCAGACGCAGCAGCTTATAGATATAGTACACGCTGATATATTCCATTGCACAGAAGAATATGCTAAGGGGTACCCAGGGTTCAACCGGCAGAAGTGAAAACAGAGCGTACAACAGGTTGAAGGGTACGTAGTAATCACCTATTCCCTGCCTCAGACAGGAGACAATTCCATCAGTTCTATACTGTTCGATCCAGGGCTTATAGAAGGTGTTGTAGTCACCGGACAAAAAGGTGTTGGGCGCCAAGGTCCATCTTATCATCACGGATACTGCCAAGAGAAGCAGCATTACTATATGAAAAGCGTGCTTGCAGCAAAAGTCATAGAGTTTTTTATCAATTGTTTGCATGGTTATTCTCCCCAAAACTAATTTCAACAAATTTCAGTATAACGCAAAATTTGCGCAAAATGAAGTAATGGAACCCCTTAACTTTCCATAAGGGGATGCATGTGTTAAAATGACCTTTGAGATTTTAATGCGGAATGGAGAACCGGTAGATGAGTTCACAGAAGAAGGGGAAATATATATACAGGGCAGCATGCACATTGGTCTTTGCTATTTTTGCAACAGGCGTATTTATGATGTGGTGGTATGAATTTGCCAAAGAGAATAACCAGACGGGACATCTTTTGGGTTATGCCAACCTTTTAATGTCAGCAGGAATATATTTCATCTTGTACCTTATACTGGGTAAGGCTCTTAAGGCGTTCAGGATTGGTGTGGACAGAAAGGCTAACCTGCTTGCTTCGCAGGTGTTGACTCTTTTTTGTACTAATGCACTTGAAACCCTTGTATCCTGCGCTATAACCGGCCAGTTCAGATTTTTCCCGGCTTTTTTGTGGCGATATGCACTGGTATTTTTGATTCAGTCGGTGGTTCTTTGCTTTGCTACTTTATTATTGGTTGATATTTACAGGAAAATTTTCCCTCCCCACAGGATTCTTGAAGTATTCTGTGACCGCACCGGAGGCAAGCTCCATTTCATGGATGGAAGACCGGATAAGTACAGCATCGGCGAGTCCATCAATATAGATAAATTGGACGGGAATCTGCAGCCTATATATGACAAGATGTCAGGTTACGATGCGGTCCTTATCAATGATATTCCATCAGAAGTTAAGAACGACATATTAAAAGAGTGCTTCAGCAGGGATAAGAGAGTCTACTTTACTCCGAAGATTTCCGATATTATCGAAAAACATTCAGAGGAGATCAACCTCTTCGATACACCTCTTTATTTGTGCAGAAACAGCGGTATTTCACCCTGGCAGCTGGCAATTAAGAGATTTTTTGATGTGCTGTTATCTCTCATTGGAATAATTCTGACCAGCCCGATCCTTCTGATAACCGCGCTTGCCATTAAACTGGAGGATGGCGGCCCTGTTTTCTTCAGACAGGAGAGGACTACCATTGGCGGCAAGGAATTCAGCATTCTGAAATTCCGCTCCATGATCGTTGATGCGGAGAAGGATGGAAGACCACACCCTGCAGGAGAGAAGGATGATCGTATCACCAAGGTGGGCCATATTATCAGACCAACCAGAATAGACGAGCTTCCACAGCTTATCAATATTATCCGTGGTGATATGTCCATCGTTGGACCAAGACCCGAGCGTATCGAGCATGTGAAGAAGTACACCGAGGATGTTCCTGAGTTTGAGCTTCGCCTTAAGGTAAAGGGCGGTCTTACGGGCCCTGCACAGGTTTTTGGTAAATACAATACCAGCCCCTTGAATAAGCTTAAGATGGATCTGTATTACATAACCAATTATTCAATTCTGTTGGATCTTCAGATATTATTTGAGACAGTCAAGATTCTTGTTCAGAAGGACAGCACAGAGGGATTCTCAGAGGAAAAACAGGATGAGATGCACGATGCGTGAGCATCTCGTTATAGTAAAGGAATTGTGATCCGGTAATGATATCTATAGTTACAGTGACTTACAACAGTGAAAAAACTGTAAGTCGGACAATTGAATCAGTACTAAGACAGAGTGTCGGTGTCCTGGAGCATATCATCGTTGATGGCAAATCCTCCGACAAGACTCTTGAGATTGTGGAATCCTACAGGCAGCAGTATGAAGCTAAGGGTTATGTTCTTAAGGTTATCTCAGAGAAGGACAGAGGTCCCTATGATGGCATGAACAAAGGTGTATCCATTGCTACGGGAGACTACATCGGTATTCTTAACAGCGACGATGCCTATGATAACAATGCCCTTGAGATTGTAGAGAAGGCTGTAGCAGACGGCAGCGCTGATATTTATATGGGCGCCATCCGCATTCATAACGGCGAATCACAGATAATTGAGAAACATGCTAAGGATGGTCGGTATCAGACCTCCCGCCATTTCAATCACCCCGCTATGTATGCATCCCGCAGCTGCTACAAGGATGTGGGACTCTATGGCATAGAGAATGTTCACTCAGACTACGGATGGTACTTGAAGGCTCTTAAGATGGGCAAGAAGGTCACGATAATCCCGCAGGTTCTTGCTGATTTCTACATCGGCGGCTGGAGTTCCAAGAAATCCTTTAAGAACACACTTGAGCGAATTAAGACCAAGTATCAGGTTTACAAGGAGAATGGCTATAGCAGACTCTATTATTTTGAATGCTTCGGTCAGGAGATCGCCAAGTATTTATTACTCAAATGAGATTAGAACACAGGTCAGTTAAGTAATGAAAGTTTTGTTGATTAATGCCGTTCTGGGGTATGGCTCTACGGGCAAAATCGTCCTTGATATTGCCAGGGAGTACGACGAGAAGGGCTTTGAGGTTAAAATAGCATACGGAAGAAAACCGGAGATTCCGGCGGGGGCTGAAAAATACGCGGTGCTTATCGGTAGTAAGGCTGATACTTACATGCACGGTATCTACACCCGCCTTACGGACAAACACGGACTGGGATCGAGACATGCAACGGCTAAGTTCCTGAAATGGGCCGAGGAATACAATCCCGATATTTTGTGGCTTCACAATATTCACGGTTATTATATAAACTATGAAATGCTCTTTGCATGGATCAAGTCCAGACCTGATATGAAGGTCAAGTGGACCCTTCATGACTGCTGGACATTTACAGGGCACTGCGCCTATTACACCTACGAAAAATGCGATAAATGGATGACCTGCTGCAGTGAATGTCCTTCACTAGCGCAGTATCCAAAGAGTAATCGCGACAACAGCAAGGATAATTATCTTAGGAAAAAGGCTGCATTTACAGGTGTTAAGAACCTGCAGATAATCACACCTTCAGCATGGCTTAAAGCTGAAGTTGAAAAGAGCTTTTTGGCAGAGTACCCGGTCGAAGTAATCTACAACAGGATAAATACTGAGGTGTTCAAGCCTACAGACAGTTCCTTCAGAAAGGACCATGATCTTGCGGACAAAAAGATGCTTCTTGGAGTTGCCAGCATCTGGGAGAGAAGGAAAGGTCTTGATGATTATATAGAGCTGTCAAGAATCCTTGATGCCAAGGCACCGGGCAGATACAAGATAGTTCTTGTGGGACTTAATGAAGCACAGATAGATGACCTTCATAAGCGAGGCATCGATATACTGGCACTTCCCAGAACAAGCAGTGCCACTAAGCTGGCAGAAATATATTCCGCCGCAGATGCATTTGTCAATCTTACCCATGAGGACAATCTGCCAACCGTCAATCTTGAGGCGGAGGCCTGCGGAACACCGGTAATAACTTATGATACAGGCGGCTGCGCCGAGACGATTCACAGACAGGACAGCGTTGTAGTACCGCAGGATATACAGGCTGTGAGCAAGATAATAACAGATGTGATATACTAAAAAGCGTAGTTTTGGAAAGAAAGGTTTTATATTTATATGAAAGCATTAATTCTTAATTCAGGAATGGGATCACGTATGGGCGTTCTGACTTCAGAGCATCCTAAGTGCATGACCGAGATTTCCTCAAAAGAGACAATATTGTCAAGACAGCTGACACAGCTCTGCGCAGCAGGCATTGAAGAGGTAGTAATGACTACAGGTCTTTTCGATGCGGTTTTGGTCAACTACTGTCAGAGTCTTGATCTTCCGATTCATTTTACTTTTGTGAAGAATCCCAAATATGACAGTACCAATTATATTTACAGTATCTACTGTGCAAGGGAGCATCTTGATGATGACATCATCCTTATGCACGGTGACCTTGTTTTTGAAAACGAGGTTCTGGACAGAATAATCGCTGCAAAGGACAGTTCCATGGCAGTATCCTCTACTCTTGAGCTTCCTGAGAAGGATTTTAAGGCTGTAGTTAGAAACGGCAAGGTAGAGAAGGTTGGAATAGAATTCTTTAATGAAGCTATGGAAGCGCAGGCTCTCTATAAGCTCAAGAAGGAAGACTGGAAGATCTGGCTTGATAAGATCTGCGAATTCTGTGAGAGCGGCAATACTAATGTCTATGCGGAGAATGCTCTTAACGAAGTGACAGATAAATGCGTTATTAAGCCCGCCGATATGAAGAATATGCTTTGCGCTGAGATCGATAATCCTGAAGATCTCGCTGTTGTAAGTTCCAAGCTTAAGGAAATTGAGTCAAGAGTGGTATATATGTGCTTTTCAACAGATATTATCCACGGAGGACATATAGCAATTATCAAAAAGGCTCAGAAGCTCGGTAAGCTTATTATAGGTGTTCTGTCCGATGAAGCTGTAGCCTCCTACAAGAGAATGCCTCTTGTTCCTTTCTCAGAGAGAAAGATAATGTTTGAGAATATTTCCGGTGTTTACAAGGTTGTTGAGCAGAAGACACTGTCCTACAAGGACAACCTTAAGGAGTACAGACCTGACATCGTTGTTCACGGAGATGACTGGCAGAACGGCTTCCAGAGACCCATAAGGGATGAAGTTACATCAATTCTTGCAACTTATGGCGGAAGACTTGTTGAGTATCCTTATGCCAGTGATGATAAGTACAAGGACATCGACAATCGCCAGAGAGCAGATCTTGCCATGCCTGATATCAGACGTGGAAGCCTTAGAAGAATGCTTGATGCCAAGGGCCTTGTTACTGCAATGGAAGCTCATGACGGTCTTACAGGCCTCGTGGTTGAGAATACAGTAGTTTATCAGAACGGCGGAGCACATCAGTATGACGCTATGTGGGTTTCTTCCCTGTGTGATTCCACGGCAAAGGGTAAGCCTGACATCGAGCTGGTTGATATGACCTCCCGTTTCAGAACAATAGAGGATATTACAGAGGTTACCACCAAGCCCATCATCTTCGACGGTGATACAGGCGGAAAGACAGAGCATTTTGTATACACCGTAAGGTCTCTTGAGAGACTGGGCGTATCAATGGTAATCATTGAAGATAAGACAGGACTTAAGAAAAACAGTCTTTTCGGAACTGAGGTAGTACAGACGCAGGACAGCATCGAGAGCTTTTCCGAGAAGATTCGTGCAGGTAAAAAGGCACAGCGCACCAAGGAGTTCATGATCTGTGCAAGAATAGAGAGCCTTATCCTTGAACAGGGAATGGAGGATGCTCTTGAAAGAGCCTTTGCATTTGTAGCAGCAGGTGCAGATGCAATCATGATCCACAGCAGAAAGAAGGATCCTTCAGAGATATTTGAATTCCTTGAGAAATTCAGGGAAAAGAATTCCAAGACACCTGTGGTTTTGGTACCTACAAGCTTTAACTCTGTTAAAGAGGAAGAGTGGAAGGAAAGAGGCGCCAATGTAATAATATATGCAAATCAGCTGATGAGAGCTACCGTTCCGGCAATACAGGAGGCTGCAAGGATCATCCTTGAGAACCACCGCGCCGAGGAATGCGACAAGATGCTGATGCCGTTCAAAGACATTATAAGATTGATTCCTGATGAGGTTTGATATTATGGAGCAAAGGCTTATTTCTACCACCGGTGAATTATCGGAGTTAAGGCAACTTCTTGATTCGGGAATGTATAATAACGTACTGCTTGTGTGTGGCAAACACACAAGCAGTACGCTTTGTGTTAACGATTTGATTCTGGGCAAGGTTACAGGCTCAAATATCACTATGTTTTCGGACTTCAAGCCCAACCCCACCTATGAATCTGTAGTACAGGGAGTGAAGCTGTTCCGTGAGAATGGATGCGACAGTATTGTGGCCATTGGAGGCGGATCTGCTATTGATGTGGCCAAATGCATCAAGCTTTTTACCGGCCTTGAAGGCGACGGTGAGAATGGAGAGTTCCTTAAAATGGAACTGCAGCCAAGTGATATTCCCTTTGCAGTAATGCCTACAACCGCTGGTACAGGCTCTGAGGCCACCAGATTTGCGGTTATATATTATAACGGAGTAAAGCAGTCGGTAACCCATGTCAGCAGTATTCCGAATGTTGTTTTTCTGAATCCCGATGCACTTAAATCGCTTCCGGATTATCACAGAAAGAGTTCCATGCTGGATGCGCTGGCACATTCAATAGAGTCCTTCTGGTCAGTTAACAGCACGGAGGAGAGCCGTAGCTACAGCTGTGATGCCATCAGTATGATAATGGCTAACATGGAGGAATATCTCAATAATACCCCGGAAGGCAACAGGCAGATGTTGATAGCGGCCAATACTGCAGGCAAGGCAATCAATATAACTCAGACAACTGCAGGTCATGCGATGTGTTATAAGATTACAAGTTTATTCGGACTGGCGCATGGACATGCAGCATTTTTATGTGATAAGATACTTTTCCCATGGATGACTGAGCGCACAGACAGATGCAGTGATCCAAGAGGAAGTGAATATCTAAAGAGTGTATTTGAGCAGATTTCCAAGGCTCTGGGATGTGGCAGCACGGAAGAAGCCAAGGAAAAGCTTGAAAGAATATATAAGGTGCTTGAACTGGATACACCTAAGGCAGATCAGGAACAAATTAATGAATTAACAGACTCAGTAAATGAGCAGAGATTAAAGAATAATCCAATAGCATTGGATAAGGCAACGATCAGACAGTTGTATGAACAGATTTTGGAAGGAGTAAGACAATGAAGGTTGAAAAGTTTGTGGAAATGATAGGAGCTGATTTTTATACGGGAGTGCCAGATTCTCAGCTAAAGCCTTTATGCGACTATTTAATCAACCTGTACGGTATAGATAAAAAGCATCACATAATTGCTGCTAATGAAGGAAACTGTACAGCATTGGCAGCAGGTTATCATCTTGCTACAGGTAAGGTGCCGGTTGTTTATATGCAGAACAGCGGTGAGGGCAATATCATCAATCCATTGGCTTCACTTCTTAACGAGAAAGTATATGCAATACCCATGATCTTTATCATCGGATGGAGAGGTGAGCCCGGGGTACATGACGAACCTCAGCACATTTATCAGGGTGAGGTAACAATTAAGCTTCTTGAGGATATGGGAGTTGACTCATTTGTTGTTGATAAGGATACCAGCGAGAGCGACCTTATGAATACTCTGGAAAGCTTCAGAAAGCAGCTTGCAGCAGGTAAGGATGTTGCCTTTGTTATCAAAAAGGGAGCATTGGAGTACGACGAGGCAGCAGTTTACAAGAACGATAACACAATGGTCAGAGAAGAAATCATCAGACATATTGTTGAAGTGAGCGGAGAGGACCCGATCGTTTCTACTACAGGTAAGGCCAGCAGGGAACTGTTCGAAATAAGAGAAGCTAACAAGCAGGGACATAAATATGATTTCCTTACAGTTGGCTCTATGGGACACTCAAGCTCTATAGCACTTGGAGTTGCAATCAATGCTCCCGAGCGCAAGGTATGGTGTATTGATGGAGACGGAGCTGCTCTTATGCACATGGGCGCCATGGCTGTTATAGGCAATAACAAGCCCGGGAATCTTGTACATGTTGTTATCAATAACTCAGCTCATGAGACTGTCGGAGGTATGCCAACCGTTGCAGGAAGCATCGACCTTGTAGCTATTGCCAAAGCCTGCGGTTATGAGCATGCTATCTGTGTAGACAGCTTTGAGAAGCTGGATGAGGCTCTCAAGGAAGCTAAGACAAGAAAGGCTCTTTCTCTTATCGAGGTTAAATGTTCCATCGGAGCAAGAAAAGACCTGGGAAGACCCACAACAAGTGCATTGGACAATAAGCTTCAGTTCATGGAGTTCATCAGAGGATAAGTATGCAAAAAGAGGATTTGAAAAAAGTTCATTTGGCGCAGCTGGATCTTTTGATAGAACTTAAGAGAGTCTGCGACAAAAACGGTATAAAATTCTGGCTGGCCTACGGAAGCATGCTGGGTGCAGTAAGGCATAAAGGCTTTATTCCCTGGGATGATGATCTGGATGTTGCCATGACCAGAGCTGATTACAAAAAGCTTAGGGCTGCCTGTGACAAGGATCTTGATCCTGAGTATGAGTATCAGGACTGGGATGTGGATCCGGCTTTTGGATTTGGCTATGCCAAATTAAGGATCAGGGGCACGCATTTTGTGGAACAGAATGCAGTTGATTCTTCTGCACATAACGGAATATTTATTGATATTTTTCCCTATGACAATGGGGCTCCTTCAATTGAGGAAGAGAAAAAGGATGAGAAGCTCTTCTATGTCCTTAAAAGGCGCATACTTGCCAAGAATGGCTATATGCCTGCCGATGCGGGACTTATTAAGCGCATTGCCTATTTTGCCATGAAGCATTGTCCGGGCAGTGTGGACTCCCTCAAAAAGAAGATTGAGAAGAAAATTGAAGAAAGAGCCGGGCAGTCTTCCGACTATCTCATTTGCCATTACGGAGCCTATGGCTATATGAAGGAGAGAATGCCTGGGAGCATATTCAGCGAAATCGTGGACTGCGAATTCGAGAAGAATGTAATGCCCATTCCTGTGGGATATAAGGAATATCTGACTCAGTTATACAGAGACTATATGCAGTTTCCTCCGGAATCGGAAAGAGAGAACAGGCACTGCATAGTCGAACTTGATTTTGGAAGCTATAAGATCCGTAGTACAGAAGGCTGCTGATCAATTTGCTTGGAGATATTATATGGCAAACGTAATAAAGTACATAATTAACTATTGTTTACGGATCATACTGGTGATCTTCAGAATATTTCCCATCGATAATTCCAAGGTCATACTAATGAGCTTTGGTGGCAAGGGATTAAGTGATAACCCAAGATACGTGGCAGAGAGACTTGCCAAGGATTATCCGCAGGGCAAGTACATCTGGCTTGCCAAGAACATGGATGAGGAGTATCCGGAATACATCACCAAGGTCAAGATCCACTCACTCAGGTCAATGTATGAGCTGGCAACTGCAAAGGTATGGTATTTTAACAGCAGAGTCAATCTCTATATGATCAAGAGAAAGGGCCAGACTTATATCCAGACCTGGCATGGAGGTATCAGTGTAAAGAAGATCGGTAATGCCGTTAATAATTCTGATTTCCTTGCTACCAAGAGAATGCAGCATGATATAGCGATTACTGATGTAATGATATCAAGCAGCGGCTTCGGAGATAAAGTTTACCAGAAGGACTTTGGCTTTAATAAGGAGATTCTTAAGCACGGATATCCAAGACTTGATATATTGTTCAACGCAACTGATGAGGACAAGGCTCTTTACAGGAAAAAGATCGGTATCAAAGAGGGTGCAAAGGTTGTGTTCTATGCTCCTACCTTCAGAGATGATCAGAGAACAGATGTCTATGATCTTGATTATGACGCAATACTTAAGGCTCTTGAGAGTAAATGGGGTGGAGAGTGGGTTTTTGTCACCAAGTTCCATCCTGTTATGAGAAATGCCGATAATCTTATTCCGGGTGACCCCAGAGTCATAGATGCTCGCGGCTATGACGACACCTATGAGATCATGGCTGTCAGCGATTGTCTCATAACTGACTATTCAAGCGTTATGTTTGAGATGGGAATGGTTCACAAGCCGGTATTTCTGTATCAGAAGGATTATCAGGACTACTGCGCAGGAAGAGGATTGTATTTTACAAGAGAAGAATTGCCTTTCCCCAATGCTCAGGATAATGATAAACTTATTGAGAATATTGCGGCATTTGATGCAGAGCCGTATGTAGTAGCGGTAGACAAGCTCTTCAAGGAGAAGATTGAAGATTATGACGATGGCAGGGCTTCAGAGCGTACCAGCCGATATATCGTCGATATTTTGCAGGGAAAGTAAGGAAGAATTTCTAAGGTCATGGCCAGAAAAGAGATAAAAGCAGGAATCGGATATACAGTCGGAAATATATTGATAAAGAGCATTGCTTTTTTGACTTTGCCTATCTTTTCCAGGCTTTTGTCCACTGAGGAGTTTGGTGTATTCAATACCTACATGGCTTATGAGGCGATATTGGCAATTATCATAGGTCTTGGAATGTATCCTTCCATCAGAAATGCCGGTATTGATTATGAGTCGGAAATAGATACCTATGTTTCTACCATCGTAGGAATTACAGTTGTACCCCTGACGGTTCTTACAGCCGGCATCTTTGCTGCTCGTAGTTTGTTCCACTTCGGAAGTGAGTATCCCTGGTATGTATTTGCCTGTCTGATATTCCACTCCTTTGGAACCGCCATGCTGGCTATCAGCAATGCAAGGCTGGCACTTGATTATAACTATAGGAAATTTATGGCATATGCGGCATTTAATGCGATTTTTAATGTCGTTTTGTCTATTGCTCTTATAAAACTTGTATTTACATCCTCCAGGGAATACGGAAGGATAGTCGGAAGTGCAATTCCGCTTATTCTTATTGGTATTGAGATTTTCATCTCATTGGGCCAAAGAGGGCATTTCAGAGTAAAACCTGACATGGCCAAATATGCCCTTGGTTTTGGCTTTCCCATGATCTGGCATTTTATGTCGCAGCAGATCCAGAGTCAGTTTGACAGGATTGCCATCACAAATATAGTGGGTGCTGCCCGCACGGGAATCTATTCTTTTTCATACAGCATCGCATATGTCCTTCAGGTTATTTTTTACTCGGCAGAGAATGTATGGGGTGTGTGGTTCTATAAGAAAATGAAAGAAGAGGACTATCCAACTATCCGTAAGGTGTCAAGAATATATATGGCTGTTATTGCATTCCTTGCTATAGGTATGCTGGTGGTGGAGAATGAAGTGATCCATATTTTGGGACCCAAGGATTATTGGGAAGGAAGCGGTATTTTTATTCCAATCCTCATTGGCATTTTTATGCTGTATCTGTATACCATTCCTGTTGGAATTGAGTATTATTTCAAGAAGACCAGATATATCGCAATGATGACTATTATTTCAGCTATAGTAAACATTACAGGTAACCTGATCTTTATACCGATGTACGGATATAATGCTGCGGCGTTTACCACGTTTGCCAGTTATGCATTTCAGTTCTTTGTTCATTGGATGATTTCTAAGAAGGTTCTGAAGCAGCACAGTATAGTTCAGAACGTTTTCAGGCTTTCGGATATTATGCTGATACTTATGGTAGTGATAATAAGCGGCGTTGCGGTTTATTTCCTGAATGCGCATATTCTCCTAAAATATGTGGCATTTATCATCGCATCACTGATAGCACTGTGGTTTTACCGCAAGGAACTGGTATTTGCGTTTAAGGAAGTTATACGTAAGAAGAAGTAAAGTATTCCGATCAGGAGGAGTATATGGCGTTTTTGATAGTGATTCCCATAGCAATGCTATTGGCGATAGTTTTTGACAAAAAGACAGAAGAGACAATTGCCCTTTCCATGATCTGGGCATCGCTCCTTGCATATCTGTGCGGAATCATCTATGAATTGTGGATCGCTACCTATCTGGTGGCCGGTATTGCGGTATTATCTACGGTGGGAACAGTTGTATATGGTATCAGGAAGAAAAAGATTGCCAATCTCATCACCCCGGGACTACTGCAATATCTTCTTTTGTGTGGCTACTATATGCTTGTCTTCAAGGGAAGATTTGTAAATAGTCAGGACAGTCTTGTTGCATATGAGAAATATCCCCGTGAGTTTTATTATGTGAATGATATCTGCAGATTCAAAGAGCCGGTAGGCGTTATGGTCTGGAAATATCTTAGTCTTAAAATGTGGCCCAACTATTCGGAGGGCATGCAGCTTTTTGCCGGAGTTGCAATGCAGGTTGCTATGCTGGTATTTTTCTTCAGGCAGACAGAGAGTGATAAGAAAAGGGACAAGATCCTTAAGTTCTGTCTGGGATTGTTCTTTATGCTGTTCCTGCCGCTGACCTATAAAGGCGGCGTTGTGGCGATGCAGTATGATTACATTGCAGGAATTCTTACTGCTTTTGTGCTGGCTGCATATATGGCGTTAAAACAGACGGGAGACAGATATTATAAGGTTTTAGTTATCAGTTCGCTTGTTTTTCTGATCCATATTAAGAGCACCGGTATTATCCTTGCGCTTATATGTCTTATGATCATTGCAGGCATGGAAATGGTATATGAGAAGCAGGAGGGCATCAGGAGATATTATTTCCTGACTGTCTGCACCGTAGCTGTAGTACTGTCCAAGCTTAGCTGGACTTTCTTCTGCAAATTAAATGATGCTGAGGAGAAGTTCAGTATCGGTCAGGCTATACATAAGATGAAGCCCTACGCAGTAGTGGCGGCTGTCATCGTATTTGCCGCGACTTTGTATATCGGAATCAGGATTCTTCTTAAAAAGAATCTAAAAGTATATATTTCATTGGTGATTTTGATGGCAATTGCCATCTTCGCAGGCACAACTGTGATAATGCCTGCTGATATAAGGCTTCAGACCATGGGAAGCTTTGCTCAGATAATTTTTTCCAACTACTGCGTTGACAGGGCATACGGCTTTGGATCCAATCTTCAGGCACCTTTTATCATGGTAATTGTGATTCTTCCCTGCCTCCTGTATATGTTATCCAGGGAAAAAGAGGACAGTGTCAGAAGGCGGAACAGGATATTTATGATCCTTGTAAATGCTGGCTTTTTGGTTTATGCATCAGTGGTGTATCTGACCAACTTCTACGGAAGGGGACTTAATCAGACTGTCAAAGCCAAACAGTGTGAAAGATATCTTTTTGGATATATCATTGTGTTTGTTCTGCTGTACATCTCAATCATATTAAGGGATATGGAGAAAACCTCGCTGTACCCTGTAGTCATCGGACTACTGGTATTCACAGCTGTGTTTATATCTGACCTTGGTATATTCTACCGTCAGACTTTTGTTCGTTCCGAAGTGGCAAGATATGACGCTATTGAGAAGGTCGATATTGAATATCCCGATGTGGTCTATTTCATTGATGAGACTGGCGATGAGAACGTAGACCGATTTAATTTTGAGTTATCACCGGGTAGAATTGTTTCCAAAGATTATATCGATATGCATCTTAGCACTCTTGCTGACGAGCCTCACAAGATTACGCTTGAGGAGTGGGCTGACAAGCTCAAAGAATGCAGATATGTGTTCCTCGCAGCGGTTGATGACAATTTCGCCGAAGAATACGGCAGCATCTTTGAAGACGAAATTGCTTTGGGACATTTCTATTCCGTTATAGTTGATGGGGAAAATGTCAGGCTTAAGATTGCGGATATGAATTAAATCCGTATACTTGTTTAATTGGATGATGAATCGTTTAAAGGACAGACAGTGCCGCCTCGGTGCTGCCTGTTATCTTGTTTTTTAATGCAACCACACAAAGAGGTTAGCGGATATGAAAAGAGTAGTATATATAGCAAGGGCGACAGTGCCTTCTAAATCAACGAATAGTGTGCATATTGCCAAGATATCAGAAGGCTTTACGGAGCTTACGGACAGCTTTAGTCTGATTGTCTCAGGAAGTGATAAGAGCATAAGCGCTGCTGAATATTATGGACTTAACCATGATTTTGAGATAATTGAACTTAAAGAGAAGGGGAAAGACAGGCTGTCACAGATAAAGTGGGCCAATGCCGCAGTTAAGATGGCGATAAAGAGCGGCGCAGACCGCATAGTGACAAGGGATCCCTTCACAGCCTTTTTTGCTGTAATGAAGGGAACAGAGGCTACTCTTGATCTTCACGGAGATCTTAATCACCTCTGCGGCAGGTTTTACAGGATGATCAAATGGGGGCCCTTTGTGAATAACAAAAAGCTTAAACTGGTGATGATCTCAGAGGGAC
Source organism: Butyrivibrio sp. DSM 10294 (assembly GCF_028539135.1). Classification (NCBI taxonomy): domain Bacteria; kingdom Bacillati; phylum Bacillota; class Clostridia; order Lachnospirales; family Lachnospiraceae; genus Butyrivibrio; species Butyrivibrio sp. DSM 10294. The sequence goes on along the minus strand of NZ_JANSWL010000087.1, from coordinate 444,213 downwards.
TTAAGGATTATTATGTGAAAAAGTATGGTGTAAGCCCTGACAGAATCACAGTTTTGCCCGATGCCTGCACCCTCAGCGATTATGAAGGAATATCCGACAAGCCCTCCGGGAATTTCGGGGAGAGGCTTCAAATAGGATATTTTGGTAAGACACTTATTGGCAAAGGCATAGATCTCATCAGAAGATTGGCTGCTTTGGACCCTGATAATGACTATGAGATATATGGCGACACCAAAGAGGCCGCAGAGAAGGAGACAGGCAAGCCGTTTAGTGACAACGTTCACTTCCATGGGCATGTAAGGAACGCAGAGATACCGGCGATCATGTGCAGCATGGACGTGCTGCTTCTTCCCAACCAGGACAAGGTTATGGTCATGGGGGAGGATATAGGCAAATTTACATCGCCGCTCAAACTCTTTGAGTACATGGCAAGCGGCAGGGTGATAATTGCCTCTGACCTTCCGGTTATAAGGGAAGTAGTTGATGATAATATCGCCTATCTGGCGGACAGCGCCGATGAAACAGAATGGAAGAAGGCGCTTGATTCTATCAAGGAGGGTCCAAGGCAGGCCGCTCAAAGAGCAGAGGCTGCCAAAGAAAAAGTAAAGCAGTACACCTGGATCGAAAGAGCCCGGAAGATGCTGTGATATAATAAATTAGTTATTTGGCAGCGGTTGGGGGTTGTCACAGGAATGAAAAAGTTTAATTGGTACATGATAAGTAAGAACAGAGATGCAGTGTATGCACTGGCCATCATCTGTATAATGATATTCCACTGCAAGTCTCCGAAGAATATTGAGGGGGGCCTGCAGATTCTCCATTCCTTCAAACTGATGGGGAATCTTGGAGTTGATATTTTCCTGTTTGTTTCCGGAATCTCTTTGTATTTTGCCATAACAAAGAACAGCTCCTGGAAGAGGTTCTACATAAACAGGCTTAAGAGAGTATGGATACCTACGATAATCGTGTTGTCTGTATGCTATCTGTATTTTGTGCGGGACAGAAGGTTCCTATCATACATAACATATGTTACCGGAATTGATATGTTTATCAAGGATTCTCTGGTGATATGGTTTATTACATGTATTACTGTCTGCTATATTCTGTATTATTTTGTCTACCGGTTATACCTTAGGACAAACTGGAGTATATGGGCTCTTGTTGCGGCACTTGCGGTTTCAATCGGCTTTAACGCTGTCATGAGCTATGCATTTCCTGAATTCTGGAAGTCAACGGAGATCATGTGGAGACGAATCCCCATATTCCTGGTGGGCTCCTATATGGGCAAGGCGGTTTATGACAAAAAGGAATCGAGACTGTCGTATGTTCATGTGATTTTGCTTATGATCGTATCTATCATCAGTGTATTTGTATGGGACAGCTTCATTGCGGACTATGTTTCCAAGAGATATTTATATCTGGTGATGGCGGTGATCTTTTCCATGTTCTTTGGCATTATAGGGGAAGTGAAGCAGCTGGGGCCTGTTTTTCGCTGGCTTTCACCTCTGACACTGGAGATATATCTGGTGCATGAGAGAATCATTGATGCTCTTAAGATGAAGCACCTGGATAACAATCTTTTAATTATGAATATGATTGCCATCGTATGCGCATTGGTAGTTGCCAAACTTTTGCTTACCTTTGAAGATAAGGTGATTTACAGGAAAAAATAAGTGATCGGAGATCTTGCATGACTAAAGAAAAAGCATTTAGGGTCTTGATACCCCTCGTTATCATAATTTACATAATCGTGGGAAGATTTCTTCTGCTTGATTATGGTGTGTCAAGAGACGAAAGGGCTGAGAGACAGTCCCTTCAGGTTAACATGAACTATGTTACTGAGCTTGTTACGGGGCAGTCAGATGAGAATATCACACCATTGTTTGAATATAAGGACAAGTATTACGGAATGTCCGCGCAGTTTCCCATGGCGGTATTTGAGTATCTGTTCAAAGACAATATCCGCAGCATTTTTCTTGCAAGGCATTTATATACGTTTTTGTTTTGCTGCTTGGGCTATATCTGCTTTTATCTGTTTACTTCCAAGGTATTTAAGTCCGGGGCTATGGGCGCTCTGGGGACTGCAATGGTGGCTCTCTATCCCAGGTTTTTTGCCGAGCAGTTCTATAACATCAAGGACATGGTGTTTATGTCCCTGTTTATGATCAATCTGTTTGTTGTATATCTTCTTGTGGAAAACGGGTTTAAATGGCGCCACTGCCTGTTATTCATACTCGTAAGCGCCGTGTCCGTTAACGTAAGGATCATGGGAGCTGTTTTTCCTGCTCTGGTCCTTGGATATATGTGGGTATTTGGAATCAGGGAAAAAAGAGAGGGTGAAGAGAAACTGTTTGTTAAAAAGGCATTAGCCCAGACCCTTGCGCTGATATTTGGAATCCTTGTGCTTCTGGTGATTCTTACTCCGGTTACCTGGCATAGCCCCATTAAGCAGTTGGTAAGGATGTTTAAGACATTCCTTGACTATGGAAGATGGAACGGCACCATCGTATTTATGGGAGAGGCTCTTACCAAGGATCAGCTTCCCTGGTATTACGTACCTGTATGGCTTCTGATTTCACTTCCGATATGGTATATCATATTGGGACTGGCTGCCGTAGTGCTTTTTGTGATCGCGGTGGCAGGAGCCGTCAGGAAGAAGACGAAATTTAATGATATAGTACTCGGCAATAAATATATTATTCTTGCATTTGCTGCGGGATTTCTGCCATGGCTTTCAGTGGCAATCACTCATGCAACAATATATAATGGGTGGAGGCACTTATATTTTGTTATGCCCTCAATTGTTACAGTTCTTTTGTGGGCGGTAAAGAGGCTCCTTGGTAGCGGCAAGCTGTTTAGGGTATCTGCTATGGCACTTATTGCAGCAGGTCTTTTGACTCAGGTTGTATGGATCTGTAAATATCATCCTTACGAATATGTCTATCTGAATGAGATAGGAAGCCTTTTCGGAGATCAGTTCGACAGAGATTACTGGACTCTTAGTGAATATCAGGCTTATGAGAAGATAAGAGATGTTAATCCTGAGCTTACCGGCAGGGATTACTTCTGGATGGGATCCCAGGGAGCCGGATATTTTGAATATGTCCTTAAGGATGAGGAAGAAGAGAAGGTTGCTGTAAGAGCTGATGGCTATGAGTATTATGCTGCCTTTTACAGAGGAGTTGTTGGTAACGAATATACCGTTGAAGGCTTCACTGAGATAGATTCAATTTATGTCAATGGATTCAAGATAGCATCGATCTATATTAAGGATGGATTTGAGCCCTGATCTGCGGGAGGCAGAGACGGATAATTAACTACATGGGAGAGGATTAGAGAATGTCTATAGTTGTTGCACTTCCTATAGCAGCTGCAATTGCATTGTTTTTTAACAAGAGAATAGAAGAAACGGTGGCTCCGGCAATTTTTTCGGTTATAACACTTCTGTATTTCTCCGGAATCATAACTACATTTACCCCCGGAATTATACTGTCACTTGTTCTTGCAGTAGCATGTGCTGTATATACGGTTATTACGTGTGTTAAGAGCAGAGAGCGAATAAAAGAGAATCTTTTTACGCCGGGACTTATAGTGTTTCTCGCTTTATCTGTGTACTTTCTTTTTGTGGCTTATGGAAGAATATTCAATCAGGGAACCGATGAGGGACATCATTGGGCGATAGTCATCAAGTACTTCTATATGCTGAATGACTACTCAAATGTACCTATGACGACGGACCTGGCTCCTTACCATTGCCCGGCGGTATCCTTGTGGGACTATTTCAGTACAAAGCTATGGCTCTCCTGTTCAACCGGAATCATGATGTGGGGGCAGCAGATAATGGCTGTGAGCCTGCTTCTTCCGCTATTTGCTCATATTACTTCTTTTAAAGAAAAAAATAAGATTCTGATCACAACTTTGTTTATTACCGTTCTTCCTTATTGTCTGAGGGATGTTAATTATAAGTTTGTGGGCTATACAACGTTTCAGCCTGATTATATACAGTATCTTCTTATGGCTGTCGCTTTAATATACTTCAGACAGTATTATCTTAAAAAGGACGGCTTTTATCTGGGTTCAAGCTTATTTTCCGTATTTATTCTTGTGTTGTCCAAGAGAACGGGAATCATAGATGCGATTGTCTATCTCATCATAATTTATGCTGTGATGCTGCTTCATAAGGAATTTGACCTTAAGAAGACCTGGACTGTAATTGGAGCCAATCTTGCAGCTATCGGCGCAGCATACCTGACCTGGGAGCTGTATCTGACTTTTACCGGAACTGTTACGGGAGGTCTCTCAGGCACTGTTGCCAAAATGGCAGGGAAACTTTTTGCTGCCGGTCCGGTAGTTGTTATAGGAGCGATAGTAGTAGCTATCGTAGTATGCATTGTTTTGTGGAAACTTCAGACCAAAAAGCCTATAGCAGTTATCGCTGCCCTGATGGGTGCATATACACTGGTATGTATTTATCTGATCAAGGCCAAGGATGTGGAAGAGTCTTTTAAGAATGAGGCATTTGCCTATGTTGCAAGGACCTTTCTCGGGCATGACCTTACAGGGTACGATGGCCTTATCAAAATCGATGTACCCCAGATAGGCCACGGAATTCCGATATCCATGGGAGCATTCCTTCTTCTGTGCATCATACTCTGGAGAGTTGCTATCCTTAAGAAGGAAGAAATGTCAGATAAGAATAAATTTGATGATTATATGGTAATCTTCCTGGTAGTTGGCTATGTGCTGATGCAGATCTTCAGGCTTATGGGGGCTATCGCCTTCATGGCTTACAAGAATCAGCCCACACTGGCGGCTTCCGACAACTATCTCGGACCCTATCTTCTGGCGATGCTGGTGGTTCTGGGAGAGCTGTGGCTTGACCATGACAGGACGAGAGGAGACCTTGGAGTCAATAAGACTCTGGTAATGTTGTTCGCCATTATGTTGTTCTTCAACTGCGGTTCCATTGTGCTTAACCTGGTGGAGAAGCCCACAGAGCATTATTTCTATGCACTGGAGGGACAGTCCTTTAACTACGGCGATAAGATATATCTTATGGATACAAATATTGAAAACGAGAATCTGAATCCCGATTTCTATTTCCAGGTGGCTCCGGCTTCCTCAAGCGCAGGCTCCTGGTATATTGACGGATACATGAGCGACAGATTAACTCCTGAGGAAGTGTCCGATAAGCTGATTAACGGCAAATTTAATTATGTATATATAGAGAATCTGGGTCCTGACTATAAGGGATACTATGATGAACTCTTCGCCAATCCCGGTGATATGGACAACAATCATCTCTACAGTGTAAATGTGGTTGATGGTATGGTATCATTGGTTTTGGTTAATTAAACAATAGTGAGAATGATAAATGGATACATTAAAAAAAGTAAATTATATTTTTAATAAAAGTCAAAAGGCGGAGCTGGTTCTGAACGTGTTCCTGGCATTGTTTGCCGGAATATTTGAACTGCTTGGAGTATCGGCACTGCTTCCTCTTGTAAATGTGATCTTGGATCCGGGACAGATAGATACCAACAAGAATTACAAATTGTTCGCGGATATATTCAATGCGCATACAATCAAGACCTTTGTAATATACTTCTCTGTAGGACTTATTATTCTGTACATTGTGAAAAATGCGTATCTGATGTTCAGATTTAAATTTCAGCTGGATTTCGTGTACAAGAACAGGAAGAGCCTTGCCATGAGGCTGATGGACTGTTACCTCAGCCAGGACTATCTGTTCCACGTTGAGCATGCGGCTCCTGAGCTTCAGAGAAACGTTAACAGCGATGTTGTGAGCTTTTTGAATGTAATATCGGCAATTGTAAGTATCCTGGTAGAGATGTTCACCTTTGCGTGCATGCTGGTATTTCTTATTGTGACAGATGCAGTAACAACGATGCTTTTGGCAGGTATATTCCTGGTGGCTTTTATTGTTATCTTCAAGGTATACAGGAAGAACCAGGTTAAGGCCGGTGAGGATGCCAGAGCTGCTTCCGGAGATCTGAACAAGTGGCTTATTCAGTCATTTGGAGGCATTAAGGAACTTAAGGTTCTTAACAGAGAGCAGTTCTTTTTGGATAACTTCAGTATTTCATATGATAAGTCCATCAGATCCAACAAGAAATTCAATCTCTACACTCATTTCCCTAAATACATTACTGAGATGCTTACAGTGGGAGCCCTTCTTATCACCATCATCATCAGAATGAGCATGAATGTGGACGTGAAGGCCTTTGCTGCAACTCTTTCAGCCTTTGCTCTTGCAGCGATACGTATGCTTCCCGCCTTCAACAGAATGACTGAGCACATGGGCAGCATTATGTATGGCAAGGCTTCCGTTGATGCAATATACGAGGACCTGGTTCAGGCTGACAAGATCAAGAAGGAAGTTGCAGCAAGACAGGGAACCACAGCCCTTGAGCTTACTGATGCTCTCAAGGTTGAACATGTTGTATTCAAATATCCTGAGGGAGATAACCCTGTATTTACAGATGCCTGCATGACCATCAAAAAGAATGAGTCTGTGGCGCTTATCGGAGAATCCGGCGCAGGCAAGACCACTCTTGCAGATATCATGTTAGGACTCCTTGAGCCCCAGAGCGGCAAGGTTATGGTTGACGGCAAGGATGTATTTGCCAATGACGATGCATGGCACAGGTCTGTGGGATATATACCTCAGATGATCTATCTTATCGATGATACCATCAGAGCCAACGTTGCCTTTGGGCACAAAGAGGTGGATGATGACAGGATCTGGGCTGCGCTCAAGGAAGCACAGCTGGACGAATATGTTAGAAGCCTTAATAAGGGGCTTGACACTGTCGTGGGTGACAGAGGTGTTAAGCTCTCCGGTGGTCAGAGACAGAGAATCGGAATTGCAAGAGCCCTCTATACAAGGCCTTCAGTTCTGTTCCTGGATGAAGCTACATCGGCTCTTGATTCTGAGACAGAGGCAGCTGTTATGGAATCCATCAACTATCTTCAGGGTAAGACAACCCTGGTTATCATTGCTCACAGGCTCACAACCATCAGAAACTGTGATGCCATCTACGAAGTGGGCGGCGGTGTCATTACCATGAAGGACAAGAAGAAAGTATTTGAAGAGGAATCGCAGAAACTGCGACGGGCGGCAGATCTATGAAGAAAGTAAAGGTTAAGTTTGTCGATACCTACGGCAAGCAGCAAAAGTATTTAGAGAAGCTCCTTGGAGATGATATTGAGCTTGAGTACAGCGATGAGCCGGATTATCTTTTTTACGGAGTGTTTGGCTCAGGAATGGAGCATTATAAATACAAGAACTGCGTGAAGATTTTTTTTGCATCAGAGGGTGTCATTCCTGATTTTAACGAGTGCGATTATGCCATAGCGGAATATCCCATGACAGTTGGTGACAGGTATTTTTGCAAGCCCTACATGGCACCGAAGGAAGCGGATTTCTCCGTATTTGATGAAAAGGCGGATTATCTTGGCAGGAAGTTCTGTAACTTTGTATTTTCCAATGAGACCAACGGAAGAGGCGCTGTTCTTAGAAAGCAGTTCTGTCAGAAACTGATGGAATACAAGCATGTTGACTGCCCCGGCAAGGTACTCAACAACATGAAGGATGCTATTGAGCCAAGAAACGGCAAATGGTTTCACGGTAAGCTGGATTTTATCAAGGATTATAAGTTCACCATTGCCTTTGAGAATGTGAATACTCCTGGAATGGTTTCAGAGAAGATATACAATGCATTTCAGGCAAGGACAGTTCCTATTTATTGGGGCCCGGATGATGTTAACAAGATATACAACCCCAAGTCCTTCATCAACTGCAGCGGCTTGACAATCGATGAGATGGTTAAGAAAGTCGCAGAGGTTGACTCTAACGACGAGCTGTATATGGATATGCTCAGGCAGAATCCTATTGCAGAGGGCTTTAACCTTAATTGGGAAGAGGATATGGCAAGGTTCCTTCGGGGAATAATTCTGGAAAACAAGGATTATTACGACAAGGATCCTCTTGGCTGGGACAGTGGTAATAAGGCAGCTAAAGAGCTTATCAGTCTTGAAGATACAATGTTGTATAAGCTTCACAAGGGCAGAGAGAAGGTAGCCAAAAAGTTGAAGAGGTAATATGCTGAGTAGATTTTACATGCCGGAAGGGCTTAAAAGTGAATACAAGAGACTGTCGGATGTAAGTTACAAGAGAAGTGAGCCGCTTCAAGTAGCTGCGGTAGAAAACGCTACTGTTCTTACACCGCAGAAAGATACCGTCAATCACGGACTTGACAAGGCTACCTATGGTCTTGGCGGAGTAATTGACAGCGAAGACCGGTTCATCGACTATTCACTGATGGATGCCGGCAAATGTGTCACCGTTTCCAATCTCTGCAGAAAAAGATTCGGCGGAAGATATGATATTGAAGCCTCTGAAGTGATCGAAAATGATAGGGAAGTAATCTACATAGGATTGTTCTGGCCCCAGTGGGGACATTTTCTGGTGGATATAATCACCAGGTTGTGGTATGCGCTTGAAAACGAGCTTCCTGTGGTTTTCATCAGGAAAGATAAGGAATTATACGGCAATTATCTTGAGCTTATTGAACTCCTTGGCATATCGAAGGACAGGATAATTTATGTCGATAAGCCTACTCGGTTTAAAAAAGTATATGTGCCTGAGCCGGCTTTTTATCCCGGGAAGTACTATACGGACAAATATTACGCGATGATAGACCGTGCTGTGCAGGAAGCAAGGTTTAGGTGCTCAGGTAAACAAGCTTTTTCCAAGGTTTATTTTTCCAGAACCAGGATAGGCAGTGCGGAAATTGGTGAGATCAGTATAGAAAAAGTGATGAAGGACAACGGATTTGAGATCTTTTATCCGGAAAACCTGTCAGCGGCTGAACAGATATATTATGTCAATTCCAGTGAAGTTTTTGCTGCCGTGGAGGGCACAATTTCTCATAATTCGGTGTTTGCATCGGAAAGGACCAAGCAGATTGTATTCCTCAGGAGTATTGTGCCGATAGTTTTTCAGTTTCAGATTAACGAGATGAAAAATATATCAGCAGACTATGTTTATTCGACTGCAGGAAATCTGCCACTAATCAGGAAGAACGGATTTCTGGTAGAACCGCGACTTTTGTGTATCAGCAGGTATTTCAAGAAATATGCAGCTGAAAACGGCATAGGAACAGGCTCTGCTTCTGCAGTGGATTTCTGCCGCCATTATTTGGTTTATGTGCTTAAATGGATCAAGAAGTTTGTTAAGGTTAAGATATTAAAGTGAATGTGAGTGATAATATGTCGGAAAAACAACAGGAACTTATATCGATTATTGTTCCGTCATATAATGTTGAAAAATATATAGATGCCTGCGTGGAGAGTATCTGCGGCCAGACCTATGAGAAGCTGGAGATAATCCTTGTTGATGATGGAGCTACAGACCGAACAGGTGAAAAATGCGACGAATGGGCTGATAGAGATGACAGAATAAAGGTTATTCATCAGAAGAACAGGGGCTTGTCCGGCGCAAGAAATGCAGGGATACGTGAAGCCAAGGGTGAATACCTGGCGTTCATTGATTCCGATGATATGATCGCGAAGGATTATGTTGAGACCCTGTATAAATGCGCTGTTGATAATAAAGTTCTATTGGCACAGGGCCGTTCCAATAATTTTTACAAAGAGGAAGATATCAAGGGATTTACCGATTCCGATGGATGCAAGGTATTATCTTCCGCAGAGATGTGTCGGATACTTATGAGTGAGTACCGTAAGGGCTGGGGCATTGTGATGACCAAGCTGTTTCACAGGAGTCTTTTCGATGATCTGGAGTTTCCGGAGGGCAGGATCCATGAGGATGAGTACATGGTGTACCGCCTGTTCTGGAAGGCCGGGAGGATTGCCCTGTCTGATAGGATAGTATATTATTACCGCTCCAAGAGGGAAGGAAGTATAACCCACAGCGGATTTGCGCTTAAGAGGCTTGACGTACTGGATGCAAGACGTAAGCGCTATGAGTTCTTCGAGGAGCTGGGAGAGAAGGAGCTTCAAGGATACGCACTTCTGTCTCTTTGCCAGGCCCAGGCAGACTGTCTTGGGAAACTGAGAAACTGCGATATTGATGACAAAGACAAATATATTGATGAGATAAAAAAAGAGCTGACGGAAAACTTCCGTGAAGTTAAGAGAACGCCAACCGTCAGTAGCAAAAAGAAGCTGTCCCTGTGGCTGGACATCTATATGCCCTGGGTAAAGCGTAGGAAATGAAGGATAGTATGATACCTGCAGTATTTATTAGTGACGATAATTTTATAATGCCAACCTGTGTGGCAATTACATCTCTTCTTGTAAACAAGGCTCCGGAGACGGAATATGATGTGTACATCATAATGGCTGAATGCTCGGAGAGTTCCTATGAGAAGATCAATGAGCTCAAGAGCTTTGGATCACCGATCAATCTCGTTAGAGCATCCCTTGATGAATACAGGGATATCAAACAGCTGGCCCATATTTCAATTGCCTGTCTTCTTAAGTTTGATGTTAGCGAACTGGTGCCTAACTACGATAAGCTCCTGTATCTTGACGGAGACATTATAGTAAGAGGCGACCTTAGTAGTCTCTACAATGTGGAGCTGGGAAATCATTATGCAGCAGGCGTTAAGGAAATCGCCAACATGGACGAAGAGACCGGTAACGTCAATGCCGGTATCATGCTGTTTAATGCTAAAAGAATCCGTGATGAGAAGCTCAATCTCAAGATGAGAGAAGTAAGAAGGAGCCTTGGAGACCGAGGATCCATGGACCAGCAGACCTATAACATTGTAACCGGCAAGGACTATCTGTATCAGGATATTAAATATAACTGCGTGCCTCCCAAGGTAATAGAGCTGGCAACAGGCAGGATTGATAGGCTTAATGAGGTCTACAGCTCTGATTACAAGGGACCTCAGGACGTGATCAATAAGGCTGTTATTATTCACTATGCCACCGGAGATAAGCCCTGGAAGTATACCTTCAGACCCTGGGCAAAGGAGTGGTATGAGTATTACAAGCTGTCTCCATACAAGAATGTTCCGTTCAAGTTAAGAGGCATCTGGGGCTACAGATGGGATAAGCTTGTAAGCACAGTTAAAAAGAAGGGAATCGGCGGAATCTTTGCCATTCTCAAGGAACGAAAAGAGAGAAAGAACAAGAAGGTCGGAAAATGGGAATGAACAGACTTCCGTTTGCTCTTATATGTGACAGGGATTTTTCAATGCCTACTGTTGTCACCATAACGTCAATTCTAGAAAACAAGGCAGAGGACACCTTTGCGGACATTTATGTGTTCGGCGGTGATTTTAGCATTGAGGATTGCAAGAAATTTGATGTGTTTGAAGATTACAAGAACTGTAAGGTCACTTGCATTCCCAAGTCTCTTGATAAGTTCAATGATATTGTACAGATGTCAAGCATTTCTCCGGCATGTCTTCTTAAGTTTGAACTATGCGATGAGCTGTCAGAGTACGACAGGGTTCTTTATGTTGATACGGATATGATAATCAGGGAGGATCTGTGGAATCTATACTCCACAGCAGAGCTTGGCGACAATTATCTTGGAGCGGTTCTGCATTCATCCTGTATTATGGATAAGACAGAGAGAATAAATGGGGGATTTCTGCTTTTTAATGCCCGCAAGATGCGTGATGACCATATGAGTGAGAAGCTTCTGGCATATCGCAGAAGTCTGGGCAACAGGAGGTCTATGGACCAGCAGACCTTTAATGAGTATTGCAAGGGGCAGATTACTTTTTTGCCAATCAGATATAACTGTATGCCCTTCAGATACATAGATGAGCAGATTCCTCAGTATTATACTATGGCTGAGTTCAATGAGTTTTTTGGAACTAACTACAGAAGCTGGAAGGATGCCGTTAAGGATGCAGCGGTTATCCATTACATAACCGGGGAGAAGCCCTGGAAGAGCTATGATATCTACGCGGGAGAAGAGTGGTACAAGTATTACCTTAAGTCTCCTTACAAGGACGTTCCGCTTAAGAGGACCGGTAAAGGAGCCAGGTTTGCCAAGCTTATGAGGAAAGAAGGAATGAGCGGCGTTTTGGAGCGTTATATCAAGAGACCTCTTAGAAGCGTCTACTATACTGTCAGAGGATTAGAATTTCGCAAGAAAAAATGGGCTTCAAATAATTGGGGATGATATGAAAAAAGTACTTCACCTTCTGGCCGGCGGAGGGGCCGGCGGAATAGAGATATTATGTGAGCAGATTGGGCTACTTGGTAAAGAGAGGCATGAATTCTGCTTTCTTTTTGGCATGGGCGAAATTGCTGACAGGATGAGAGGTGAAGGACTTCAGGTTTATGACATAACGGAAGGCTCTTTTTTAAATAAGCTGGGACGGCTCAAGGCGCTGGCGAGGAAAAATGGCTATGATGCAGTGATAGTGCATCATGAGGGAGTAGGAACCTACTTGTTCTATTATCTGTTGCATAAAACTGTAAAAGCCCCCAAATATTTTAAATACCTTCATTGCTCATTTGAGGACAGATTTTTTTATACAGGAAATAAGCTCAAGGACAAGTTGCATTACATGCTTCTGGCCAAAGTTTTACGATCGTCCGATGCACTAATTGCAGTTTCTGAGTTTACTAAAAAAAGCTACGTTGAAGAATTTAAGCTTTCGCCGGATAAGGTGAAAGTTGTATATAACGGAATAAAAGCAATAGAAGATGAAGCGCGCTCAAAGGAGCATGACAATGCTAATCTTCTCTATATCGGACGACTTGTCGATGTTAAGGGCGTGGATGTGCTCGTAGATGCGCTGGGAATTCTCGTTAATGATGAGAAACTGTGCCATATTCATCTTGATATATTGGGAGATGGCCCCGCAAGGGTAGAACTGGAGCAAAAAGCGAAGGCACTTGGTCTTAAGGACATCGTGACTTTCCACGGCGTTCAGCTTAATAAGGCACCTTTTTATGATAAGGCGAAGATCTTCGTCTATCCTCCGATATGGCAGGAGGCCTTTGGTATATCCATAATTGAGGCAATGTCTCAGGGGCTTATCTGTGTGGCCTCTGATGTGGGAGGAATTCCGGAGATTATAACGGACGGACAGGATGGTCTGTTATTTGAGGCGGGAAGTCCCAAGGCTCTCGCAGAGGCTCTTAATAAGGCCATCGCAATTACAGGGGGAAGCGATGCTGCAGAATTTATCAAGGCTTCGAGACGCCGCGCAGCAGATTTTACCATTGAGAAATCCATTGAGGGACTGGAGAGTATTGTATGAAAAACAAGGCTTTGAACATAGCTTTTTACTTATGTATTTTTATAGGGCTCTTTTCATTTTTTTACATAGCCCATCCCATGATTTTGTTTAATGCAGACGATTGGACCTATGTGAGCTACTGGAGAAGGCCCCTTCCGATTCCGGGAAGCTTTAATGGAATAAAGGTATTTCCCGAGACTTTTTTTGCCTTTGTCTCTGAGATCGGGGCATATGTGGTTTATCCATTTTTGAAGGATTATCTTAAGTCAATGGCCTTTATCTATGCACTTGTTGTATCAGGTGCGATCCTTGTTTATGTAATGCTTCTGGAGCGAGTTATCAGACGAGTTAATAAGGAGGAGTGGAGTAGCAGGGCCATAACTCTGATTTTTTTGTTTCTGCATTTTCTGATATTCAAAAACGACTGGACAGGGAATGAGCATCTTTTCTATGCCCAGGATCCCAACTGTGTATTTAACTATATTCTGCCGGCGCTGTTAAATGCCGGTCTTGTTCTGTTTCTTATGGAAAAAGAGTGGGACGGAACCAGTATTTCTGCGGATATTCTGCAGAAGAGAGTTGGAGCGGCAGGGGCAGCGGCTTTGGTACTTGCAATGTATCTGTCTGTGTTCTCGAGTATGTTTCACAACGTTATTTTTGCCACCTTCTGTGGCGTTAAGCTGATCACTTTTTTACCTAAGAAATTTAACAATACTGAGCTTAAGAAGTTTATGTCCAACACCTGGTTCTATGTATCGGGACTTGTTCTGTGGTTTGTTGCTCTTATTGTGCAGGCGATGGATCAGAGAAATGCCGCGGTTAAGCAGCAGGAGAGCAAGGCAGGGCTGTCAGAAGCTATCCTTGGATTTGTCAAAAAGATGGGCTCCGTAAACAAGATGGCAGCTCTTATCATCATAGTTATAATCGCTATAGCCATCATCAGAGCAGTCAGAGAGAAGCTTAAGATGAATGCAATGCCGGTTATCATAGCATCGGGGGTTCTTACGACCATCTACCTGATACTTATGGCAGCAGTTGCGGGGAAGGGTTATATCAAGCGAAGTGATGTGCTTGTATCTGCCTTTTTCTGGGCGTTTACCGCAGTGGCGTTAATGCTGGCCTATATCATGAAGGAGAGCCGATTAAGCTTGGTTTTGCTGGTGCTCACTTTTATTCTTGGAGCCCAGAGCCTTAATTACTGTAAATCCTATGCAGATTACAACGTATTTGGTCTTGCCTGGGAGCAGACCTACGCTGCAGGACAGGATATTCTGGCCCGGTTTGAGGAAGCCGACGAAAAAGGCATGTCCGAACTTGAGCTTCATGTGACGGACAACGAAGCCTGGAACAATACCTGGCCTTATCCTGAGTACGTAGGAGATGCCATTTCCGACACGCTGTTCAGACATGGTATTATTAAAAAGCAGATCAAAACCACTGTGGTTTATGACAAGAGCAAAAATGCGGAACTGGGTATAAATTATTAAGGTTTGTGCAGATAAAGTCAGTGATATTAATTTGGAGTATTAAACATTGGAAAATACTAAGATAAGCATCGTTGTACCTATCTACAACGCTGAAAAGTACATAGACCGCTGCGTTAGCAGCATTCTCGCCCAGAGCTACCGTAATCTGGAGGTGCTCCTTATGGACGATGGCTCAACGGACGGTACACCGGCTATCCTGGATGATTTTGCCAAAAAGGATGATAGAGTAAGGGTGATTCACAAGGAGAATACGGGACATGCCAATTCCCGTAACTGCGGGCTGCTTGAGGCGACCGGTGAGTTCATCACCTTCATGGACTGCGATGATTACATGCATCCGGATTTTATTGAGAAAATGTACGGGGCTATCTGCGAGGATGGATCGGACATGGCCTGCTGCTCCTTCAGATATGTTGATGAAGAGGGAAAGGAGCTGGACTGGACTACGCCTGTCCTTGACAGAAAGGCTGTATCAAGCGCCGACGCTCAGAGAGACTTTCTTTTGACGCACAATATCGAGGGCTTTTCCTGGAACAAGCTGGTAAGACGCAGCACCATGATGGAGCAGGGGCTTCGCTACGCAGAGGATCAGAAGGCCTTTGTTGATATGCTGTTGTGGTACAGGTTCATTTCTTTTTCAGGCAGGGTCAGCTATGTAGCTGACAAGCTCTATGATTATTATCAGATGCCGGGCTCTGTTGTTCATTCCATCGGGGATGAGAAGATGGGTAACTTCGTGACCACCACAACGAATATCAGGCAGCAGGCCACGGAGAACGGACTTGGCAGAGAGGGGGAGTACTATCAGACCTCCAGAATGTTAAGCCAGGTATATGACCAGATAAGGATCGACGTAAAGAGCGGGCTTAAATCCGGGTTCCTGCGTAAATACGGTTGGGAACAGCTCTTTGGTGCTCCCGGAAAAGAAGTAAGAAAGAGGATCAGGAGCTTCTCCAAGGAGTGGGAGATCATGGGAGGTATTAAGCTTCTGCTCATTGGCCTGTACCTGAAGAAGTAAAAGGGTATTATTCAATGAAAAAAGACACAGCTAAACTTAAATGCATATTTTGGGCACTGGTCCTTGTTGCAAGCCTTATCCCGGTATTTATGCTGGCACCTTACGATGCGGCAGCGGGAGATGATTACAACTACGGGGCAGCAGCGCACCTTGCTTACAAGGCTACAGGGTCGGTCCTTGCGGCTGTGAAGGCTGCGGCAGGCACCACTTTATATACCTACAAGACCTGGCAGGGAACCTGGTTTGACTGCTTCGTGTTCTGCCTTCACCCGGAGGTGTTCTCGGACAGGGGATATGTGCTTGTGCCCTTTATTTTCGTGATATTGCAGATAATTGCCTATACGATATTTGCTCATCATTTCATCAAGGAAAAATGGAGACTTGGGGGCCTGTACTATCTTGAGGCTGCCCTTATTTTTCTGACTTTCAGTTTCCAGCTGGTTCCTTCACAGAAATCAGCAATTTTCTGGTGGGTCGGTTCGGTTCACTATGCGATGCCAATGTGCATGGCTCTTATCGGAGTAGTGCTGGGAGACAGATTCCTGGAAAGAGGTAAGACAGGGGATCTGATCGGATTGTCGGTTATAGCTGCTCTTATGGGCGGCGCCACTTACCCGGCAGCGCTGCTTCTTCCCATTGTTGTATTCGTACTGTGGCTGGAGAGGGCTGTTATCAGGAGAGAGGCGGCAAGGAGGGATGCACTTCTTGTGATCCCTCTTATGCTTGAGGGAATAGGACTGTATCTTAGCTTTGCGGCGCCCGGCAACGCAGTAAGGAGCGCCACGGATATCGGTAACGGCGCAGAGCCCACAGGGGGCGCAGTGGCTACAATTCTGGCCAGCATTACTTTTTCCGTTACTGATGCATACGAGAGTTTCATTTGTCAAAAGACGCTTGTTATCGCGGGAGTTCTGATCATTGCCATATCTGCTATTCCTGCGCTGTTTGAACTTAAGAGCCGGGACAAGGCTATGTTTAGAAAGCGATTTTTCCATCCGGTACTGTTTATTGCGACAGCTTTTTTGATCAACGCTGCCATGTATGCGCCAAGGCTCTATGCGGGAGGAGTGGTATCCTCAGGTTATTTTAACTTTAATTTCTGGGTGTTCTTCCTGTGCATTACGGCTTGTGCTATATATCTTATGGGCTTTGTTATTGCACTTTTGAATCTTGAGCCCTCAGGGAAGTCCGGCAACATCTTAGGATATGTGATTATGATCGGAGCGATTCTTGTGTGTGCTTATTTTGGTCGTCACGGGATTAAGGAATATACGGATTATGTCTGCCTTGAGTATTACCTCAGCGGACAGGCTGCGGATTACAAGGACCAGATCGAGCTTCAGAGAAGACTCATGGAGGAGGAAGGCGTCACGGACGTCATAGTTCCCGGAATCAACAATGAGCAGGGACCTCTTATGCACATGCCTGTGGTGGAGGATCCCAAGAATATCGATAATTATATGACTGCGCTTTTTTACGGCAAAAACAGCTGCAGGTCCATGCCAAGACCTGAATGGATAGCACAGTACGGTGAGAAATACGGAGTTTCGCAATGAAGATTTTAATGGTAAATAAATTCCTCCATCCAAACGGCGGATCGGAGACCTATATTTTTAAGCTGGGAGAGGCTCTTGTAAGACAGGGCCATGAGGTACAGTACTTCGGTATGGAGCATGAGGGAAGGTGTGTTTCCAATAACGTTGGAGCCTATACTTCAGACATGGATTTCCATGGTGGTTCCAAATTGTCCAAGCTGACCTATCCCATCAAGACCATCTACAGCAAAGAGGCAAGGCAGAAGATAAGGCTGGTGCTGGAGGATTTTCAGCCTGATGTGGTGCATCTTAATAATTTCAACTACCAGCTGACACCGTCGGTTATTCTCGAGGTTGTAAAGTGGAGGAAGCAGGCGGGCAGGGACTGCAGAATAGTATTTACAGCCCATGATTATCAGCTTCTTTGCCCTAATCATATGATGAACAACCCGGAGAGCCGCCTTAACTGCGAGAAGTGCCTGGGCGGGCATTTCGGCAACTGCGTCAAGGGCAAATGCATTCACGGCTCTGCGGCAAAATCTCTGGTGGGAGCTACCGAGGCGGCCTTCTGGAATGCCAAGGGAACCTATAAATATATCGACAGGATCATCTGCTGCTCAGAGTTCATGAAGCGGAAGATGGATACCAATCCGGTATTCGCGGATAAGACCGTGGCTATGCACAACTTCGTGGAGCCAATGAAGGCGGAGGGAACAGCGGATCCTACGCTCAAGCTTCCACCGGTATATGTACTGTATTTTGGCAGATATTCCTGGGAAAAGGGCATGGGAACACTTCTTAGTGCTTGCGATATGCTGCCGGAGGTAGACTTCGTTTTTGCCGGCAAGGGTAAATACAAGGAGGCTATAGATAGCCTTCCCTATGCGACAGATGTGGGCTTCAGAACAGGAGCAGACCTCAGAAAGCTTATCAGCGGTGCACTTTTTACCGTGTACCCATCCGAGTGGTATGAGAACAATCCTTTCTCTGTTATGGAGAGCCAGCAGCTGGGAGTTCCCGTTATCGGTGCCAACATAGGAGGAATCCCGGAGCTTATCCAGGACGGCGTAACGGGGCGCCTCTTTGAACCCGGCGATGCCAAGGACCTGGCAGCCATCATGAAGTTCCACTGGGACAATCCCGAGGTGCTTGAGCGCTACAGGAATAATCTTAAGGAACTTCAGCGCATGGACGCAGATGAATATGCGAAGTGGATCACGGAGAGTGTGTATTCGTAAGTTAAACGGAAACTGCAGTGCAGTATTAAGTTTATTATATTTTTATTAAATTGGGTAAAATAAGGCATTTGCGGAGCCTGTGGACGAAACTAATATTCAATAATATGATAAAATAGATATGTGTAGCCGTATTATTCAGCGCTGCACATATCTTTTTTTATTGGCAGAAAACATATAGAAGAAAGGGGCCTAATTATGTTTGAACAGGTGAAATTATCTTACGATGTTAACGGTCTTGAGCCGCATATAGATCGGCTCACGATAGAGACTCATTACGGCAAGCACCATGCTGCCTATACCAAGACCTTCAATGAGCTGGCCGAGAAGGCTGGGATGGCAGATAAAGAGGTCGAGGAGATCCTGGCAAGCCTTGATAAGGTGGCTGATGAGACCTTGAGAAAAGGGCTCCGCAATCAGGGCGGCGGCTATTACAACCACAACCTGTATTTCATGACGCTTTCTCCTGGTGCTGCGAAGGCTCCTGTAGGGAAGCTTGCGGATAAGATAAATGCTACCTTCGGAAGCCTCGAGGAAGTAATAGATCAGCTCTCCAAGGCAGCTGCAGGGCAGTTTGGCTCAGGCTGGTCATTCCTTTCTGCCGATAAGGAAGGGAACCTTTTTGTTACCGCATCTCCCAACCAGGACAATCCTATCAGTGAAGGCACAGGAAGAATCCCGATCCTTGCACTGGATGTATGGGAGCACGCATATTATCTGAAATACAAGAATCTCAGAGCGGACTATATAAAGGAGTTCTGGCAGGTACTCGACTGGAACGTTGTTTCCGCTCTTTATGACAAAATAACAGGCTGATCATTAAAAGAAACTTCATCGTAAATACTTATCTTGTGAGGGGGATTGGTTTTTATGAAGAGAAGGCTGATATCATTTCTTTTGGCTACCTCTATGGTGCTGACGAGCGGTACAAGCGCACTGGCAGTATCTTCGGAGGAAGCTCTTTTCGGCGACCTCGAGGAAGAGATTGAAATCTCGGAAGAAGATACGGGCGAAGTAGCAGAAATAGCAGAAGATCAAGGCGAAGACTTTGGAGGAGACAGCGATGTCACTCCAGATGAGGACTTTCAGGAAGAACTTGAAGAAGTGCTGCCGGAAGAGTCTTTTTCTGATGCCATAGAGGAAGAGATTCTGATAGATGAGAGCTCCCCGGAAGATGAGGATATCGGTGATATCTCATCCTACTTCCCGGAGGGAACAGAAGAAAAGAGCATCGCCACCGGTTACAGAGAGCTGGGGCATAAGGTACACATAGGAAGCCTTGAGGGAGAAGACCTCTCAGGGCCGTCACTTATGTCTGCCGACGAGGAGCTTGAGCCTTATTATGTAACTCCGAATCTTCCGCCGTTGCAGGATCAGGGAGACTACGGAACCTGCTGGGCCTTCTCAGCTCTGTCAGCGGCAGAGATCAATATGATGAATAACGGGGTCCTTCCATGGGACTATATCCCCGACTATTCCAAGCTGCATCTGGCTTATTTTTCCTACAGAACAGTGGAAGATCCTCTTGGGGGGACCAGAGGAGATTATAATGGGTGCTATGAAAAAGGCACCGGCATGCTCAATCTTGGTGGCAACGTTTTCCTTGCTGAGAATGTGCTCGCCAACTGGACTGGTGCGGCCTCTGAGGAGGTTCTGCCCTATTCTGAATGTCCGGAGCTTAATGAGACAATCATCGACGAAGGCCTTGCCTATGACGACATGGCACATCTACAGGGCTACTATGACCAGGAGTACAGCAGTGACAACCTAGAGCCCATCAAGAATCTGATCAAAAAATGCGGCGCAGTCAGCATCAGCTTCTACGCCATCAATCCCTTCAGCGGCGGAACGGACTATGCAGTATACAATGCCAAGTATAATTCCTACTACAATCCCGAAGTTAACTGTGCCAACCACGCTGTCTCAGTAGTTGGATGGGATGACAATTTCCCAAAGGAGAATTTCTCAGTTAAGCCCCCCGAGGACGGAGCATGGCTTGTTAGAAACAGCTGGACAAACGGCGAACTTGAGGATAGTCAGGAATACGACGGATATTTCTGGATGTCCTACTATGAGGGAAGTCTGTACGATTATGTCCACGCCTTTGATTTTGAGTCAGCGGATAATTATGACAACAATTATCAATATGACGGCGGTATGGATGTTGAGAGCATCTATGCCAAAAAAGCTGCCAATGTTTTCACCTCCAGGGCTCCCGGCGGAGCGGGCGGTGAGACCTTAGAGGCTGTGGGCTTCTACAGCGGCTATGCAGATACGGATTATATAGTTTCTGTTTATACGGATCTAACGGATGCGGCTACCAATCCCGAGAGCGGCAAGCTCGTCAGCAGCGTGACAGGAAGGCTGACCTATGCGGGTTTTACCACAGTCAAACTTGACACTCCTGTCATACTTTCGCCGGATACGGTCTTTTCCGTTGTTGTGGAGCTTATGGAGCAGCCGGAATATGAAGACCAGACCGACGACTCCAGGAAGGGCTATTTTGGTTATGAGTGTGAAGCCAATTCCTGGTACACGGTTGAAACATCTGCGGAGCCCGGCCAGAGCTTTTTGAAGACCGATATAGAGGCCGAATGGTCAGACTTTGGGCAGGAGAGCAACGCTAACATCAAGATCAAGGCCTATACCAGGGATAACGACGGAGATTTGGAAGATACAGTTGCTCCCACCGAGATCGTTTTTGACGCAGATATGGAGGATATGGTTCTTGGCATCAGTGAGTCAAGAAGGATCAAGGCGACCGTCCTTCCAAGCAGTGCAACCAGCAAAAAGCTTGAGTATTTCAGCAGTGATGACAGCATTGTCAGCATAGTTAAGGGATATCTCTACGGTAAGGGTCAGGGAACTGCCACCATAACCGCAAGAGCCACCATTGCAGATGCTGATGGCAACTATGCACAGAATAGCTTTAATGTAACTGTAGAACCAAGGCTCCTTGGCTTTACCATAGATGGCTGCGAAGACCTTGAGATGGGCAAAGAATACGACTTTAACCTTAAGTCCATTCCCAAGGAGGCAGAGCTTCCTGATGATACTATCTGGCTTTCCTCGGATCCCAAGGTGGCTGAGGTTGATATCGCCACAGGCCGCGTTACGGCTCATGAAGTGGGAAGCACCATGATTACAGCCCTCTGCGGTGATGAGAGCGAATCCATCTTCGTGTGGGTATATCCTGAGGCTCCTGTGGAGCTGCAGGCCAAGGTGGACAGGTTCAACAACGTCACACTCTTATGGGAGTCCTCCAGAGGCGCTCAGAAATACGAAATCGTAAGAAATGGTCTGGTGGTAAAAAAGATCACCGCTTCTGCAAATAAAGATGAATACTCTTTTGTTGATACGTCACTTCGTGGCAACTTCGAAAGTGAGGAGCTAAACTATGCTGTTCGAAGTGTCAGAAAGGATTTCTGGATCTGCGAGACCCTGTCGGTGCAGACCTATGAGAAAATTGAACTTGATCCCGACGGCGGTACCTGCGACAAGACCTATGCAGTGCGAATTCCCGGGCAGGAACCGGTAAGTCTTCCGATTCCGGGGAAAAAGGGCTACAGCTTCACAGAGTGGGAAGACTTCGCGGATAATCAGCTGATCGCAAGATATACACCTATTACTTACAGCATCAGCTTTGACGGCAACTGCGATAATGCAGAGGGCGTCATGACAGGGCTTATCTGTGAGTATGACAGGGAGGAAAATCTTCCCGAATGTGAATATATTAATACAGACGGACTGGATTTCGCCGGCTGGAATACAAGGCCTGACGGAAAGGGTAAGTCTATCGGAGACGGAGTAGCTGTCAAGAATCTCAGCAGCATTCAGGGGAGCGACGTAACTCTATATGCTCAGTGGGAAGAGGCCAAGAGGACCGTTACCTTTGATACCATGGGAGGCAGCAAGATCGCTGCAGTGACCGTTACCCCCAAAGAGGTGGTAGAGGCTCCTGAGAGAACACCTGTTAAGAGCGGCTTTGTCTTTGGCGGATGGTTCGTGGACAGTGACCTTGTAACGAGAGCTCTTTTCCCTATGGAGATCACAGAGGACATTACTCTGTATGCCAAGTGGGACAGCACTCAGAAGATGGTTCGGATAGAAGGTCCTAACGATGCTTCCGGAGGCGAGAATGTGCTCTATATCGGCAGCAAAGAGGGAAGAGAAGGCTACAGCCTCGAATTCTCCGCAGGAATAGTCCTTGGGGACGAAAGCACTGCCAAAGAGGGTGAGATCATCTGGACCACCTCAGATTACATGGTTGCAGGCTTTATGGAGAAGGAAGGAGGGAACCTTCTTAGCAGAATAAGAACTGATGGCTCCACAGGAAATAAGGTGACCGTAGCTATTTATTCAGAGGATACCGACCTTGACGGATATGCCGACAAGTGGCCGGAGGAGGGTAGAAATGCCTATATCTACGCAACATCTGCCACAGATGGCGCAGTATACGGCAGTGTTAAGGTGGTTGTCAAGGATCCTTCCAAGGGCAACGTGAAGGTTGGGGATTACAACGAGTTTAGGATAATGCATGGGGATACCATGTTGGCTTCCAGCACAGGAAGCGCCGGAGAGACTCTTACGGTTGTATCGGGAAAAGAAACAACTGTCACAGCAGTAGCTCTTCCTGAGGATTCTTTTGAGAAGTCAGTGAACTATACATCAGCCAATATAGCTGTCGCTACGGTATCTTCCGACGGTGTCGTCAAGGGTAAGAGCGCGGGAACCACGGTTATAACGGCTGCGCTTGCGGGAACCGGCCTTGAGGCAAGCTTCAGGGTATCGGTAAATGAAGAGATAACGGGAATTGTTTTGTCAGACAGTTCCCTTAAGGTTGGAGAAGGCAAGAACTTCGAGATAGAGGTCACAAGGATCCTTCCTTCGACAGGTAGCGGAGAGATTCAGTTTAGTAGCAGCAATGAAGCAGTAGTTGAGTTCACCCGGCTTACAACTAACGAAGATGGAAGGCCTGTAGCTGTATTTGCAGCAAGAGGAAAGGGCAAAGCAGTTATTACAGCCACAGCGGGCAGTGCCACCGCCAAATGCAGTGTACAGGTGGGGAATCCCTTGCAGAGTATTGAGATAAGTGCCGGCAAGGGAATGGTTGCTGTGGATAAGACTCTTAAGATCACTGCCAAGTTCAACGGCGGCAATAAGAAGCTCCAGCCGCTTAATAAGGACCTTAAGTGGCAGGTTACCAATCTTGACGGCTCTGCAACCGACAAGGCTGTCATAAATGAGAAGACAGGTAAACTCACCGCCATTAAGCCCGGCTGCGTAAGAGTAAGTGCTTCCTGCAAGACAGAAGGTGTCACTTCAGCTTACGATGACAGCTCAATTGTAAGGATCTATGTTCCTGTCAAAAAAGCGGCTCTTAGTGTGAGCGATGTCTCCATCAAGCCCGGCGGCGAATATGTTGTAGCTCTTGAGTTTACACCCGCCAGCGTAGAAGGATATCCTTGCACCGGCGGCTATGACGAAAACGGCGAAGCAATAGCCATTACGGATATGGCAGACAGGATCACCTGGAATCTCAAGGATAATGACTATGTGAGCTGCGAAGAACTTACAGGTGGAAGGTGTCGCCTGGTAGCTGTGGCTACAGAGAGTAAGGGTACGATCACCCTAAAGGCCGGGTATCTGCCCTATGGTGCTACCAAGGCTAAGACCATATCCTGTAAGGTTAAGGTTACAAATAATGCCGTCAGCAAGATAGCTCTCTCAAAGACCAAAATAACCATGGGAAGAGGAGCTGATGCAACGATATCCGCAAGGCTTACTCCCACAGCTCCGGAGGAATCAGGAGTTGTATGGACCATTCCTTCCGAGTATGCACAGGATATCTGTTTCCTGGACGGAGATACCGAGCTGGAGCTCCTGCAGCTGACCACAAGTCTTGACCTTCCCGGAGGCAATACAGTAAGGATCAGGACCAAAGAGAATACGGAAGTTAAGAATAAAACCGTCAAACTCCTTGCAGAGACAGTGGCAGCCAATAAGAAGGGCGTTCATTTCAAGGCAACCTGCAGCGTCGTGATATACGGAAATGCCAACTGCATAGAGTTTACAGGGATTAACTATACACTTCAGAAGGGAAAGAGCTTTACTCCCAAGGCAACAGCTTATCTGGTTATCGGTGAGGAAAAGATCAAATCCGGAATTCAGAAGTTTACCTATAAGAGCGAAGATACAAGCGTTGCTACAGTAAACAGAAGTAGCGGCAAAGTAACTGCAGTGGGAGCCGGAAGTAGCAAGATCACCGCAACTTCCAATGACGGAAGCGGTCTTACCGCAAGCTTCACCGTCAGGGTATTTGAGCCGGTTACAAGTCTTACAATTGATAAGGCTTCGTTCTATATGGGACTTAAGAATGAGGACGCCGAGAGTGAGGCGGCGGCAGCAGAGAGTGCTCTTGCTTCCTACAATTTCCTTACACCGGTTGTACTTCCGGAGGGAGCCTTTGGAGATAACTGCAGCTTCACCTGGACTATCAGTAACAGCGCAGCGATGGAGACTGCGGTACTTAATACAGACACTTTTGCCGGAGTCAAGGATGTTACATCGGTTCAGAGAATACTGGCCGGGATGGATAACGGAAGCTCATTTGCAAGTAATTCGGAAGTAGTGACAGGCCCCGGAGAAGGACTTGCGCTCAAGGCAGTAACCACCGGCACTGTGAATATCACAGTTACTTCCTCCAATGGTAAAAAAGCAAGCTGCACCGTCAAGATCAATGCTCATGTCAACGGAATAAACGTCATCACCGATTACAAGGCCATACCCGAGGATGGCAACACCGACAATGTGGCCTTCAACGAAGCAATCAAAAAGGCTCATGAGAACAGCATAAGCGGCAAGGGTTATACCGTTGTGTATGTGCCGGGCGGAACCTATGATATAGAAGCCTTTAATACCAACGAGGGCTCCAGCGAACTTACAACAGGAATCCATATGCTCTCCGGAGTCAGTCTTATCATGGACAGCGATGCGATTCTCAAAGTTAAGAGCAACGGAATGAGTGACTATGGTGTCATCTGCGTCAGAGGTGAAAAACTGAACTACGGAAATGGTGAAGTTGTTCCTGACAATGTTGTCATATCCGGCGGAGAGATAGCGGGAGAAGGAAGAAGGCATAGCGGCAGCGGCGGAGAAGGAGGCCACGGCATATATCTGGCAGGAGCCTGCAACGTCACCATTTCCGATATGTTCATTCACGATAACTGGGGAGATGGTATATACATCGGAACCAGAGCTCTTTTCAAGGCAAGCATCGGCTGCAGGAACATTACCGTGCAGAACTGCGATATCGCTGCTAATTGCAGAAACGGAATATCCATCGTTGACCTTGGAACAGACACGGATTACAAAAAAGGACTCAAGGTTGAGAACTGTATCATCAGGGACAGCCACGGACATGCACCGCAGTGCGGCATATATGTAGAGCCCAACAACAAGCCAAAGCAGGATGGCTACGTACAATCCGAGTTCATTATCTGCGATACCATCTATGTGAAGGATACTGACATTAACGCATATCAGGGCAAGAATGATGCGGAGCATACCTGCTTCATGACCCACAGGGATCCCAAAAACACTTCCTATGTCACAGCCAGAGATATCACCTTTGATCATTGCAGGATCAAAGGATGGTTTGGAAATTATTCGGGACAAAATCTGAAACTTACCGATACTTCGATAAGCGGTGAAAAGATTTTGGGGTCAAATCGCTGAAGATTTCGTGAGGTATGTGTTAAAAGTTGATAAAACCGCCCTTTTGACGTATTACTCGTTTATAATTAAAATGCAGTAGAGGAAAAATTATGAAAAGGAGTCATACGTTTGAGAAGCAATGGGGTAAAGGCAGCTAAGGTTTTATCTTGTATTATTGCTGCAGTTATTATCATAAACAGTACTCAAACAGCCTGCGCATCCTCGCAGGCTGCTTTTGATATGTCTATTGAGGAAGAACAGATATTGCTTGAAGAGGCAGTATCTTCGGAGGAAGAGAGTGAAATCTACGAAGAAGCATCTGATGATGCGAATATATCTTGGGACGATGAAATAGGAGTATCACAGGAAGAGAAAGTAATAATTCTTGAGGAAGCGGAGGACACGGAAGAAAACGGCTCTGTGATCTTAGATGATCAGGAAATGATCCTCGAAGAAGAAATCCTTGATAAGCTTGGCGAGGCTGAGCTGGAAGCAGCAGAGGAAATCATACTTACTGAGGAAGATATTGAAGTAAAGAATTCACTTGTCCAAAATGATGTCCTCGCAGATCTTCTGGAGATGGAAGAGGGCGAGGATTACGTGGAGGATCAGATCATCGCACTTGCCTCAGGCAATGAAGAAGCAGAGCTTATTGCCAGAGCCTATGGCGGAGAGTTGATTGATTTTTCCTACGGAGTTGCGACCATAAGTCTCAAGGACTGTGAACTTACCGTAGTTGAGGCCTTTCAGTACGGAATTAATCCTGATGTAAGTGTTCCGGCTGTAGAGCCTGATTATCTTCTTTCCTTTGACGATTATGAAGAAACCGGCGAAGACGAGGACTATGCTGATTTTACCAATTGGAATGATCAGTATTATATTGAGGGACATAACGATCCCCTGCTTAATCCCGCGGCCGGAAACTATCAGTGGCATCATGAGGTTATGGGATGTTTTGATGCCTGGAATGTGAGCCTTGGCAGCAGTGACATAACAGTTGCAGTAATTGATTCCGGTGTTAAGACAGATCATGACGATCTTAAAGACGCTATAGTTGATAATTATGAGCAGGTTAACAGTGATACAGCTGCTATCGGCATGAATGACAGCAATGATGACGGTTATGGACACGGAACCCATGTGGCGGGACTTATTGCAGCTTCCATCGGAAACGGCAAGGGAGGCTCAGGCGTTGCACCCGGCGCAAAGATTCTTCCGATAAATGTGTGCAAGCCTACAAAACCGGGGAGCCCCGTTGTGGATTATATGATAAAGGCTATTCAATATGTGGCCGGAGCCGTAGATGTTAACACCACAGAGGGCAAGGTTACTTATTACAAAGGCAGACGTGCGGACATCATTAACATGAGTATAGGTTCCAATACCTACAGCGCAGCTATGGAGGCGGCAGTTAATGCAGCCTATGCTCAGGGAGTTACTATCGTTGCAGCTATGGGAAACGACGGATCCAATCTGGTTAAATATCCCGCCAGATATGATCATGTGATAGGTGTTTGTGCCACCAAGAAGGACAATACTCTGGCCGAATTCTCAGACTTTGGCTCCTGGGCTGATATTTCTTCTCCGGGCTCAGGTATTTATTCCACATCCTGGTCCGGAACTGACAGATATGAATCCAAAGATGGAACTTCTATGGCATCCCCCATCATAGCGGGAGCCTGCGCTCTATATATGAGCTATAAAGGGCATGTGAGTCCCGATGCTATGGAAAAGGCACTGAAGAGTTCTGCAACCAAGGCTCTTCAGCCTGATTCAGGTGCAGGTGTTGTCAATGTGGCCGCTATGCTGGGAGTAAAAGCAACTACTCCTTCGCCTGTTTCTGCCAATCTTCCAATCAAGACCATAATTCTTGATAAGACCTACGTGACATTATCATCTCCGGCAGCAGGCGTTTCGGAGATTGCGAATATTAACGTCAGCAAGCTGGTTAATACAGAGAATCAAGATCTTACAGAGCTGGGAAGAACAGGTTACACTGAGCTAAAATGGAGCAGCTCCGATGAAAAGGTGGCCAGGATATCCGGAAGTACCGGGGGCTATGGCCTTACATCCGTTACTATTGTACCTGTAAGTACAGGAACTGCCACCATAACCTGTCAGGTTATGGATAAATCATCCAAAAAAGCTGTTTGTAAGGTCAAGGTTGTAGGTGACAAGGCTGTCACCGAAATTAGCCTTAAGTGTTACAACGCAAGTTCCTATGTAAAGACTGATGCCGTCGGCAAAGTTACTGCAGCTACTTTGTTTAGGGATGCGCCGGGCTCAGAACTTCTTATAGATGATGACGAGGAACTGATAATTGTCGAGGATGAAAAGAGCTCTGCAATAGTCCTTAACGCTGAGCAGTCCACCAAAGACGGCGATTTCGAAGACTTTATCAAGGCTCCTGTCTTTAAAAACAGTAATTCCAAAGTAGTCAGAATGGATTATGCCGATGATTCAGGTAAGTCCATACTGCTTACGGCGCTGGCAAAGGGAACAGCCAAGATAACAGCGACTGCATCGGACGGCTCAGGAAAGAGCACCTCTGTATATATTACGGTTAAACAGATCGTTACGGGAATTGAGGTGACGGGACAGGCATATATTCAGGCGGGGACCAAGGCTACTTACAAGGCTACGGTCAAACCCTCCGATGCAAATAATAAGAAGGTTAAGTGGGAAGCAGGGGAGGATCCCGGAAACGGCAGATTAAGCTCTATAACCGGTGTGACCATAAGCTCAGGCGGAGTTGTTAGTGTAGCTAAGAATGCTGTTTTTTCAGGAGAAATATGTGTAAGAGCAACCTCAGAAGATGATGGCAGCATCACAGGCGAAACCACCTTTATGATAAGCCCGAGAGCTGAGAGCGTATATCTCAATACCAAGAGTGTCAGCGGCTCCGGAGATTCCTCAGTGCTGGCTCCTGCGGATGTGGGTAAGTATAAGAGTACTGTTACCTTGGTTGGATATGCCGTTGTGCCGGGAAGTAAGATTTCGGGTAAGGTAAATTTCAGCTCTTCCAATCAAAAAGTTGCAAGTATAGAGAATGTAAGCTATGACAGCGCAACCGGTAGGTCAGAGGCAATAATCAGGGCTCATAAGAAGGGCAAGGTTACCATAACCTGCAGTGCGACAGATGGCAGCAAAAAGAGCGCGAAGCTCAAGTTCAGCGTTGTGATCCCTGTGTCGGGGCTTACGCTGACACTTAAGGATAACCTCAGAACCAACCTGGCCTATGGAGGCTCAGCACAGGCTCTGGCTACTATTGGCAAGGCTTATGGCAAGCCTGATAATTCCAAGGTGATCTGGGACTACGATATAGTTGCCTACAGGGTTGACAGTGGCTATGATATGCTAAGCACAACCGATCCACAACTTTTGGAAGAGATTAAAAAGACCAAGAGTTTCTTTGAGTTTAACAAGGGTAAAATAAAGGTTAACAAAAAGGAAAAGTTTGAAACCTGCATCAGGAAGTATGGCTATGACAGCAAAGGTTCTGCAATCTACAAGGATTTCGGACTTAAGATAAGTGTAAGTACAGCCGACGGCTCGGGATTCTATAAGGAATCCTCCGTTATAAGAGCAATAGATAACGGAACCTATATCGATTTTTATCAATATATACCTAAGACTGTTAACAACAAAACTGAGTATACTCTCAATGAGAACAAGACCGATACAATAGTGGTCAGCCTGTCTGACAAAAAATACAATCCGATTATTGTGGATGTAAAATTTGATTCGGATGTGGCATCTACGATAAAAAGCGCAATGACTACCGTAAGCAGCAATACTGCGGTTGCTTCAGCTTACAGCGGATTACACAGCAGCTCAGGCATCACCGGACTTGTTATTTATCCCTATAAAATAGGTGAATCCAATATAATCATGACTTTGAGAGATGGTTCCGGATTCAAGCGTGCACTTAAGATAAAAGTTGTTGAATAGCATATTCGGTTTATCTTGTTTTTTAAAAATAAGGCTCTCATCAGTACACCGCTACTGATGGGAGTTTTTTATAGTTTTGAATTATATCCCTCGGTATAGTATTATATTGGGAGTGCATATTCGCAGAATATGACATTCTATATTGGAGAGAGAAGTAATGTTAAAAAAGAAATTACAGGATTCCCGTTTTCTTATGGGAACACATTTATTTATAGTTTTATTGGGACTTGCCTGGATCGCATTGTCCATTAAGCTAAATGATAAGTTTGAGCAGTTCAACTGGTACTATCTTATTGGCATAGGAGTTCTTTTGGTTGCCAATACCGTCTTATGGTTCAGGACGCCACCAACTGACAGGAAACCAAAGCTTAACAAGCTGTTCCTGATTCTGGGATTTGCGGAGATAATACTGACAACAGGGCTTCTGATAGGCTTTTTTATACTGTATTTCAAGTTCTCCACCATCAATCTGAGTGAGCTGGCATGGCTGATGCACGCTGACATTACGGGAACCAATATTTCCACGTTTTACGGGGATATCATACGAGGCGTAATTGCGCTTATTCTGATAATTGTCGCATACTTTGGTCTGTTCAGACTGGCTAAGAAAAGGAATAAGCAGTCCCGATTTGTATTGTGGTGTTTCACCGTGTTTTTTGCAGGCTTCTGTATCGTGTCCGGCATGCATTACAAGCATCTCATGGTGGGAGAGTACCTCAGAAATATCGGTAAATACTCACCCTTCATCGAGGACAACTATGTTGATGCTGGCAAGGTCGATATAACCTTCAAGGAAAAGAGAAATCTGATCTACATCTATCTTGAGTCAATGGAGCCCACCTTCGCAGGCATAGAGAACGGCGGAGCTACACAGGAAGACATCATTCCGGAGCTTACCGCTATTGCGCAGGAGAACATGGACTTTGGAGAGGGCAGTGCACTTAACGGAGCCTATGCCCTTAACGGAGCAACTTACACCATGGGAGCCATGGCTGCCATGACTTCGGGCGTTGGAGTCAGCGAGGACTTTTTTGACAACCATATCAGAAACAATGTCTGGGAGAAGGATGAGTACGTAACTGACTATCTGCCCGGTGTCTGGTCCCTGGGCCAGGTCCTTGAGGAGAACGGCTACAAAAATATGCTTATGATCGGCTCTAAGGCAGGCTTTTCCGGAAGAGACGTATTCTTTACCAATCACGGAAATTACGAGATCTTTGATTATGACACTGCTGTCGAAAGAGGCTACATCCCTGAGGACTACTACAGATGGTGGGGCTTTGAGGACGCCAAGCTCTATGAGTATGCAAGAGATGAGGTGACGAAGCTTGCGGCTGCAGACGAGCCCTTCAACCTGACACTTCTTACGGTAGATACGCATTTTACCGGAGGCTATGTATGCCAGCTCTGCGGCGACAAATATGATGAGCAGTACAGCAATGTATATGCCTGCGCCAGCAAGCAACTCTCGGATTTCCTTGAGTGGATCAAACAGCAGGACTTTTATGAGAACACGACAGTGATAATTGCAGGCGATCATCCTACAATGGACACTGAGTATATCAGCAAAATGGGAATATCCGATGAATATGAGAGGAAATCATATATTGCAGTGATCAACCCTGCCAAGGACTGCGTAGAGCGTCCCAGGGTTTACACCACCTTTGATATGTATCCCACAACCCTTGCTTCCATCGGTGCCACCATTCAGGGAGACAGACTGGGACTTGGAACCAACCTTTTTTCCGACAAGCCCACGCTTATTGAGAAATACGGATATCAGGAGATGAGCACGCAGCTTCTTCAGCGCTCGCTCTTCTATGAACAGAATCTTGCGGGGAGACTTCAGAAATAACCGCAGAAGGACCGGTATGGGGAGAAAAACTACAGCACAAACCGATAGTAATATATTTGGCAGCATGATCTTTAATGAGGTCGTGCTGCTTGTTATAACCCTAATTTTGTTATTTGTAGTAAAGGTTAATTTCGTCAACGGCGATGAATATGCCATAGCTTATTCCATGGCAGGGGGCTTTGGCAGGGACATATCGCATCTTATCTATGCCACTATAGGGCCACTGTTTGGATTTATCGAGACTGCGCTTTCGGTGGTGATTCCGGGGGGCAGGGTGTATGTATGCACGCTTGTGCTGTTGCTTTTCCTTGCTTCCAACAACTTTTTTTGGACGCTGAGATATTACGAAGCTGAGTGGTACAGCTATGTTGTAGGCTGGCTTGTGTATGCCTACATGCTCATCAATATCAATTACAGCCTTGTGACCATAATGCTGGCAGGGAGCGGGCTTCTTCTGGCCTATGCTCTTGGGAAGCATGGGGGAAAAGACAGAGCTGCGATAGCGATGATCGTCGTGTCCCTTGTTTTTGCAGGTTCGCTAAGGTATCCGCTGTGCGCATTTGCGCTTCTGTGCGTCCTGGCATTTGCTTTTCCTTATAAAGACAGAGCTGCACTTAAGCCGCTTATTATATCAGCCGTTTTTCTTATTCTGGTAATTGGGATCAATTATGGTATGAATATGGTGCTGTGCCGTTTTTCGGCTGAGGGTGCGGAATATATGACCTGGTATGGCTACAGCGTGGGATTTCGTGATTTCCCTGATGTGGACTACGACAGGTACAAGACGTTATTTGGCAGCGTCTGTTACAGCAGCAATGACGTGGATATGCTTAATCACTGGTGCTTCGACGATCTTGCTGTTTTTTCCTCAGAGAACATGTCCTATGTGCTGTCCAATATACCGATGAATCAGCATTATAACATGAGTATCAAGCGGATAATCAGGGATATGATAGGTACGCCTGCAGTGTGGATCGCGTTTTTATTATTGGCTGCGGCGGTGATTGCTTCGATACGTAAGGACAAGAAGGAGGACCTTGTTAATATTGTAAAAGCGGTATTTATCATGGCGCCTTTTGCAATTATTATGGTAGGTCTGTCCGTAAGACAGAGGATATATCCTCATGTTTTTATGCCCTTTATAGTTTTTATTATCATAGAGCTGATCCTTTTCGTGCAAAAGGGGAACAAGGCAAGGTATGTAGTTGCTGCTGCGGCGTTTGGTCTGATTCTTTTCTGGAATATTACAGGGGTAGCGGAGCTAAGAAACGGTGCGGAGAGGTCGGAGGCTTACGGAGAGTATATTGCAGCCCATGCGGGGCAGACCTTTTTGATGGATAATTCTGTTGTGGATTGTATGACGGAGAGCGTTTCTCCTATAGTTTCCGAGTCGAGATATCAGCTGTATCCCAATCTTGTAACCATGTCGGATTTTGATACCGCATCTCCAAGGGATTTCGTCAAACTTGAAACTGCCGGTGTGGCGAATGTCAGAAGGCCATATTTGAGCCTGCTGGAGGAAAATGTGTATTACATCGGAAGAGAAGACGGGGCCCAGATAGAGTATCTTAAGACCTATTTTGCAGAGCATTTCGGGCAATATGTCGAAGCGGAAGTCGTCCATGACTTTGGACTTGATTCCAAGGTTAAGGTTTACAGATTCAAATAAATACCGGATAAAAATAAGCCTTCCACCATGTGCTTGGTGGGAGGCTTATTTGTTTGCCGCTTAGAAATATTTATATACCTTGATCGGAAGTGTTCCGCTGACACCGGAGCCGTCCATGGTCTTTACTTTGATCTTGCAGGAGCCCTTGGACTTCAAGTTGATGTACAGACCTGAATATGTTTTACCGTCTAGTTTAAGAGAGGTTACATAGCCATCTGCTACAGCCGGGTTGCTGTTCTCTACTGCAAGTTCATAATACTCAGCATCGAGCAGGAAGAAAACGCTGTCACCTTCATAACCGCCATAGGATTTGTAATAGTACATAATGCCACTGCTTTCGTACTTGACGAATTTGATATATGGGTTGCGGTTAACTATCTTCAAGATTCTTGTATCATAGGTCCCTGATTCGTCTGCTGCTGTGGCAGTTACCTTGACTGCATAATCTTCGTAGTTTGTACCTAATTTGGCAAGCTCTGATTTGTGGTAATCAAACAGTCCCTGCTCATCTGCGGTTACCTTACCTTTTTTATCTACTCTGAAGAGTGCATTGTTTTCTTCACAGTACTGCTTTGCTTTTGCGCTCAGGGGCTTTAAGGTTGAGCCTGAAAGACCATATATCTCGTAGGTCCAGTTAACCTTTTTGTTGGAAGGTGTTCCGTAGGTGGAGCCGATAACGGGGTTCAGGGTTATGCTGGCGCCTGTTGCAATGGAGCGATTTGACTGTCCGTTCTTGGCGACCAGGTGGATGCTGGCAACAGGGTTGATAACCTTGAAGGTTACGGAAGCTTTCTTCTTGGAACCGTCGTTTGCTGTAGCTGTTATTGTTACCTTGCCGCTCTTATGAGCTGTGAGGGTTACGGAGCCGCCTCTGTTCTTGGAAAGGGATGCAACGCTGTCATTGGAGGATTTCCAGATGAGGTCGCTGACCTTGGTTCCTGATGGTGTTACGGCTTCGGCCTTAAGTGTGACGCTATTTACAAGAGAGCCTTTGGCTGCTGAGGCAAGGGTAGTAGTTACAGGCGGTGCAATGGTGACCAGAGAGGCTTTTTCCTTGCTGCCTATTGTAACGGTCATTTCATCGTGAGCTCCGCTGGGGTCTGTTGATGCAGCGACTACTGTAAAGCTTCCCTTTGCGTTTTTGCCAAGGGTTACCTGTCCGCTTTTTTCATTGATGGAAATGTCGGTGTATTTCTTGTCAAGCTTGTAGGTTACTGTCTTGAAATTGGCATTCTTGGGATAAACTGCTGCTTTGTAAGTAACCTTGGAGCCTGCTGTTACATTGCTGGCAGGACCGGACAGCTGAACATCGGTAACACCCTGAGCTACGGTAATGGTCACGGAAGCTTTTTTGCCTGAGCCGTCTGTGGCTGCACAAGTAATTGTAGCTTTACCCTTGGAAGCTGCGGTAACTGTAACTGAAGAGCCGTTTGCTTTGATGGAAGCTACCTTGGGATTACTGGTGGACCAGTAAGGTGCGGGAGCTGTACCACTTGATGTAGACTGCTTGGCGCTAAAGGCGATGTTTGTAAGTGCTTTGCCAAGATATATTGTTGCGGAAGAAACCGAGTTATTTTTCCTTGTTATCTTGTAGCCTACATTTTCGCTGGAAGGGTTAAGCTGTACACCGGTAACAATGTTCTTGTAGTTTAAAGGAGCATGGGGCTTGGCTGAGGCAAGGAGCTTGGCTACATTTAAGATGCCCTTATTGGAGGTGCTCTTAAGAGCCTTCTGCATAGCCTCAGGGGAAACATGACCAACGTAGCTCATGTACAGTGCGCAGGCGCCTGCAACAACAGGAGTTGCCTGTGAAGTTCCGTCCATTACTTCATAGCCCTTCTGACTGCCTGTGCCGTAGCGGCTGGGGGTCAGACTTGTGGGATAAGAAGATACGATGTCTGTTCCGGGAGCTGCGATATCCTGCCAGGAACCATAGTCGGAGAAGCTGGTTCTTTCTCCGGTTTCGTTAACAGCGCCTACGGCAATGACGTTATCGTATCCTGCGGGATAGACCTTGTGATTGGCGCGGTCATTACCCATAGCTGCGATTATTGTTACTCCGTTTATGACTGCAAGATTGATGGAGTCCTGCAGCGCCTGGTTGTAGGATGCACCGCCAAGACTTAAGTTGGCGATATCTGCAAGAGGAGTACCCAGGCTGTCATCATTTTTGATTGCAGCAACATATCTGATGCCTTCGAGAACTGCACTGCTGGAGATGGCTGAGCCGCTCTTATCCAGGACTTTAACAGCGAGGATATTTGCCTTGGGGGCAATACCTGAACCGCCGAGGCCGTTACCTGCAGCACCTGCGATGATTCCCGCAACATGGGTGCCGTGACCGTTGTCGTCTGTGGTGTCACCGGATCTTGTCTTGACTCTGCCGCTTAATTCAGGGTGATTACTCTGGACACCGCTGTCGATTACAGCAACCGTTACGTTATAGCTGCCGCCTGTGGTGATCTTCCAGGCTTCATAGGTGCCTATCATATCGTGATGCCACTGATAATAGTGATTAGCGGGATCAAGGAAAGGATCGTTGAAGCTAATTCCGTTTATGGTGTTCTTGTAAATATCACTCCAGGAACCGGTTGCTTCAAACTCAGCATTTTCTTCTGCATTATTCTCTTCTTCGCAAGGACTCTCATTATCAGGGGCAACTGCGCCCCTGTTAATAACTTCATCTGCATCTGAACCTGTAGGTCCAATGAGGTGATAGATGTAATTAGGCTCTACAGCAGGAAGATTGAGGCCGTCTTCAAAGGCAAGGCTGTAGGCGGTTGATACATCAACCGTGCTGCCTGAGAGGTTGATAACGGCAACTCCGTATTCGTAGCTCTCAAGTTCTCCGGAGTAGGCGGCTGCAATCTCTTTGGCGTGTTCCTCGGAGTCGGTTACGCATATTACCTCATCAGAGATGTAGTCTACGCCTTCCTCCAGGGTCTTGAACTCTTCATAAACGTCTTCTTTTCCGGACAGCTCCTGCTTGAACTTCTTCTCCTCGGAGGTAAGCTTGTAACCCTCAGGCATACCTGCGATTCCGGTAGGAAGTGCGCTAAGACTCTCTGATTCTGAGTTGACTGTCAGATCCTGTGTATCCTCTACCTCTTCGATAAGCTCGTATTCGCCTGTGATTTCGGCAGCCTCTTCATTGGATTCTGTATCGGATGCTTCAATAGATGTTTCGTCAGATGCGTCATCGGATACTTCTTCAGATACTTCATCAGATAGTTCTTTGGATGTTTCGTCGGAGACTTCGATCTCAACATCGTCGGTTTCCGACAGGTCGAGCTCACTGCTGTCATCTATGAAGATGAATTCCTCTTCATTATCTGAGGCTGCGCGGACAACGGGAGCCTGACCCATTACCAGCGAAGCCGCCAGAACAGCAGCGATCAGCTGTTTAAACTTTTTTTCATACATTTTCATTTCCCCTTTTTCTGCCTTAAATTAATGTTATTTAAGTTCGACTATTTTACCGTTTTTTAAAATAAAATTTCAAGATGTAAAAGCAACAAAACGTTAAAACAATCACAGGGGATTGTTTTTTAATATAGTTCGTTATATTCGTTTACAGACAGTTCGGGATAGCCTTTTTGCTTACCCATTTCAATAACGCTGCGGGGATCTTCGGTGGTATGGAAGGTGGCCACTCCATAGGCGTACTTGACAAACTCTATGCCATACATCTTTGCTATTTCTCTGGCCTCTTCTTCGGACTTGGCGATACACAGAAGCTCTTCGCCTTCCACGTAATTTGCGATGGGAGAGTGTGAAACGCTTATTGATTCGCTCTTTTGGTCCCTGGGACTGCACCCAAAAAGAAGTGAAAAAGGAAAAATCATAATTGCTGCTCCTATAATGATCCCGGATATTTTAATGTTTACTGTATGCAGGCGATTGTTCATTTTGTAATCCTCCTTCTTTATTATATACAAATGAGAAGACGAATTTGTTGAAATAAAATATTCAATTTCTCTAAAATGCACAGAAAAAGAATTGTCAACATAAAATTATAACTTTTTTTTTATAAAAATTTTAAAAGTTATCCACAATCCCCAGAATAAAAAGGTCGATTTTTGGACTTATACACGAAGTTATCCACATTGTCCACAAAAACAATGTTTTACAAGTGGATTTTACACAATAGAAAGCACTAGATATTTTTTGTGCATAATTTACAAAAGACCATATTTTATAAAAAGATTATTTTTCAAAATGCTCCGAAAAATTGCATAGAGTCTTTCGAGGATGTTATAATAGCGTATATACAATATTCGCTGCGATAGGCTAATTGTTAGACTATTGTCGGCATAGTAAAGGGGATGATCGCATGAAATTTACTATCGTAGGAAAGAACATCGAGGTCACACCGGGACTGCATTCCGCAGTTGAGGAGAAGATCGGAAAGCTTGAAAAGTATTTCACGCCCGAGACAATTGTTAATGTAACACTTAACGTTGACAAAGACAGACATAAGATTGAGGTTACCATTCCCGTTAAAGGTAAGATCATTCGTGCAGAGCAGGTTAGCAACGACATGTATGTTTCCATTGATCTGGTGGAGGAGATCATTGAGAGACAGCTCAAGAAGTATAAGAGCAAACTCGTAGACAAGCAGCAGGCTGAGGCAAGCTACTTCAAGAAAGAGTATCTGGAGTCCGATTATATGGACGAAGAGGATATCCGCATCGAGCGTATGAAGAAGTTCGATCCCAAACCCATGTATCCTGAGGATGCCTGCGTACAGATGGAGCTTCTCGGACATAACTTCTTCGTATTCGTTAATGCCGAGACCGATCAGATCTGTGTTGTTTATAAGAGAAAGGGAAATACCTACGGACTTATCGAGCCGGAGTTCTAAATTCTGTTAAAAAAATATCAAATTATGGAATTTTTATAAAATAGCTCTCTTCGGAGAGCTATTTTTGTTGCATTTGGCTAATGTGAATGATATAATAAATTCGTTCTGATAAAAATTTATCAATGTGGAACAGCAAGTTACAATTTCATACAAATCAAGGACAAGAGTCCGAAAAAACGGAGGAAATGCTTTATGGCACAGAAGGTAGTTTTGGCAGGCGCTGTTAGAACAGCTATCGGCAAGATGGGCGGAGCTCTCAGCAACACTCCTGCAGCTGAACTTGGTTCAATCGTTATCAAGGAGGCACTTAATCGTGCAGGTGTTAAGCCTGAACAGGTAGACGAGGTACTCATGGGATGCGTTATCCAGGCAGGTCTTGGACAGAACGTAGCAAGACAGGCATCCATCAAGGCAGGCCTTCCGATCGAGACTCCTGCAGTTACACTTAATGTAGTTTGCGGATCCGGTCTTAACTGCGTAAACATGGCAGCAGATCTTATCAAGGCCGGTGAGGCTGATATCGTAGTAGCAGGCGGTATGGAGAACATGTCTATGGCTCCTTACGCACTTCCCAACGCACGTTTCGGTTATCGTATGAACAACGGTACAGTTGTAGATACCATGGTAAACGATGCTCTTACAGATGCATTCAATCACTATCACATGATGATCACAGCAGAGAATATCTGCGATAGATGGAACCTTACAAGAGAAGAGCTCGACGAGTTCTCAGCTAATTCTCAGCAGAAGTGCGAGAAGGCTATGGCAGAGGGCAGATTTGACGGCGAGATCGTTCCCGTTCCCGTTAAGGTTAAGAAGGAAATCGTTGAGTTCAAGGTTGATGAGGGCCCTCGTGCCGGCACAACTGTGGAAACTCTTGCTAAGCTTAAATGCTGCTCCGGCAAAGAGGGCGGCCTTGTAACAGCCGGCAACGCTTCAGGTATCAACGACGGCGCTGCAGCAGTAGTTGTTATGAGCGAAGAGAAGGCTAAAGAGCTTGGAATCAAGCCTATGGCTACATGGGTTGGCGGCGCACTTGCAGGTGTTGAGCCTGAGGTTATGGGTATCGGCCCTGTTGCAGCTACCAAGAAGGTTCTTAAGAAGACAGAGCTTTCACTTGATGATATCGATCTTATCGAGGCTAACGAGGCATTCGCAGCTCAGTCAGTTGCAGTTGCCAAGGATCTTGGCTTTGATATGAGCAAGGTTAATGTTAACGGTGGCGCTATCGCCCTCGGACATCCCGTAGGAGCTTCAGGATGCCGTATCCTTGTTACTCTTCTTCACGAGATGGCTAAGAGAGACGATGCCAAGAAGGGTCTTGCAACTCTTTGCATCGGCGGCGGAATGGGCTGCGCAACTATTGTGGAAAAGTATGAGTGATAAAGGAATTCAAACTGAAGCAGTCTGTCGTGCTTGCACGATACAGACTGCTTTAGCTTGAAGACCAGATTATTCTAATTCATAGGAGGAAAAAAATGGGTTTTGTTAATTGCGAAGTAAAAGACAAGATTGCTGTCGTTACAATCAACCGCCCCGAGGCACTCAACGCCCTGAATTCTCAGGTTCTTGATGACCTCGCAGCTGCATTTGACAGCATCGACACCAATGCTGTAAGAGCGGTTGTTCTTACAGGCGCAGGCGAGAAGTCATTTGTTGCCGGCGCAGACATCGGAGAGATGAGCACACTTTCCAAGGCTGAGGGCGAGGCTTTCGGCAAGAAGGGAAATGACATCTTCCGTAAGATCGAGCAGTTCCCTGTTCCCGTAATCGCAGCCATCAACGGATTTGCACTTGGCGGCGGATGCGAGATCTCAATGAGCTGCGATATTCGTATCTGCTCAGAGAACGCTATGTTTGGTCAGCCTGAGGTAGGCCTTGGAATCACACCTGGCTTTGGAGGAACTCAGAGACTTGCACGTCTTATCGGTGCAGGAATGGCTAAGCAGCTTATTTATACTGCTAAGAACATCAAGGCTGACGAGGCTTACAGAATCGGTCTTGTTAATGCAGTATATCCTCAGGAGGAGCTTCTTGCAGCTGCTGAGAAGATGGCTAATCAGATTGCAGCTAACGCACCTATCGCAGTTCGTGCTTGCAAGAAGGCTATTAACGATGGACTTCAGGTTAACATCGACGATGCTCTCGTGATCGAGGAGAAGCTCTTTGGTTCATGCTTCGAGTCCTATGATCAGAGAGAAGGAATGGCTAACTTCCTTAGAAAGAAAGACGATCCGGCTAAGGTTAAGGTTGTAGATTTTAAAAATGCGTGATCAAGGGATTCAAAGTCGTGAAATGACTTGCTTGCAATAATCAGTTCACAATAAAAAATATTTTACATAGGAGGATTTTTATAATGAAGGTTGCTGTTATTGGCGCTGGTACAATGGGATCAGGAATTGCTCAGACATTTGCTCAGGCTGAGACTGTAGAGAAAGTATATCTTTGCGATATCAAGACTGAGTTTGCTGAGGGCGGCTTTGCCAAGATCAAGAAGGGTCTTGATAAGCAGGTTGCTAAGGGAAAGAAGACTCAGGAAGAGGCTGATAAGATCACAGCTAAGATTCAGACAGGTCTTAATGACATCTGTGCTGATGCTGATCTAGTAGTTGAGGCTGCTCTTGAGGTTATGGACATCAAGAAGAACCTTTTCAAGGAACTTCAGGACAACATCGTTAAGAATCCTGATTGCATCTTCGCATCTAATACATCATCTCTTTCAATCACAGAGATCGGTTCAGGACTTGCTAAGCCCATCATCGGTATGCACTTCTTCAATCCCGCTCCTGTTATGAAGCTGGTTGAGGTTATCCAGGGTGCTAACACTCCTGATGAGTATGTTGACAAGATCAAGAAGATCTCCGAGGATCTCGGCAAGACTCCTGTACAGGTTAACGAGGCAGCTGGTTTCGTAGTAAACAGAATCCTTGTTCCTATGATCAACGAAGGTATCTTCGTATATTCAGAAGGCGTTTCAGATATCGCCGGCATCGACACAGCTATGAAGCTTGGATGCAACCATCCTATGGGACCCCTTGAGCTGGGCGATTACATTGGACTTGATATCGTTCTTGCTATCATGGATGTTCTTTATTCAGAGACAGGCGATTCCAAGTATCGCGCTTGCCCTCTTCTTAGAAAGATGGTTCGCGGTAAGAA
Source organism: Butyrivibrio sp. DSM 10294 (assembly GCF_028539135.1). Lineage (NCBI taxonomy): Bacteria > Bacillati > Bacillota > Clostridia > Lachnospirales > Lachnospiraceae > Butyrivibrio > Butyrivibrio sp. DSM 10294. Next base: position 402,462 of record NZ_JANSWL010000087.1, on the reverse strand, counting down.
GCTCGGCGTTAAGACCGGAATCGGTTTCTACAACTACGCTGACGGAAACAAGGTTCCAACAGATAAGTAATCGCTTAGTTCGGGCGAGTGCTTTATACGAGAACCGAACTTCCTTATGAAAAAAATAGAAAATAGATTAAATTGGAGGAAATAATAATGGATTTTCAGCTTGATCAGCAACATGAAATGGCTAGATCTCTTTTCAGAGAATTTGCAGAAAAAGAAGTTAAGCCAAATGCAATAGAAGTTGATGAGACAGAGGTTTTCCCTATGGAAACCGTTAAGAAGATGCAGAAATACGGTTTCATGGGTATTCCGATTCCCAAGGAGTATGGCGGACAGGGCTGTGACCCTCTCACATACATCATGTGCGTAGAGGAGCTTGCTAAGGTATGTGGTACAACAGCAGTTATCGTATCAGCTCACACATCACTTTGCTGCGATCCTATCATGACTTACGGTACAGAGGAGCAGAAGCAGAAATACCTCGTACCTCTTGCAAAGGGCGAGAAGCTCGGTGCATTCGGTCTTACTGAGCCCATGGCAGGAACAGATGCTCAGGGTGTTCAGACCAAGGCTGTTCTTACAGAAGATGGCAAGGAGTGGGTTCTTAACGGATCCAAGTGCTTCATCACAAACGGTGAAGTTGCTGATGTATACATCATCATTGCTTACACAGATATCGTAGAAGACAAGAAGGGCAGAAAGCAGAAGAAGTTCTCAGCATTTATCGTTGAGAAGGGAACACCCGGATTCACCTTTGGAACAAAGGAGAACAAGATGGGTATCCGTGGATCATCTACTTACGAGCTTATTTTCCAGGATTGCCATATTCCTGCAGAGAACCTTCTTGGTGCAAGAGGAAAGGGCTTCCCTATCGCAATGCACACTCTGGATGGCGGACGTATCGGTATCGCTGCTCAGGCTCTTGGTATTGCAGAGGGCGCTCTTGACAGAACAGTTGAGTATGTTAAGGAGAGAAAGCAGTTCGGCAGAGCTATCGGCGCATTCCAGAACACACAGTTCCAGCTTGCTAACATGGCTACACAGTGCGAAGCTGCAAGACTCCTTGTATATCAGGCTGCTGATGCAAAGAAGAATAAGGACGTTTACTCAGTAGAAGCTGCTAAGGCTAAGCTTTTCGCAGCAGAGGTAGCAATGGATGTAACCACCAAGGCTGTACAGCTTCACGGTGGATACGGCTACATCAGAGAGTACGAAGTAGAGAGAATGATGCGTGATGCTAAGATCACAGAGATCTACGAGGGTACATCTGAGGTTCAGAGAATGGTTATTTCAGGTGCGCTTCTTAAGTAATCACCTGAGAACTTCCTTATTAACACGAAAATAATAAAAGGAGAAAATACGATGAAAGTAGTAGTTTGCGTTAAGCAGGTCCCTGATACAAAGGGCGGCGTTAAATTCAAACCAGACGGAACACTTGATAGAGGCGCAATGCTTGCTATCATGAATCCTGATGATAAAGCTGGCCTTGAGGCAGCACTTAGATTAAAAGATCAGTACGGAGCAGAAGTTACAGTAGTAACTATGGGTCTTCCCAAGGCTGAGGCAGTTCTTCGTGAGGCTATGGCTATGGGTGCTGACAAGGCAGTTCTTGTTACTGACAGAGTACTTGGCGGAGCTGATACATGGGCAACATCATCAACAATCGCCGGCGCACTCAGAAACCTTGAGTATGATCTCGTAATCACAGGCCGTCAGGCTATCGATGGAGATACAGCTCAGGTTGGTCCTCAGATCTCTGAGCACCTCGGACTTCCTGTAATCTCTTACGCAGAAGAGATCAAGGTTGACGAGAAGGCTAAGAAGGTTGTTGTTAAGCGTCAGTTCGAGGATCGTTACCACATGGTAGAGGCTAATATGCCTTGCCTTATCACAGCTCTTGCAGAGCTTGGCGAGCCCAGATACATGACTCCCGGCGGAATCTTTGATGCTTTTGAGAAGGAAGTTACAGTTTGGGGAAGAGCAGATCTTAAGGATGTTGACGATTCTAACCTTGGACTTAAGGGTTCACCTACACAGATTGCTAAGGCTTCTGACAAAGTTAAGAAGGGTCAGGGCGAGAAGGTTACTCCTGATTCAGCAGAAGAAGCAGTTGAGTATCTTGTAGGAAAGCTTACTGAAAAGCACGTAATCTGAGTGATATAGGGAATGAGTAAACACGGTGTAGTGCTTGCACTGTGCATCGTGTTTATGAAATGACCGAACAGACATGAGGAAGTAGCACTGTGGTGCGGATTCCGAATGTATGTAGGATTGCGAGAACGAAGTGAAGCAATCCGTATATCACGTAGTAAATTAAATTCAAAGTATAAAGGAGAAGAGTCATGTCTTTAGAAGAATATAAAGGTGTATTTATATTTGCTCAGCAGGTAGACAATGAGCTTTCAGGCATCGCATTGGAGCTTCTGGGCAAAGCAAAAGATCTTGCAAATGATCTTGATGAGAAAAAAGTTACAGCAGTTCTGCTGGGTGAGAAGGTTGGAAACCTTGTAGATACACTTGCTGAGTACGGTGCTGACAGAGTAATCGTAGTTGACGATCCTGCTCTTAAGGATTACAGAACTGAGCCTTACACACACGCTCTTTCATCTGTGATCAAGGAGTTCAAGCCTGAGATCCTTCTTGTTGGTGCAACAGCCATCGGTCGTGATCTTGGTCCTCGTGTATCATCCAGAGTACATACAGGTCTTACAGCTGACTGTACACAGCTTGATATCGGTGATTTCCCTCTTAACGCAGTTGAGGGACAGGAGCAGAAGCACAAACAGCTCCTTATGACACGTCCTGCATTCGGTGGTAACACAATCGCTACTATCGCTTGCCCTGACTTCCGTCCTCAGATGGCTACAGTACGTCCCGGCGTTATGCAGAAGATCACTCCTGTAAAGGGCGCTAAGGCTGAGGTAGTAGAATTCAATCCAGGATTTGAAGAGAATAGCTGCTACACAAAGATCCTTGAGATTGTTAAGGCAGTTTCAGAGGTTGAGGATATCCAGGAAGCTAAGATCCTTGTATCAGGCGGACGTGGTGTTGGATCACCTGAGAACTTCAAGATCCTTGAGGATCTTGCAAAGGTTCTTCACGGAACAGTATCCTGCTCACGTGCAGTTGTAGATTCAGGCTGGAAGCCTAAGGATCTCCAGGTAGGTCAGACAGGTAAGACTGTTCGTCCTAAGGTTTACTTCGCAATCGGTATCAGCGGAGCTATCCAGCACGTTGCAGGTATGGAAGAGTCAGATCTCATCATCGCTATCAACAAGGATGAGAATGCTCCTATCTTCGATGTAGCGGATTACGGTGTAGTAGGCGACCTTAACAAGATCGTTCCTGCACTTACAAAGAAGATTGAAGAAGCACTTGCAGCTAAGGGCTGATTTGAGACATACTAGATAATACGCGGCTCAGACCATTTTGGTCTGGGCCGTTTTTATGTTGTGGCGAAATGTAAAAATACCTGTTAAGGCCGAGGGCGTGTTGGCCTCCCGGAAGACCGCCGACTACCACCACTTCGTATTTTTACATTTCATCCACAGATAAACCGGTCCGGACTCAAAATGGTTCCTGAGCCGCTCACTTCCCTAGCTTCCCCTCAAATTCCCCATGTAATAAGTGCACAGATTTTCCTGCTTTTGTTATCTTCCCCCAAGCTCCAATTCCGTCAAGGAACCGTGGAATAACCGCAGCGCCACAACTTGACGTGAGGCCGGTATATGAAAAGCTGCGCGAGGATTTATGCCGCGAAAGTCCTTGACGGAACTGGAGCGGCACACACCCTTGTCTATCGGGATGGCACCTCTAGTGCCATCCCTAGACTAACAATGGGGAACTTCGCTTGCCACAGCGTATGCGGGGTGACGAAAAACAAGGATTTGTCTCTCGTTCTAGAAACACAATTAATCTAGCTCATTCCCGCCATATCATGTTATGATAGTTGCGCTGAAACTATGAATTACAAGCCAATAAAGAACGGAGTAAATATATAAATGGACAAGAAACAGAAATTATTAGACTTAATAGATAAAGCCGGCAAAGGCAGCATCGAGGCCGCCGAGGAGATCGCTGTAGGTTACTTCAAGGGTGACTTCGGTGAGAAGAACTTCGCCAAGGCCAGGAAATGGGCTTCCTATGCCGCAAAGCACGGCAGCGAAAGAGCAGCAGAAATACTGAAGGAAATGGAATAATTTGCCGTGAAAAATGGGGGATGCAAGAGGTGAGTACGGAAGGATATTATTATGTGAACTTAATGACGGAGCCGACAGTGCATCTTTTTCTGTAAAGGAAATGATAGGCGGTGAAATGGGAGAAGCTCTCACTGAGCCTGTGGAGGTTCCTCATAACGAAGACAATTTCTATCAGGTGGAGCTGCTTTCCATGCCTCTCATGGAGAAAAGCAACGAGCCCATAAGGGAGATCGAGACCCTTACAGCCATGTTCTTGGCATAAAGCCTGACGAAAATGCTCCGGGATATGAGCATTTTTATGTAAAACCCGTTATAATGGAAGGGCTGGACAGTGCTTCGGGAAGTATTGAGACAAAATTCGGAACTATCAGCGTTTCTTATGATAAAAACAGCGGAACCATGAAGGTAGCGGTTCCCAAAGGTACCACCTGTACACTGACACTCCCATCAGGGGAAGAGAGGGAGCTTGAGAGCGGAGAGCAGGAATTTAAGTTCTGAAAACAAGAGGGGTAAAAAGGGGAAATACGACAGGAGAATCGATATGAAAAGTATTTTAGATTATGAGACAGTTGCACTTATTGATGAAGATGATGCCATTGAGATCATCGACCAGACTTTGCTTCCCGGAACAACGAAGATCATAAGACTTCACACGGGGCAGGAGATATGGGATGCCATTTACCTTCTGCAGGTGAGAGGAGCGCCGGCTATTGGCGTATCCGCAGGCTTTGGCTTGTATCTTCTTATGAAGCACAGCAAGGCTGGTTCTTATGAGGAGTTCTGCGCAGAACTCAAGGAAAAAAGTGATTTTCTCAATTCTTCACGTCCTACTGCAGTTAACCTGTCATGGGCTTTGAAGCGCATGGAAAAGCACGCCGCTGACTTTTATGAGACAGAATTAAAGGCAGCAGGTTCTTTTGAAAAAGTACGAGAAAAGCTCATCGCCGAGATGAGAGCTGAGTGCGAGCGTATCAAGGCTGAGGATATTGAAGTCTGCAGGAAGATTGGAGAGTACGGCGTAACACTTGTAAAGGACGGCGACGGACTTCTTACCCACTGTAATGCCGGACAGCTCTGTGCCTGCAAGTACGGAACCGCCACAGCTCCCATGTATCTTGCCCATGAAAAGGGCATGAACATCAAGGTGTACTGTGATGAGACAAGACCTCTTTTGCAGGGAGCAAGACTCACCGCCTATGAGCTCCACTCTGCAGGTATCGACACCACCCTGCTTTGTGACAACATGTCCGCATCCCTTATGAGAACCGGCGCCATCAACGCCATCTTCGTGGGCTGTGACCGTGTTGCCGCCAACGGAGATGCCGCCAACAAGATCGGAACCAGCATGGTAGCCCTGGCCGCCAAACGCTACAACGTTCCTTTCTACGTTTGCGCCCCCACCTCCACCATTGACATCAACACCCCCACCGGCGCCGACATCAAAATCGAGCAGCGAAAACCCGAGGAAGTCACCGAAATGTGGTACAAAGAGCGCATGGCTCCTGAGGGCATAGGAGTCTACAACCCCGCCTTTGATGTTACAGATAACGAGCTGATTACCGGCATCGTAACAGAATATGGCATCCTAAGAGCTCCCTATGATGTTGCAATTAAAGAGCTCTTTAACAAAGAATAAGGAAACATATTTCGCTTGGCACCATGAGTGACGTTGTACATCCTGAAAATCGATCCTCCCATTGCGGACTTCCGGGAAACTATAACCCCCCAGGGGGCTTGTACACAGCATTTTCTCTGTCATATACTTTAGGTGTTGCCAAAGGTGTACAGGCGCAGTTCCCTGTGGTCCGACAGGTACTGTCTTGTACGCCCCTTTTTTTTAAGTAATCACCTGGCGAGGTGTACTATATAACAATTCATAAGAAAGTGGGGACAATCACATGCATATGGCAGACGCCCTTGTGGCACCGGCAGTGGCCGGAACAATGTACGTTTTATCTACGGGAGCAGCAACCGTTTCCGTCAAAAAAGTCAGGGAGGAGAACAATCCCAAGAAGATCCCTGTAATGGGTGTTATGGGTGCCTTTGTTTTCGCAACTCAGATGCTCAACTTCACCATTCCCGGAACAGGCTCATCGGGACATCTGTGTGGAGGCATGATGCTTTCAGCAATGCTGGGCCCTTATGCCGGCTTCCTTACAATGATAGGAGTGTTGCTGGTTCAGTGTCTTCTTTTCGCAGACGGAGGACTGTTGGCCCTGGGCTGTAATATATGGAATATGGCCTTTTACGGGTGCTTTATAGGAGCCCTACTAATATGGCGTCCCATGATGAAGAAGGGCGCCAGCAGAGTTAAGATAATCGCCGCATCAATAATCGGATGTGTGCTGACACTTCAGATGGGTGCCTTCTCCGTTACTCTTGAGACACTTATCTCCGGAATCACAGAGCTTCCTTTCTCTGTATTCGTAGCAACAATGCAGCCCATCCATCTTGCGATCGGCTTCGTTGAAGGACTTATCACAGCAGCTGTCCTTGTCTTCGTATACGAGGCAAGACCTGAGCTTCTCTGGGGCATCGGCGAGTCTGAGACAGTAGCCGGGAAGGAAGCCAAGCTTTCTCTTAAGAACACAATCGTAGTTATTGCAGTACTTGCAGCTCTTGCAGGCGGTATTGTATCATTATTTGCATCAGCATTCCCTGACGGACTTGAGTGGTCCATGGAGCAGGTAGCAGGAACAGCAGAGCTTGAGGCTGAAGGCGGCGCCTATGCAGCTGCCGAGGGTATCCAGGAAGCAACATCACTTCTTCCGGACTACGCCTTCAAGAACAGCGAATCTGCCATCGGAACCAGCTTTTCCGGAATCGTGGGAGCGCTGGTTGTAGTAGCAATCCTGGTTGGCGCCTGCTATGCCTTCAGATTCTTCAAGAGCAAGAAATCCGGAGTGACTGCAGCTTAAATATCCGCCCGGCTAATGGTAATATATGTCCAAGATAGAAAAAAACATTCGCGAACTGAATAAACTTCAGAACCTGCAGCAGCGATCCCACTGGATGAATGACCTTCATCCTCTGGGAAAGCTGCTTCTTAGCGTTATTTACATCTTTATCACAGTATCCTTCGGAAAATATTCCCTTGCGCCCCTTATCATCATGGCGATATATCCTATCTTTGGCTTCATAATAGGTGAGCTCTCCATCAAAGAGGGCCTGTACCGAATGCGGCTTATCCTGCCCCTGGTGGTATTTGTGGGCATCTTTAATCCATTTTTTGACAGACAGGTAATGTTTTATATCGGCGGCAGTGGCGGACAGACAGGAATCCCTGTGACAGGAGGCATCATCTCCATGGTGACACTGATGCTCAAGGGCTTCTATTCCGTCCTTAGTGCCTATATCCTTATCGCCACCACCTCCATCGACGATATCTGCTACGCGCTTCGCATCCTTCACGTGCCTAAGCAGATAGTCATAGTGATAATGCTGATCTACAGGTACTTTGGCGTCATGGCAGCGGAGGCAGATCGAATAACCACAGCTTACAAGCTGCGAGCTCCCAAGCAGAACGGCATCCATTACAAGGCATGGGGGACTCTTGTGGGCCAGTGGCTACTTCGCAGCATGGACAGGGCGGAGGACGTCTACGAGAGCATGCTCCTTAGAGGCTTTAAGGGCGATTTTATCATGAAAAAACAAAAGACCCGCCCAATAGACATCATCTATCCCCTTATCTGGACCATTGCATTCATTGTCATCAGACACGTTCTTATCAGGTTTTTATGAGGTAAAAGACTATGCATACCGGAGTTAACGGAGAAGTACTGAAAATAGAGAATCTTTCTTTTTCCTATGAGAAAAAAGATCAGGTCCTTAAGGACATCAATCTGACAGCCTATAGCGGTGAGAGCATCGGTGTTATCGGTGCCAACGGAATCGGAAAGACCACGCTGATGAAGCTCCTTGTGGGACTAAACACCGATTTCGAGGGTGTTCTTGAGGTGGCGGGGCATCCCATGAATCAGAAGAACATCGCCCATATCAGAGAGCATATCGGCTACGTGTTCCAGGACTCTGACAGCCAGCTCTTTTTGTCCACCATTGAGGACGATGTGGCTTTCGGTCCCCGTAACTACGGTCTGTCTGAAGAAGAGGTGGAGAAAAGAGTTGAGGAAGCTCTGGCCAAGGTCCATATCACCGAGCTTCGTCACAAGCAGACCTACAAGCTCTCCGGCGGAGAAAAGAAGCTGGCCTCCATCGCCACAATTCTTTCCATGAAGCCCGATATCATAATCATGGACGAGCCCTCTATTGCCCTGGATCCCAGGAACAGGAGGAACCTCATAGGGATTCTCAATGAGATTGATTCCCTTAAGATCATAACTTCCCACGATCTGGATTTTATCCTGGATACCTGTGAGCGCTGCGTTCTTTTGGACGAGGGTCGTATCATAGCCGATGGCAGGAGTGAGAAGATACTCATGGACAAGGAACTTCTTGAGGCCCATGGACTGGAACTTCCCTTGAGCGCAGGCTGTCGTTATAAACAAAATATCGATAATGTACAAGGATAATCCCAGTATCAAAGCGAACTTTTTTCAAGTGTAAAAATTATCTTAAATTCGTTGAGCGGTGCAGTTTTGTGTTAAAATAAATATGTACAACTACCTATAAATAATTGTTTTGTTGGAGGAAAAAAGAATGGCTAGAAAAGTAGTACTTGCAGGCGCTTGCAGAACAGCTATCGGAACCATGGGCGGAACACTGTCCACAACCCCGGCACCGGCTCTTGGAGCAATTGTTATCAAGGAAGCTCTCAAAAGAGCAGGCGTTAAGCCCGAACAGGTTGATGAAGTGTACATGGGCTGCGTAATCCAGGCAGGCCTTGGGCAGAATCCCGCAAGACAGTCTGCTATCAACGCAGGAATCCCCGTTGAGGTTCCCGCAACCACCATTAACGTACTGTGCGGCTCAGGTCTTCACTGTGTTAACCTGGCAGCCAAGCTCATCGGCATGGGCGATGCTGACATCATCGTAGCCGGCGGTATGGAGAACATGTCAATGGCTCCTTACCTTATGCAGCAGGGCAGATACGGATATCGTATGGGCTCAGGAGAACTGCAGGATGCCATGATCAAGGATGCTCTTACCGACGCTTTTGGCGGATATCACATGGGTATCACCGCAGAGAACATCGCAGAGCAGTGGCATCTCACAAGGCAGCAGCTGGACGAGTTTGCAGCCTGGAGCCAGAACAAGGCTGAGAAGGCCATCGCAGAAGGCAAATTCAAGGAAGAGATCGTTCCTGTTGAGATAAAGAAAAAGAAAGAGACCATCATTTTTGACACCGACGAAGGTCCTCGTAAGGGTGTTACCGTAGAGGGAATCTCAGGACTTAAGCCCGCCTTCAAGAAGGATGGCGGCGTTGTTACCGCAGCCAATTCTTCAGGAATCAACGATGCAGCTTCCGCAATCATCGTTATGAGCGAGGAGAAGGCTAAGGAACTGGGTGTGAAACCTCTCGGAACCTGGATTGCCGGTGAGCTTGCAGGCGTTGAGCCCAGCATCATGGGAATCGGACCTGTAGCAGCAACTCAGAAGGTTATGAAGAAGGCCGGATATTCAATCAGCGATTTTGATCTTATAGAAGCAAACGAAGCATTCGCAGCCCAGTCAGTGGCAGTTCAGCACGACCTTGGTTTCTCCAATGATGTACTGAATGTTAACGGCGGCGCCATCGCTCTGGGACATCCTGTAGGATGCTCAGGAAACAGAATCCTGGTATCACTCCTGTATGAGATGCAGAGAAGAGATGTTCACAAGGGACTTGCAACCCTCTGCGTAGGCGGCGGAATGGGATGCGCAGCTATAGTTGAGAGGTAAACAGATTATTGGAGGGATAAATGCCTGACCGTTCTATCCTGATCGTTGATGACAACGAGATCAACAGAGGCATTCTTGGAGAGATCTTCAAGGACAAATTTATGATCCTGGAAGCCGGCAACGGAATTGAGGCTATGCAGATCATTGAGAAGCAGAGCGACAAACTGTCCGCTATCCTGCTTGACATTGTCATGCCCGAAATGGATGGATACCAGGTTCTGGAAGCCATGGTCAAAAAAGGCAATCTCAACGAGACCATTCCCGTTCTTATGATAACTGCAGATACCTCCACAGAGGCTGAGCGAACCAGCTATCAGAAGGGCGCAGCGGACGTTATCCACAAGCCCTTTGACCCTGTTATTGTAGATAAACGTGTTGAGAGAACCGTTGAGCTATACAATCATAAGAAGCATCTGGAGACTCAGGTAGACGACCAGACCAGAGTCCTTAAGAAGCAGTTCCTGTATCTGAAAAAACAGGAGGAGCGCCTTAGGAACAGTAACGAGAAGGTCATAGATACCATAGCCTCCATCGTTGAGTTCAGAAATCTGGAGTCCAGCTACCACCTAAAGAGGATCAAAGGCTTTGTTCGCATCCTTGGTCTTACAGCTTTGAACAATTTTCCGGAGCTTGGCCTTACACCCCATATGCTGGACGTTATCACCCAGGCTTCGGCGATGCATGATATCGGCAAGATATCAGTTCCCGATTCCATACTTCTTAAGCCCGGGCGCCTTAACAACGAGGAATTTGAGCTTATGAAATCCCACACCACAAGAGGTTGTGAGATCATCGAGATGCTAAGGGACGTTCAGGACAAGGAATTCTATGAGATGTGCCTTGATATCTGCAGGCACCACCATGAGAGGTATGACGGCGGCGGATATCCCGACGGACTTAAGGGCGAAGAGAACTCCATCGGAGCTCAGCTCACAGCCATCGCCGATGTATACGATGCTCTTGTCAGCGACAGAGTATACAAATCCGCATATCCGTTAGATAAAGCTTTCGACATGATAAAAGACGGCGAGTGCGGCGTGTTCTCTAATAAGATTCTGGCCTGCCTCGAATTTGCAAGGCCCGATATGGAGAAGCTGGTGAATGATACCAAGGCCATGGAAGAGGCGGATAAACGCAAAGCCTAACTCAAAAAACAAGTAACTCCAAATAAAAACTCCAAATATCTCAGGATTGGTTGAGATATTTGGAGTTTTTGAAAAAACGGGGTGACGCTCAGTACTCCATGATCTGATTCAAAATATCCATATCCTCCCCGCAGTATTTGCTGTAGACACTGCTCATGGCCTCCCGGAAGCGCTGTTTCTCGGAAAGGGAGAGGTTGATGGTGGTAACTCCGGCGGCCTGGGCAATCTTGCGGGAGCTTTTTTCACGCTCTGACCAGAGCTGTCTTTCGTAGAGGGAGGATTCTTTGGCGCAGTCCATCAGAATCTGCCTGTCAGCTTCGGAGAGGGTATCCCAGATTACCTTGGAGGCCAGCTGCAGCTCAGGGACTCTGGTGTGCTCGTCCAGGGTGTAGTACTTGGCAACCTTGTAGTGGCCCATGGATTCGTAGGAGGGCCAGTTGTTTTCTGCGGCTTCGACTATACCCTGCTCTAATGCAGAGTACACTTCTGAATATACGATCTTGGCAGGATTGGCTCCCAGAGCGGAGATCATGTCTGCCATCACCTCTGATTCCTGGACACGGATATTCATTCCCTCCAGGTCTTCAAGTTTCTCAATGGGTTTGGTGCTGTAGAAGTTTCTTGCGCCGGCATCATACCAGGACATGCCCACAAGGCCGTAGCTCTCAGGCTTATTTCTGAAATCATCTCCGATCTCCCCATCAAGGACACGCCACATATGCTCCGAGCTGTCATAGAGATAGGGCATCTGCAGAACGTTCATCTCAGGCACATACTCCGCCAACTGTGATATGGATACTCTGGCAAAAGCGATACCGCCGTAGGACATCTGCTGCAGAACCTCGCTTTCGCTGCCAAGCTCCGCAGAGTGCTTCACCAGGATCTTGATGCGGCCCTGGGTTCTTTCATACGCAAGGTCGGCAAAATACTGCGCACCGAGAGTTGTGGGATAATCAGCAGCCTGGTTTTCCGCATAGAAAAAGATATACTCCGGGGCAGGAGCTTTAGATCTTACCTGCAGATATCTGCAGGCTGCGAAGGTTACTGCCAAAGTAGCAGTTAATGCCGTCAATATGCAAATGATAAGTATCCTTGTTTCCTTACTCATATTCCGCAGACTTTGCTCCTGTACTCGCTGGGGGTTGCGCCCTCCATTCTCTTAAATATCCTGGTAAAATAGTTGGCATCGCGAAAGCCTGCTTTTACGCTGACATCCTTAATGTTGATAATAGGATTGGCCAGCAGATTCTTAGCCTTCTCTATGCGATAGTTATTTAAATAAGATATGAAATTCATGCCAAAGCTCTGCTTAAACAGCTTGCAGAAATACACATCGGAGTAGCCGAAGATATCTGCAATGTCCTGCAATGCGATATCATCTCTGTAGTGCCCCTCAATATACTCTTTTACCTGCTGTACAAATGCTGCATCGGTCCTGCCGGTGCCCGGCTCCGCGTATTTCAAGGTGCCTGGCACTTCACCGATCATAGCATTCGTCACGGTGCTGTCCAGGTACGGCAGCTTCTCTGCCATATCCGTCAATCTGAAGGCCTCCTCCAAGACATTCACCAGATCCTCATCATTCCCGGGCTTTAGCAGATAATCCAGGGCCCTTACTTCGATTGCCTTCTTGGCATAGCTGAATTCGTCGAAGGCCGTCAGGAAGATGATGCAGGCGTTCCTATAATTTTTCCTTATGGAGGCAGCAGCTTCAAGGCCGTTCATTCCGGGCATTTCTATATCAAGAAGAGCAATGCGGCAGTCCTTTTGCGAATACTGCTCCACAGCCTGAAGGCCGTTTTCAGCCGTGACTATTTCCACGTCCTCCGGGAAAAAGCCCATTATCTTTTTCTGTATTACCTGTCTTTCGATAGGTTCGTCATCAGCTACAAGTATTCTGTATTTGTTCATTTTACTGCGCTCCCTGTAATGGAATGAGGATGCGGATGGTGGTGCCCACATCCTTCTTGCTGTCAATCTGCAGAGCTGCGTTGTCGTACATGGCTCTTAACCTTCTGTTGATGTTTCCAAGACCTATGCCCACCAGGTCCTTGTCGGTCTCGGGCGTTTCGCCGCAGCCAAGCTGCTGTCTTATCTTGCAAAGAGTGTCGTTATCCATGCCAACGCCGGTGTCGGACACTTCGATGGAAAGCCTGTTATCATCCGATTCGTCCCTTCCAACGGCTACGGAGACTTTTCCTCCCTCAACTTTTGGAGAGATGCCGTGAATTATGGCATTTTCCAACAGAGGCTGGAAGGTGAAGGTGGGAACGATAACGCTTCCTTCATCTACCTCGCACTTTACTTCATACTCAACCCTGGAGCCAAAGCGCATCTTCTGAAGATACATATAATCTCCGGAGATCTTCAGCTCCTGGGACAATAGTGACTCCTTTGTCTGGGTCTTGAGGTTGTATCTAAAGAGGGAGCTAAGGGCCTCTGTCATCCGCTCTGTGGTGGCGGCCCCCTCGAGATTGGCGGTTCCTGCAATTACATTCAGGGTGTTAAAAAGAAAATGTGGATTGATCTGACTCTTAAGAAGCTCCAAATTCATGGTCTCAAGCTGTTTCTCAATCTCAAGATTCTCCAGCTCCTGGGCATGGAGCTTGTCCAGGGCTTCACGGCGCTCTTCCATGGCTTTGATATATTCTCCCGTGGCGAATTTCATCTTGTTGAAGGCAGATACCATTTCGCCAAGTTCGTCCTTGTTATCGACTACCACATCATCGATGAAATAGTCATTGGCGGCGATTTTCCTGGAGGCATTGGCGAGCTTAAGAACCGGTGCAGTGACGCTTCTGTTTAGAAGCCTTGATATCTGGAGAATTACATAAAAAAGAATGACGCTGAGCCCGGCAGCAATAAAGGGAACCCGGAAAACCACAGGAAGGAGCTGTCTGTAACGGGCATTTCCCTCCTCCATGGTCATGTCCACCAGGCGCTGAGCGTAGAGCGAAAGGTATTTCTGCATTGTATAGACGTCATAGAGCTTTTTTACATAGACCTGTTCCGAATGATATTCAGAGATAACCTGATTGCGGTAGCTGCAGTATTTATCATAGGCAAAACGAAGGGCCTGGAGCTGGGCGTATCTGCCATCTCCGAGACTATTGTAGGTAAGGGGAATTCCATAGATCGCATCGTGGGTCTGCCTGGTGCAGCGGGTCCAGTCCTCGTCGCTGACAGAACCTGTACTTCTGACATATTCATCAAAGGCATCGGTCTCCCGATTAAGGGCAGCTACGATCTCGCCGCATTTGGAGTTGGCCTCCATAATGTCATTAAAATCCATGACAAATAGCCGCACTATCCATACATCAAACAAAAGTGCAGCGACAATGGCCACGAAAACGCTGGTGGTGAACATCCTTATTTTATTACTGATGGTGAGTTTTTCCCAAATTCTTCTGACTTTTTTCATGTCCCCAACATAAGAACTGCGCTATAACTATCCCTCAAGATAATTATAGCGCGGTTTAACGTTAATTGCTATGTTACTCAGGCTCTGATCTTGCTGCAAAGATAGTCAAAGAACGCATCTTTGTCCTGCCCCAGCTCTCTGTTTGTGATCATGTAGCCGTGGGTCTCATCGGAGAGGATCACTATCATGTTCTTCCTACGTATGGCGTTCTTAACCTTTTTCCAGGACAGGTCCTCAGTACTTTCGCCGGCCCGTACGTGAATCCCTCTGTCAGAAAAGGTGAGCTCCATATCTCTGGGCATGTCCTCCAACTGCTTTACACACATTCCGTAGGTGGCAAGGGGCTGGATCACAGGGAAAAGAGTGAGCCCAAAGAGGAGCAGGCCTTTTATGATAGCAGGGGATGAAGCCATGAATCTGAAGGACAGGGCTATCATAGCCAGGGTAAAAAGGATATTGACTACACCCACAGGGGATTTATAAGTTCTGAGCATTGCCATTTTCCAGAGGTCTGATGGTTTGACGTCGCATGAATATCTGTATTCCATAGTTTAGAGCCTTTCGCGTATTTTTACTTCATCAGTAGATTAGGCAGGAACATACTGATCTCCGGGATGAAGGTGAGAAGGAGGAGTACTACTATCATGCACAGGTAGAAGGGCAGTGTAGCCTTGACGACTCTCTCCATTTTCACCTTGCCCACTGCAGAGCCGATGAAAAGAACGGCGCCTACAGGCGGAGTCAGAAGTCCGATACCGCAGTTCAGTACTATCATTATTCCAAACTGGATCGGGTTGATCCCGATGGAGGTGGCGATGGGCAGAAGGATCGGCGTTGCGATTAGAATAATTGGCGCCATATCCATGATGCAGCCAAGAACCAGCAGGATCAGGTTAAGTAGCAGTGCGATAAGTACCGGATTTCTTGTAAGCCCGATGATGGCGCGGGCTGCCAGATCCGGAACGTGCAGGGTGGTCAGGCAGTATCCGAAGATACTGGAGGTGGCGATCAGGATCAGCACGATGGAAAGAGTGTCAACGCACTGTTCCAGTGTTTTCCATACGCCCTTAAGGTCCAGTCCCTTGTAGATAAATACGCTGACGATAAGGCTGTAGATAACAGCGATGGCCGCTGATTCCGTGGCGGTGAACATACCTCCGACTACACCTACAACCACTATGATAACCGCTGCCAGAGCCCAGAAGGAGGTACCCAGCTGCTTCAGGAATTTCTTGAAGCTGAATCTCTCACCTTTGGGGTAGTGGCGCTTCTTGGAAATGATATATGAGCCTGCCATCAGGGATACAGCCAGCAGCGCGCCGGGTATGTATCCCGCCAGGAAAAGGCTTCCCACCGACACTCCTCCGGCGCTCATAGCGTAGATGACCATGTTGTGACTGGGAGGAACAAGCAGGCCTTCACAGGAGGAGGTTATGGTAACTGCGGTGGAAAAATCATCGTCATATCCCTGTTCCACCATCATGGGAATAAGGATACTTCCGAGGGAGGCGGTATCAGCTGCGGCAGAACCTGAGATTCCGCCAAAAAAGTAGGAGGCTACGATGTTGACCATGGCCATTCCGCCGGTCATCCATCCCACACAGGCATCGGCCAGTGCGATCAGTTTTTCCGAAATGCCTCCCGAACCCATTATGCAGCCCATGGTTATGAAGAAGGGTACAGCCATAAGGCTGAAGGAGGATATTCCTTTTACCATCTGCTGACATACGGTGGTAAGCGGCAGTCCCTGATAGAGAAGACAGAAGATAGAGGACAGGGCAACCGCATAAGCAATCTGAAATCTTAGAAAGATCATTACGAGAAAGCTGATGAGCAATATCGCAATGGCAGTTGTGTTTGCAGTCATGTTTCAGCCTCCTCCTTTATGAAAAATTTTTTGATATGGTTGTAGATGGCTTCCAGTTCAAAGATGATCATGGCAAGCCCGGCAACCGGAATGGGAAAATACATCCAGAATCTTGAGAGCTTGGGAAGTGATACGTACACGCCCTTGCTGCCGATGGTCGATGCATATTTCCAGCCCACGATCAGCATTACAAAGGCAAGGATCATGATGAAGACATCAGCGACAAGATCGAGGATGTTTATTAGTGCTTTGGGCAGATATCTGTCAAAAGCGGTCATACGGATGTGAGCGCCGCGTCTTATGGCGAGAGCCGCAGACAATACGGCCATGTAGGACATGAGAGTAAGGACGACCTCCTCACTCCAGGAAGGATCCGGAACAAAGGAGACATATCTTCCGAGCACGCTCATGCTGGTGATCAGAATATCCGCCACCAGCAGGAGCTTGCATACAAACAGTATTATTTTGTAGGTCACATCGTATAAGGGCTTTATCTTATCTACCGCGTTAAAGAATGATCTCATATAGAATACGCTCCTTTTTGGCGGTGACAGAGTGATCTGTTATCACTTCATGTCTACGATCTTCTGATAGTAGTCCTCAAGACCCTTGATGTTCTCTTCGATAACAGGCTTAACTGCTTCCTGCCAAGGTGTGATGTCATCAACTTCGATGATGGTAACGCCGCTGTCCTTGAGCTCCTTTAGAACTTCCTGTTCCTTCTCTTCAGAGATTGAACGATTGTATTCGGAAGCAACCTTTCCTGCCTCAACGAGGATATCCTGCTGCTCAGGTGAGAGCTTATTCCAGGCTTCGTCTGTGATGATGACCTGAATAGCGCCGAGGGTGTGTCCGTCGAGGATCATGTAAGGAGCAACCTCAGGGAATGCGTTGGACTTGTAGTTGGCGATGGGCTGCTCTGCGCCGTCAACAACGCCGGTCTGAAGAGCTGAATAGAGTTCGCCGAAGGCTACAACTGTAGGAGATGCGCCAAGACCTTCAACAAGACCGTTCATGATAGGGTCGTTGGACACACGGATCTTTTTGCCCTTGAAGGAGTTAATGTCTTCGATTTCATAGGATGTGAAGAAATGACGGAAACCTTCTTCGCCGTAGAAGAGACCTCTTACGCCGCTGCCGTTTTCAGAGGGCTCCTGAAGGAATTCCTGTGCAAGATCTGAAGTTGCGAAATTCCAGAAGTGTTCACGGCTGGTGAAGATATATGGAAGAGACAGGAGCATTGACTTCTGTCCGCCGTAGCTGGTAAGAGCAAAAGCAGAGATACGAGAGATGTCGATGGTTCCGCCGCCGCCCAGCATTGTGTCAAGAACGTCGTTCTCTGAACCAAGTACACCGCTGGCCTGAAGGTCGATGATGATGGAACCGCCGGATCTTGCTTCAACTTCCTCTTTGAACTTCTGATCGGTCATGCCGACGATTGTATCAAGAGGGTTAACTTCTGCCATGACAAGTGTGATGGCGTCTGCTGCAGGTGTAGCTGCTTCCTCTGCTGCAGGAGCTTCAGTAGCAGGAGTCTCAGTAGCCGGAGCTTCAGCTGCAGGTGTTTCAGCTGCAGGTGTTTCAGCTGCAGGGGCTGCTTCAGGAACTTCAGGAGCTGAAACGCCGCAGGCTGTCATTGACAGAACTGTAACTGCTGTGAGAATTACCGATAATAACCTTTTCTTCATTGTAAAACCTCCCTTTTCTTAAGAAATCTAATGGTTACAGAAATGTACTGTCAGTTTATTACTGACAATTAAATTATAAATAAGGGAGGCTTTGACGATAAATCGGACATTTTTAGCATTGGGTAGGATTATTTTAACATTGTGAAACAAAAAAAGGACTGTGGAATGATTCCGCAGTCCTCTTACATATTAGTGTGCGTGACAGGATTCGAACCCACGACCTTCTGGTCCGTAGCCAGACGCTCTATCCAGCTGAGCTACACGCACATGTGCCGTATCGACAACAAATCTATTATATGCACGAGTTACATTAATGTCAATAATAAATTTCTAAATTTTTAAATTTATTTTTTCAGCATTTAGTGGTGTTTATGAAACCGCATACATGATTTTGTTTTATATAATCTGTCAATTCTGACAAATGTAAATATTATCAGTTTTTGTACAAAGTGCATAAATTTAGCACATGAAACTTTGTTGACTTTTAAGCGATATATATGAAAGAAACTTCCATTTTTCTCTTGTTTTCGTCGATGACGATATGCTAAGATAGAGGCACGTTTTACAAATGGATGTAAGCGGTTACATTATTAAATAAGTATAAACTTGCATCCGGAGTGAAAATTGTTTTGTTTTAATGGGAGGAACAACACACATGGTAAGGAAGAGGAATTGGAGGAACACTGTCGGCGCCAAGACTATGGCTACAGTGTTATCTGCAGCAATGGCGTTTTCCGGTATTTCCGCAGGCATGCCAGGTTCCACAGCTTTCGCTGAGGAAGACCCGGAACTGTTGGAACTTGACGAGGAAGTCATCGATCTTACCTCAGAAGATGATTCTGAGACAGATCTTGAGTTCCTGGATGAGGACGCAGTAACTGATGCTTCTACGGAAGAAACAACTGAGGATACAACACCGGATGATACTTCTGATGAGAAGAATGAAGCTGCTTCCCGCTCTTTTGACGAGTCCAAGACAGATGTCTGGGATCTCGGGGCAGAGAACCTGGGAGAGGCTTACAACAACAGACTTGATGTTGATACCATCAACGGCTTCTACGCTGTTGAGCCCGGAACCAAGGGCGTTAATCTGGCATCATTCTCAGTTGATGACGGAGATTTCGTATTTGAGGACGGCGGATACTCCACAACACACAGACTCAGAACAACTAATCTGAATCTTACTCACTATGATGAGAAGTCACTTAAGGATTCAGAGGGTAACGTTTACAGTGGTTACATCTATTCAAACAAGAGCTCAACAGATGCAGTTTATGTAGCTCTTGAGTGTCAGGCTGATGATATCATCACAGCTTATGTTTCCAGTAATGGAACTGATTCTCAGATCCATTTCAAGAACATGACTGATGCTACCGATGATTCTGTATTTGGTTATGTAGGTGGAAGCGGCGCTTCTAAGGCTGTTTTCTATCCTTCACAGACTGCCAAGTACAAGATCTACTCAGCTACCGAGAAGCTTTGCGTAGCAAGAGTATATCGTGAGCATGCTAAATACGCTACACTTACAGGTACAGTAGAAGGCTTCAAGGGCGTAGGCTCTTTTGACCTTGTATTTACCAATACAAAGAATGGCAACGTAGTTAAGGCAACTGTAGCTGATGGCAAGTTCACTGCCAAGCTTGCAGAGGGCTTTGATTATGAAGTGAGCCTTGCCGGTGCAGATGAGTATGTTATCAAGTCTGACAAGACTGTTAACCTCAGCGCAGATGCAGAGATGAATGTTGTAGTTGAAGGCATCACTCTTGTAACTGCTTCAGGTAAGGTTACAGGCATTGAGGACAAGGACGCAGCTGACTTCATGGCAGCTGCGGAATTCAAGTTCGTTCCTCAGGACGAAACTTCAGTATATGTACCTCAGATCCAGCTTGCAACAGGCACTGATGGCATCACCTATGAAGTTAAGCTTCAGAAGGATGTTAAGTACGATGTTCTTGTTGCTGATAAGGAAGACACAGTAACAGAGAGCTATGCTGCAGTTGAGGACTATGACCTTATTACAAAAGAGGTTTCAGTTTCCAAGGACTCAGAGGATCTCGCGATCGAGTTCCAGCATAAGCCTTTATATAATGTAACAATCCTTCCTAAGGGAGCTACAGCAGAGGATCTTGCCGAGGCTGTTTTCACATTCACAAGACTTGATGTGGAAAATGACTTCGTTGCAGACGGCTATGTTTATAAGTTCACAGGAACTAAGGACATCGCCCTCAGAGATGGTCAGTATGTAGTTGAGGTTTCAAACGCAGGTGCTTATGTTCAGAAGCTTACAAGTGACCTTGTAGTAAAGGGCGCTGATGTAACTAAGGAAATCGCATTCTCTTCTGATATTACAGAGTGGGATTTCAGTGATGCAGCATTTGCAGCTAAGTGTGCTGTTCAGGGCGAAGGTGCATACAACGGCCTTACATGGACCAATGCTAAATCACACCAGAATACATACCTCTTTAGCGGCGCGGGTAAGATTTCCGTTCCTGTTAAGGGCGATTGCCAGATTCAGGTAACAGCTAATTATCAGTATTCATACTATTTTGAAAATGAGAGTGAACCTTCTGTAAATGTTAAGACTGGTTCTACATCTCAGAACGATACTTTCACATACGATTACAAGGGCGACGCAGGAACTGTTGATATCACTGTACTTGGACAGTCCTATATCACCAGGATCGCAACTGTTTATCAGACAGAGTACAGGGCAGAGCTCCTTGTAGGTTCATCTGAGAAGGCAGAGTTCGCAACAATTAACGAAGCTCTTGCAGCTGTTCGCCTTATGAACAGAAAAGACGGCGAGAGAGTAACCATCAAGGTTGAGCCCGGCAACTACGAGGAGATGCTCGTTGTTGATGTTCCCAATGTAACACTTGAGAATGCCAGCGCTACACCTACAAACACACTTAAGAATAAGGGCGTTGACATTGATGAGAATGCAGTTCGTGTAACCTGGTACTATGGACATGGCTACACCTACTACAGCATGAACAACTCTTACAAGTATGATGAGGAAGTTCTTGCAACAAACAAGGCTAACGGTTATACAACCGTTATCAATCCCGGTTCAGGCACAGCTACTTACTGGAATGCTTCAGTAGTTATTGATGCTGCCGGTTTCGAAGCAAAGAACATTATCTTCGAGAACTCTTTTAACCAGTATATGTCACAGAAGGCTACAGAGGATGTTATCGTTCCTCAGAGCAGTGTTAAGGAAGGCACTGTTGCCAGAAACACTATGGCAGCCGGTGATACTAAGGTTCAGGATAAGAAATATGTAGAGAGAGCAGCAGCTCTTGCTCTTACAGGTTCTGCGACAGAGGCTTATTTTGAGGGGTGCCGTATAATCGGACGTCAGGACACTCTTTATGGCCATGAGAAAACCACAGCAGCTTTCTACAACTGTGCGGTTTACGGCGGAACAGACTATATCTTCGGTGCTATGACAGCAGTATTTGCTAAGTGCGATCTCGTACTTAACACAAGCGAAGATAAGAACGATGTAGCTTATATCACAGCTCCTCAGCAGAAGAGCAATTCTACTCGTGGATACCTTATGTACAACTGTACAGTTAAGTCCACAACTCCGGGAGTAGACACAGCATCTGCTTATACATCAAAGCCCGGTCAGTTCGGAAGACCTTGGCAGGCTAACACTTCTGAGGTTGTATTCTTCGACACCGTAGTCGAGGCAACAAGCTGGAAGGATGGCGCTTATGACGAGACAGCCAAGACATCACTTATTCAGCCTGTAGGCTGGAACACAACCCTTGGCGGAGAGTCAGCAAGAAACGTTGAGTACGGTACTTTCGAAGTATCAGGCGAGAACAACAGCGCAGCCCGTGCTGCATGGGTTCAGCAGCCTAAGGAAGCAGTTCTTGCAGATGGCAAGGCAATCACAGTTGCTGCATTCCTTGGCGATTGGGATCCTTTCACAGCAAACAATGCTGATATGAAGATCGTATTCCCTGATGGAAGCAGCCAGGAAGAGCCTGTAGTTGAAGAGCCCGAAGAGCCTACACCTGCAGAGCCTTCAGAGACAACAGAGTTCGTACTTGAGTCTTCAGCTCTTACAGCTTTTGCAGCAGGAGCTAAGGCTGACGGCGAGACAGAGAAGGCTGGAACAAACGACTACTTCACACTTATTTATTCAGCTAATTCCAAGATTGACGCAAGCGCAAAGACTTGGGAAGATGATTACGCATCACCTCAGAGAATCAACTTTGGCGGTGTTGCTTCACCTGAGAAAAATGCAATTAAGTTCACCACTTCAAACTCAGCAACAGTTAAGATCTGGTGGGTACAGGGCGGTGAGGATAGCCGTCAGATGGCGATCCTTGATGCCTCCGGAGCAATCCTTGCTCAGACAGAAGGAACATGGGTAAAGAATTCTCCTTACATTTCAACACTTAAGGTTGACGCAGCAGGTACATATTACCTTGGCGGAGCAACCAACAATAACAATATTTATAAGGTGGTTGTAACAGAGGATAAGGCTGCAGAACCTGTAGTATACACACTTGAGACTGCAGAGATGGAAACCTTCGCAGCAGGAGCTAAGGCTAACGGAGAAGCAGAGAAGGCCGGAACAGATGGCTTCTACACAATTCTCTACTCCGCTAAGTCCAAGGTAGATACAAGCTCCAAGACCTGGGAGGATGGATATGCTTCAGGCGTAAGACTTAACCTTGGCGGCAAGGCTTCTACAGAAATGAATGCCATCAAGTTCACCACCGCAGCAGACAATGCAACCGTTAAGGTATGGTGGGCACAGGGCGGTGATGACAGCCGTCAGGTAGCTATTCTTGACAGCACAGGTGCTGTTGCAGCTGTAACAGAAGGAACATGGGCAAAGAACACAGCTTATATCTCAACTCTTACACTTGAAAAAGCAGGAACTTATTTCCTTGGCGGCTATGAGAACAACAACTACTTCTTCAAGGTAGAAGTAACAGATGGCGCTGCTTCTGAAGAGATCAAGAGAGCAGATTGGGAGAGCGTTGCAGCTCCTGTTATCGCAGGCGTAGCTCTTGATGAGACCAACGCTAACAACGTAGTTGTTACAGTAACATCAGAGATCGGTGTAGACGGCGGCGACAAGCTTGATGTAACAATGTTTGACAGCGAGGGCAAGGAAGTTAAGACTCTTGGCTCAACAGCTACTAAGACAGAGTTCACATTTACATTCTCTCCTGCTAAGTCAGGAAAATACACATTCTCAGCTACTCTTTCAAGAGAAGATGAGGAGACAGTTAAGACAAGCGCAGTATCAGATGCATTTGAATTTGTACTTCCTCTTGTAACTCCCGAGTTTAAGAATGTAGTAAACCAGGGCAAGGGAAATGTTAAGGTTAACTTCTATTCAGTACCTGAAGCAACAGGATATGTTCTTACAGCTACTGACAAGACAGACTCCAAGAAGAAGCCTGTTGAGAAGAAATTCACACTTACGAATGCTGACGCAAATGATTCAACAGAATATACACACGTATTCAAGGGCCTTACAGCAGGACATACCTACGAAATCTCTCTTGTGGCAGTAAGAGGAGAAGAGACCACCAAGGCCAACACATTTGAAGTTAATGTAACAAAAGAATCTGAGACAGAGTGGGTATTCTCAGCATTCGGTACCGGCGTTACCAAGGGATCAAATGCAGGCTTTACAGCCAATGAGAACGGTTCCGTAACAGTTTGGAACACCGGCAACAAGGGTAAGCTTGTTCCTGCATCAACAGACGGACTTGCTTTCTACTACACAGCTGTTCCTGCCAACAAGAACTTCACTCTCACAGCGAAGGCAACCATTGATACCTGGACCTTCACTAACGGCCAGGAAGGCTTTGGTCTTATGGCAGCCGACAGAGTTGGCGTCAACGGTAATGCCGCTACATTCTGGAACAACTCTTACATGGCAACAGCTACCAAGGTTGAGTACTACTATGACAGAGCAAATCATGCTGTAACAAACGTTGATACAGCAGATAAGATTTCCATGAAGCTTGGTCTTGGATCTCAGGAAAAGATCGGTGTTACACCTTCTAACCTTGAGAGACTTGAGGCTAATGACTCTGCAGCAGTTAAGGAATTCTTCTCAAGCAAGATGACTCCTCTTGAGACAAGCTGCGGTGATATGGGCCCCGGAACCTACAACCTCTTTACTAAGGAAGCTTCAGGATCAGTTAAGGGAACAGTTGAGAATCCTCTCACAGAGGTAACTCTTCGTATCCAGAAGAACAACACAGGTTACTTCGTAAGCTATCTTGATAACGAAGGCAATGTTCTTAAGACTGTGAAGTACTACGATACCAAGGCTCTTAACAAGCTTGATTCCAAGTATGTATATGTTGGATTCTTTGCTGCAAGAACCTTCAAGGTAACCTTCAGCGATATCGAGCTCAAGGTTATCGATCCTTCCAAGGATGCTAAGGCTGAGCCCAAGGAGCCCACATATGTAGAGCCTAGCTACAAGGTTATTTCACCTGAGTATTCAAATACTGCAAAGTATGAGCTTAGCTACTCAGGAAATGCAGACGGCGTACTTACAATCACAGATGAGACAGGTTATGCTGTCGTTGACAGGCAGAAGGTTAAAGCCGGCGCTGTAAAGAAGGTAAATGTAAGACTTGAGAAGGGTGACAATAAGTTCACAGTAACCTTCACACCTAACAAGAACTTCAATCCCGGCGGCGATAAGTATCAGAAGCTTTCTAATTATGATACATTTACATTCGAACACAATGTTAAGTATCAGACAGTAAATGATTCAGACAAGATCTTTGTTGATCCCAATGGAGATGCAAAGGCAGAGGGAACTGCAGAAGCTCCTGTAGATATCTACACAGCATTAAAATTTGTACAGCCCGGTCAGACCATCGTACTGACACCCGGTACCTACAACCTTAAGTCAGGACTTGTTATTGAAAAAGGAATTGACGGAACCGCTGCAGAGCCTATAACAATGGTTGCTGAAGGCGGCAGAGCAGTACTTGATTTTGGCGGCCGCAATACCGACAAGGGTGGCGCCGGATTTGTTATCGCAGGTAACTACTGGAATATCAAGGGCATTGATGTTACTAAGACAGGAAATAGCGATAAGGGTATTCTTTTAGCCGGAAGCCATAATACACTTGAAGACATCCGCACCTATGAGAACGGCAACACCGGTATTCAGGTAAGCAGATATCTCAAATATGAGTGGCCTTCCTATGACCTGATCCTCAACTGTACATCCTTTAGCAATGCTGATGCAGGCTATGAGGATGCAGACGGATTTGCTGCTAAGCTTACCTGCGGCGACGGCATCGTATTTGACGGATGTATCTCTTATAACAATGCTGATGACGGATGGGATCTCTTCGCCAAGGTTGAGAACGGTTCAATCGGTCAGGTAACAATTCAGAACTGTGTTGCTTTCGCAAACGGCTACGGTGTAGACGGCAAGAGCGAAGGTAACGGTAACGGATTTAAGATGGGCGGCGAGAGCATGCCCGGTGCACACAAGCTCATCAATTCAGTAGCTTGGGGCAACAAGGCAAAGGGTATTGATTCCAACTCAGGCCCTGATATCCAGGTTTACAACTGCATGTCATTCAATAACGGCGCTAACAACGTAGCTCTTTATACAAATGACGCAGCTAACACAAATTATTTAGTAAATGGTGTTATCTCTTATCGTACAACCGGTAAGGAGACAAATGAGAACTTCAAGCTCAGAGGAACTCAGGATGAGTCCAGAGTATACGGCAAGAACAACTTCTTCTGGATGGACGGCGCTAGTAAGAACGCTGACGGCGTTACAATTACAGATGACTGGTTCGTATTTGACAAGAATAATAAGATTGATGCACTTGCAGCTCCTAAGGCTGATGTAAATGATCCTTATGCAGTGGCAGCAGCTATGAGAACTGAAGACGGACGTATCAATCTTGGCAACTTCCTCAAGCTTTCAGAGACAGGTATTAAGGCTCTTGAAGCAGCAGGAGTTGACACAGCTGTAGCAGCACTTGACGGCGCTTACACAGCAGTAGCTGATGAGAGACAGATCGAAGGTTCAGCTAACGATGCAGCTCAGAGCGTACCCGGATTTGAGCTTGAGAACTTCAGCACCAAGCTTAGCTACACAGGTAAGAAGCTTACTCAGGACTTCAGTGTATATTATGACGGCAAGCTCCTTGCAGAGGGTGTTGATTACTCAGTAGCATACAAGAACAATGTAAATGTAGGAACAGCAGTTGTAACCATTTCCGGCAAGGGAATCTACAAGGGCAAGACTGTTGAGACCTTCAGAATCGTACCTGCAGATATCGCTGAGGCAGCAGTTGCTGTCAAGGCTGTTAACGAGACAGGTAAGGAAGCAAACAAGAAGTATCCTAAGGTAACAGCAACAGTAGTTTACATGGGCAAGACTCTTAAGGCAGGCAAGGACTACCAGGTAGTTGTTAACTGGGATGAAGAGCCTAAGACCACAACAGTGAAGGATGCAAAGGGCAATGACATTACAGTTAAGCATTATCCTGTAAGCATCACAGGTCTTGGCAACTTCGACGGTGAGTACAAGAATGCAGACGTTCTTGTATTCGGCAAGGGCCAGAAGATCGTTAAGACAGCACTTGATCTGTTTAACATCAAGTCAGGATCTCTTGAGCTTGCAACAACAGCTTATGTATATGACGGAACAGCTAAGACTCCTGAAGTTACTGTTTACACAGGAAAGGGTGCTAAGAAGGGCGAGAAGCTCGATGCATCAAGATATACAGTTAAGTATTCAGGAAACGTTAATAAGGGTACAGCAACAGTTACCGTAACTGGTATCGAGTCTCAGAAGACAACAGGTACTCTTACTGCAAGCTTCACTATCGCAGCTGCTGATATTTCAGCCGCTACAGTAGCTCCTATCGAGCCTGTAGAGTATGTAAAGGGCGGCGTTAAGCCTGCACCTGTTGTTAAGCTCGGTGAGAATACACTTCGCGAGGGTGTTGATTACAAGCTTACCTATGCAGGAACAAACAAGATCGGACTTACAGGTAAGAAGGCTCCTAAGGTAACAATCACAGGTCTTAAGAACTTCAAGGGATCTGTAGTAAAGACCTTCGAGATCACAACTAAGGGCATTGATAAGGCAACTGTTATTACAACAGACAAGGCAATCAAGAAGAATGCCAAGGGCAAATACCTTGTTTCCAAGCCTGTAGTATATGATGAGAACGGCAAGGCTCTTAAGGAGAAGACAGATTATACACTTAAGTTCTTCTACGGCGAGAGTGAGATCACAAGCAAGACTGTTCTTACTGAGGGCAACAACGAAGTTAAGGTTGTTGTTACAGGAAAAGGCGCATACACAGGTGAGACTTCTGCTACATACCAGATCAGAACACTTAACAAGCTCTCACAGGTTAAGAGCGCTAAGATTTCTGCTCAGAAGTACACAGGAAGCGCTGTAAGACCAGATGACAAGATCAGGCTCTACACTGAGACCAGAACAGGTAAGACAGTAGCAACCAAGAATCTTGTAAGAGGCACAGATTATGAGATTGCTCTTTGCTACAACAATGTTAAGCAGGGAACAGCTACCTACGTTCTTAGAGGAATGGGCGAGTACACAGGATACAAGACCGTTACCTTCAAGATCACCAAGGCAGCAACCAAATAATCAAGTCAATAAATAAGTAGTTTTAAAGGCGGCTTGCTATCAACAAATTGATGGCGAGCCGTCTTTTTCTTTTGTCTGTAATTAAACAGTAGGTTATGCTATAATCGATAAATATGAGAAAGATGGAACTTATAGCTCCCTGCCATTTTGGTTTGGAAGCAGTATTAAAAAAAGAAATAATTGACCTCGGCTACGACATTACAGAGGCTGCAGACGGCCGCATTACCTTCGCTGGTGATGAGGACGCTGTTTGTCGTGCCAACATAGCCTTAAGAACAGCAGAGCGTATTCTTATCAAGGTGGGAAGTTTTCATGCCGAGACCTTCGAGGATCTTTTCCAGGGAACCAAAGCGCTCCCCTGGGAGGAATTCATCCCCGAGAACGGCAGATTCTGGGTGAAAAAAGCCTCCAGCGTTAAGAGCAAACTCTTTAGCCCCTCCGATATTCAGTCTATTATGAAAAAAGCCATGGTAGAGAGGATGAAACAGAGCTACCACACGGACTGGTTCAAGGAGGACGGACAGGACTTCCCTGTGAGGGTGTTCCTTATGAAGGATGAGGTTACCGTGGCCCTTGATACCACAGGAGACTCCCTTCACAAAAGAGGATATCGTAAGCTGGAGTCCAAGGCTCCCATAGCCGAGAACTTGGCGGCAGCTCTTTTGATGCTGACACCCTGGCATGCAGACAGAATCCTTGTGGACCCCTTCTGCGGCAGTGGTACCTTCCCTATAGAGGCAGCCATGATCGCAGCCAATATCGCGCCGGGCATGAACAGGCATTTTACAGCCGAGAGCTGGACACACATCATTACGCCCAAGAACTGGCAGGATGTGAGAGATGAGGCAAGAGACGAGATCAATACCGATATCGAGACAGATATCCAGGGCTATGACATTGACCCTGAGATGATCGAAATCGCCAGAATTAATGCCAGGAAGGCCGGAGTTGAGAACATGATCCACTTCCAGGCCAGGGACATTGCAGACTTAAGCCATAGGAAGAAATACGGCTTTATCATATCCAACCCGCCCTACGGTGAGAGAATCGGAGACTCCAAGGAGCTTCCCGCACTGTACAGGACCATAGGAGAGCGCTACAAGGCCCTTGACTCCTGGTCCATGTATCTTATCACCGGCTACGAGCAGGCTGAGAAATATATAGGCAGGAAGGCAGACAAGAACAGGAAGATCTACAACGGAATGCTCAAGACCTATTTTTACCAGTTTATGGGTCCCAAGCCTCCGAGACGAAACAGAGATGATGGGAAAACAGTCTGATGGATAACGCTTTGATGAAAAAAATGGTCATCAGGGCCTCTGTTTTTACTGTATTGTCCCTTGCTGTGTGCCTTCACCGTTCCGCGACCAAGCACATCATGATCACCGATGCCGCAGGTAACAGAGTGGACAGTGTGGATACTGCGAGGTCCTACGACCTATTGGTGGATAAGAATTTGGAGCCGGGCAAGGAAGGGGTTCTTACGATACCTCTTTCCAAGAATGTGGGCTCCGATGACATAGTGCTGGAAGACAGATATATAGACCATGAGCTTCGGATATACATTAAGGGCTGTAAGGGCGATTTTTACATGGATAAGCCCGTTGTTTCCGCCCTTGATTCTATCGAGGGCGCAACCTGTATCTGTGAGGATGATTCTAACGATGTGTGCCTTGATTTTAAGCTGGACGGGCTCTATGGTAACGAGAGCCTTCTGACGGATCAGGGAACCATTGAAGTTACCTTTTTTAATCCCAAGGAGCGCTATGACAGGGTTGTTGTGGTTGACCCTGTAGGAGGCGGATCTGAAGCCGGATATACCGCCTCGGATGTCAAGGAGAAGGATATCGCATTACTTGTTGCCAAGGAACTCAAGACCATTTCCGATAAGGATGTGGGAGTTCGGACCAAGATGTATTTTACCCGAATGGATGACAGCGATATAGAAGATAGTAGAAGAACGGATTTTTTGGAAGAGACAGATGCCGATATCTATATCAGGATAGGAGCCTGTACTTCTGAGGATCCCGGCATATGCGGCGTATGTACCGAATATAACGACACCTTTTTCTTAAGAGGTCTTAATAACGGGGAACTTGCGGATATTTTGGAAAAAAACTGTGTAGCACAGATGAACTGCAATGCGGCGGGATGTCATGTGACTTCCGACAATATCCTGGCCGGAGTCAGGATACCCTCAGCCAAGGTTAATCTTGGGTATGTGACCAATTCAGGGGACGCTGTCAACATGCAGCAGAGCGCCTATGCCAAAAAAGCCGCAGAAGGCATTTATATAGGAATTTTGGAAGCTTTTAAGGAGATGGAATGAAAATAGTATTTGCCACGGGAAATAAGAACAAAATGAAGGAAATAAGGGAGATACTGGGAAGCCTTGGAATGGACATCATATCCATGGCTGAGGCCGGTGTTTCCGATGATATAGTCGAGGATGGAACTACCTTCGAGGAAAATTCAATGATCAAGGCCAGGGGCGTTGCAGATGCCCTTAAGAAGGCAGATCCGGAACTTGCCGGAGAGGCTATCGTTATGGCCGATGATTCCGGTCTTGAGGTTGACTTCCTCAATAAAGAGCCCGGAGTATATTCGGCAAGATATATGGGGAAGGATACTTCCTATACAGAGAAAAACAACAACATTATCTCAAGGCTTGAGGGAGTTCCCGATGAGAAGAGAACTGCCAGGTTTGTATGCGCCATTTCTGCGGTTCTTCCTGACGGAAGGGACTATTGCGTGCGTGAGACAATGGAAGGGATTATAGGCTACGAGATCGCAGGCAGCAACGGATTTGGCTACGATCCCATCTTTTTCCTTCCTGAGTACGGCAAGACCAGCGCTGAGATCTCTCCCGAGGAAAAGAATGCCATCAGCCACAGAGGTAAGGCGCTAAGGGCTATGGAGAAGCTTCTTGGGGATGCTCTTAAGTAATTTTGTATGTATAGGACAGATGGGGAAGTAATGCACAAGTTTTTGGTTGTTAGCGATAATCACGGTAAAGAAGAGAATTTTTACGATCTACTGGACATAGAGGCGCCGCTTGACGGAATCATCCACTGCGGCGATTTCGAGGGCACAGAGGGGAAATTCGCAATAGCTGCGGATTGCCCCGTTTATTTCGTTGCCGGCAACAATGATTTTTTCTCGAGACTTAAGAGGGAGATTGAGTTTGAACTCTGCGGTCACAAGGCCTTTCTGACTCACGGACATCACTATATGGTTTCCATGGATCTGGAGAATATCAGATGTGAAGGTGTAGTCAGAGGAGCAGATATAATTTTCTTCGGACACACTCACAAACCTATTGCCAAAAAAATCGGAGATCAGTATATTTTTAATCCCGGGAGTTTGTCTTATCCGAGGCAGGAGGGACGAAGACCCAGTTATTTAGTGCTTTTCATCGAAGACGACGGTGAGATAAAATACGAAATTAAGTACTTATAAAAACGTGAAAAAATTTTTGAAAAGTGTGTTGACAACCATGGATTTTTCGTTATATAATATCTCTTGCGTTACGGCTTAAGGCTTTAGCAAACGCTTCGGGGTGTGGCTCAGCTTGGCTAGAGCACCTGCTTTGGGAGCAGGGGGTCGCAGGTTCGAATCCTGTCACCCCGACGAGAGTCGATAACGAGAATAGCATATGCGGGTGTAGTTCAATGGTAGAACACTAGCCTTCCAAGCTAGATACGTGGGTTCGATTCCCATCACCCGCTCTCGTCTGAGAATTATCTTTGACGTATTTATCTATCCTGTGTCCGTAGCTCAGCTGGATAGAGCAACGGCCTTCTAAGCCGTGGGTCGGGGGTTCGAATCCCTTCGGGCACATTTGAAATGGGGATGCACTTAAGAGGCATTTCAGTGCATGACCCATTTTTTATATGAGTGAAGTCTCTTCACGTAATGTGGTGGCTATAGCGTAGTTGGTTAACGCGCCAGATTGTGGTTCTGGAGACCGAGGGTTCGAGTCCCTCTAGCCACCCTTGATTTTTATCAATTTATTTATTACAGTAGTTATATAGTGGGCTATCGCCAAGCGGTAAGGCACAGCACTTTGACTGCTGCATACGACGGTTCGAATCCGGCTAGCCCAGTTTTGGTGTGACGGATAGAAGCACCGCAGATTTGTTATTATCATATTGTTATGGGATACTAGCTCAGTCGGTAGAGCACTTGACTTTTAATCAAGTTGTCGGGGGTTCGATTCCCCCGTGTCTCATTAAGAAGAATCGCTTAATCATATGATTGGGCGATTTTTTTTGCGTGCAAAAGATAAGGCGTTCTAACTTGCGCTTTTTTCTGACGAATGGCACTTGAAATCGGACGAATGACACTTTATGCCGGTATCTTCGGGTGATAGAATAACAAAGACTAATAAATCGGGGGTGTTATTGTGAGTTATTTTAGTATAAAACCTGACTCATTAAAGGGCAGTGTCAATAATTTTATTGAGACTGCTGAGAGCCTTAATACATTAGCAAAAGAAGTTCATGACTGTTGAAGAGATGATGGAAACGTTGAAGAAATATGATAAAAAATACAGGTGCACTATGTCAGGCGGCGGTCCAAGCGCAGGTGGTGAAGTTGACTGGGATACACAGCCGGCATAAGCTATAATAATTCCTGTATCTACCGGAGGAAGTCAAAGTGAAAAAAGGGTATATTATTGCTGCCGCCATATTGGCGTTATTGATTATTGTTGGAGGAATTACAGTTATGAACAGAGACAGGAGTGTTCCTGAGAGAAATCCGGATGCAGCCGGCGAGGAACTGATCGATTACTTTGAGACCTATAATGAGATTCAGATAAGGGATATAGCAGTATCTGCAGAGGGAAATGTCAAACCTCAGGATGATACGGAAGAGTATGCATATATCTGTATCGAAATCGACAAGAAGGATATCAAGGTGATGAAGCAGAGGTTCAAGGAAGCGGGCATCAGAGAATGTGAGTACGACGATGACGAAGAAAACGGAGTCTGGCTTCCTGCCGCTTTTACCCATGAACTGGCTGAGAGGATCCATGGCGAGAAGGTTGCGGCATGGTATCAGATTTTTCATTCCGGCCAAATTGCTATGACAAGGGATGTTCACTTCTATATTACCAAGGATTCTTCCGGCAGGGCCTATGTTTATATGTTTGGATGATGTTGTGAAAATTTTGATCTGACCCCGTGAGTATAGGTGACAAGAGGATTAAATTGATGTATAATCTACTCTTGTACTGAGCATATGCTCATGCGGGTGTGGCGGAATTGGCAGACGCGCTGGATTTAGGTTCCAGTGGGCGACCGTGCAGGTTCAAGTCCTGTCACCCGCAGTATTAAAAAGCTTTCCATGAATCAATTGGAAGGCTTTTTTATTTTGCACACATATGAACGAATTATTGTATAATAATGAGGAGGTTGTAGGCAATTTAAAAATTCAAGAAGTACAGATTTTTTTGTAACCCATAAACAATTTAATTAGGAGGGTAATATATGAATTGTGAAATCAAAGGCGGAAATTTCCCGGTAGCTATCTGTGATATGGCAGCAGGGGAAGCTCTCATGTGTGAAACAGGAGCAATGTCCTGGATGAACGGCGGGATTAAGATGGAGACCAGTACCGGCGGCGGACTTGGCAAGATGTTGGGACGTGCATTTTCAGGTGAGTCTCTTTTCATGAACCGCTATGTAGCTGAGAGCGCAGGAATACTTGCAATTGGCGCATGCTCACCCGGTGAGATCCGTAAGGTCGATATTACAGGAAAGCCCATCGTAGTTCAGAAGGGGTCATTTCTTGCAATGGATGAGGGAGTTAACCTTGATATCTTCTTCCAGAAGAAGATCGGTTCAGGTCTGTTTGGTGGTGAAGGCTTCATCATGAACAAACTTTCCGGAAACGGCTCTGTTCTTCTTGAAATCGACGGCGGAGCAGTTGAGTATGATCTTGCTGCAGGCGAGAAGATGACAATTGATACCGGATACCTTGTAATGATGGATGAGACCTGCTCAATCGACATCGTTATGATCAAGGGCGTTGGAAACATCCTCTTCGGCGGCGAAGGTCTCTTCAATACAGTAGTTACAGGCCCCGGTCATATTATCCTCCAGACACAGCCTCTTACACAGTTTGTATCCAGGCTTGCTGTGATGCTTCAGGCTGTTAAGAAGTGATACTAATTTAGCAGCATAGAAATGGGAGCGCAGACAATAATGAAATAGTTTATTCTGTGCTCCCTTCTTTTATCATTTGTAATCGTTACCTTTCGGGAAGGAGAGAATCATGAGTGACCCCTATATCATATTATTAGATGCGGTGAAGGATGTACTGGGAAACGTGGACTTAAATAAAGTGATATTGATCGGTATCATTGCTGGGGCTATACTGCTCATTTTGTACATAGGATTCTTTTTCCTGCTCCTTAAGATTAAGAAAATAGTATTTGCAACGCTGGAGAAGAAGAAAGGCAAAAGCCTGACTCTTCAGTTCATAGAAAAAACTCTTACATTTGCACTTATTGTTATCTTTGTTGTGCTGCCTCTTGGCGGTAAACAGATTGCCAGGTCTCTACTTGGCAGTACTGCAGTTGTGGCAGCGGTTGTTGGTTTTGCAGCCCAGGAAGCAGTAAAAAACATGTTTGCGGGACTTCAGATAAGTATCTACAAGCCCTTCGATGTGGGCTCCCGCGTAGAATTCGCTGACGGGACCACAGGAGTTATAGAGTCCCTGAATCTAAGGCACGTTGTGGTGAGCCTCTTAGACACCACCAAGGCCATAATCCCCAATAGCAGTGCCAATTCAATGAAAGTCATAAGCTACAGTTACGGCGAAGTTCCAAGGTCCGCAACCTTCAAATTCCCCGTCAGCTATGACTGCGACATTGACAAGGCAAAAGAGATAATCCGTAAGACTATCTGCGATTGTCCTCTTACCATTAATGAGGATAAGTACGATGAGAAGGTTCCCAACAGCAGATGTGTCTATTTCCTGTCCCTTGAGGACAGCGCCCTTATTATGGGAGCCACAGTTCGCTTCCCGTCATACGTCAGAAGCGAAGTAATTAAGGATGAGATCAATACCTCAGTGTTCAAGGCCCTTAAGGACGGCTGCATTGAGATTCCATATAACAAGATTGACGTAAATATCCAGGAAAAGAAGTAAAGGAAAAAAGCATAAGAACCTTCCACTGTCATACCCTTGTCATTCACCTGTGGTATGTTTATAATGTTAGTTGCTCACCTGTCTATTGTGGGCATCACATTATACAAGGAGTGTGTGAAAATGGGGAATTGGGGTGAAAATGTAGATTACGAGGCCAAGGGACTCAAGGAATACGAAGGCCGTTTTACATTGAATTTTAAGAAGATATACATGGACGTGGATGAGATATCCCAGAGAACACTGGAGGTTACCGACAAGCATCCCAAGGATTCGCTTATGAAGCTGTGGCTTGGAGCCATGATCGGGACTTTCTGCTTTGCGCTGTTTACCTATCAGGTTCTGGCGGTGGTTACTTTGCCTTTTATCTGCTTCTACTTCATGGCACTACTTAGAATTGGCAAGTGCTGGAAGGGCTTTAAGTACAACGTTGGAACTTACTGGGCCATGACCATTCCGGGACTGGCGGTTATGATTGTGGGAGGTCTTTTCCTGCAGCAGGTTCTTCTTAAGGTTATTCCGTAAACGTTCCTTTGAGATATAGAGGAAGCAATGTTTTTATCAAAGAGTAATACCAATGAAAATAGCATAACCGAGGGCGTCATCTGGAAGAGCATGCTCTCATATTTTGGAGCGCTCCTTCTGGGGGCGTTCTTTCAGCAGTTTTATAATACAGTGGATGCCGTTATCGTGGGAAGGGCTGTAGGAAGCGATGCGCTGGCCGCCGTTGGTGGATCTGCCGCCATGGTGACCAGTCTTTTTGTGGGCTTTTTTATGGGACTGTCTTCGGGAGCCACGGTGGTAATAGCCCAGTTCTTCGGGGCTAAGTCCCGGAAAGAAGTTAGCAAGGCGGTACACACTGCCATAGCAATTGCCCTTGCGGGAGGCGCTGTTATTACCCTTGTAGGCTTCCTGATTTCCTCCTGGATCATAGGGGTGATGAAAACCCCTGTTGAGACCGTGGAAGCCTCCACAATCTATCTTAAAATCTATTTTGCGGGCATGATTCCCAACCTTGTCTACAACATGGGTGCGGGTATCTTAAGGGCCGTGGGAGACTCCAAAAGGCCTCTGTACGTACTGATCGTCAGCTGCTTTGCAAATATCATTCTTGACGTATTTTTTGTCATCGTTCTAGGCATGGGCAAAATGGGCATTACTTACGGCGTTATCGGCGTTGCTGTTGCCACAGTGCTGTGTCAGCTCATCAGCGCGGTCATCATTATTGTGATGCTTATGCGAAGTACCGACTGCTACAAGTTTGAGTTTAAAAAACTTGGCTTTGACCCTTCAATGGTCTCAAGGATAATCAGAATCGGTCTTCCTGCGGGCATTCAGACCACCATGTACACTCTGTCCAATATCCTGATCCAGTCCTCAATAAATGAGTTTGGCAAGGATGCCGCAGCGGCCTGGGCTGCCTACGGTAAGATAGATGTTCTGTTCTGGATGACCATCAGCTCCCTTGGAACGTCAGTTACCACCTTTGTGGGACAGAACTTTGGCGCCGGCAAGTATGACAGAGTTCACAAGAGCACAAGGCAGGCGGCGCTGATTGCATTGATCATTACGATACCGCTCAGTGTTATTTTGTATTTTTATGGAAAAGGTTTCCTGTACATATTCGTGGACAATAAGAATGTTATAGATATCGGCGTTCAGATGATCAAGTATCTGGCACCATTCTATGTGACTTATATCGGAGTTGAGATCTTCTCCGGAACTCTAAGAGGCATGGGAACAGCTCTGGTGCCGATGTTTATTACGTTAAGTGGTATATGCCTTCTTCGTGTCAGCTGGATACTGATAGCATTTCCACTTAATCGCACGATCGAGACGGTGGAGGCGAGTTATCCGATCACGTGGATAACGACGTCGGTGCTGTTTGCTATTTATTATGTAATTTATACCCGGAAGCATAAGATTTGATGAGAGATAGGGGACGGGAGATGACAAGGGGACGGCTGTGAGTCAATGGGGACGGTTTTTATACCAATGGGGACGGTTCTGTTGGTATAAAAACCGTCCCCATTGACTCGCAACCGTCCAAAAAAAGAAGAGATGTCTATGAGGTGACATCTCTTCTTTTTAAGTTCGTCTAAATCAACCTCCCGGCGAAGGTGCAGGTGCCGGCTGTTCGGGCTGAGCCGGTGCAGGAGCTGCGGGCTGCTCGGTAGCTGCCGGTTGCTCTGCAGGTGCTGCCGGCTGTTCAGGTTGAGGAGCAGCTGCAGGCTGCTCTCCGTTTGCGGCAGCAGCGGCTGCCTTGGCTGCCTGTTCGCCCTGGATTATTCCTTCAATTCCGGGCTGTGACATGAATTCCGGTGTGTGGTGACACTGATTCAGAACCGTGGTCACATTGCCATTCTCATCGGTGACGGTGGTGTAAGCCGAGTTGGTTGGCGTATAGTTAACAAATCCTGACTGAAGCGCTGCCGGAACCTCCGGTGTCAGCTCAAAGACACCGCTGGTCTTGCAAGGGCAGTTCTCTGTTGCGGGGATGCCGTCTATCGCGCACATAACTCCGCCGTAGTGTACGTTACAGCTCTCTGTGGGAACGGTTCCCTCTTCGAAGTATTCCGAATAAAGTGTTCCGTCGCAAAGGCCTGCAATAGGCTGTTTGCCTGATCTTGAACATACTGTTGCGCTTACGATGCCGCTTGGCATTGTAAAGGATGAATAAGGAAGGTCGGCGTGAACCTGCTCCATAACCTTTCTCCAAAGGGTCTTGGCAAGATTCTTTTCCGCTGTGTCCTTCATGTTTACATTGTTGTCGTAGCCGGCCCAGGTT
Source organism: Butyrivibrio sp. DSM 10294 (assembly GCF_028539135.1). NCBI lineage: Bacteria > Bacillati > Bacillota > Clostridia > Lachnospirales > Lachnospiraceae > Butyrivibrio > Butyrivibrio sp. DSM 10294. The sequence continues at coordinate 364,703 of NZ_JANSWL010000087.1, read as the reverse complement.
GTTGCTGTGTAATAGTTGGTGTAACCTGCGAACCATACATCGACGTAATCGGAGGTTGTACCTGTTTTACCAGCAATGGCTGTTGTTCCGAAGTTGACGGAAGCGCCGGTTCCTGAAGTTGCAACGTCCTGCATTGCACTTGTTAACAGGAATGCTGTGGTTTCCTTGAGTACTCGCTTACTCTCTGCTTCGGTGTTGTCCAGGATGACATTGCCGTCGTGGTCAACGATCTTGGTGTAGAGCTTGGGCTTGATGTAAACACCGCCGTTGGCGATAGAAGCGTAGGCTGCGTTAAGCTCATAGTTCTTAACACCCTTGGTCAGTCCGCCCAGAGCAGTTGACTGCTGGATATCTGAGAAGACTTTGCCGTTAATAACTTCATTTTCAACAAGGGTTGAGAAACCAAAGTTCTTGAGGTAGTCAAAGCCAAGCTGAGGATTGATAAGGGTAAGTGCCTCAACGGCAATTACGTTCATGGAATCCTTGATGGCTGTTCTTACATTGTTAAGTCCTCTGTACTCTGAGCCCCACCAGTTTCTAACCAGTGTGCCATCGGAGTAAGCAAAAGGAGCATCATTAAATACTGTCGCAAGTGTCAGACCTGCGCTGTCGATACCCGGCGCATAGGTTGACAGAATCTTAAAGGTTGAACCGGGCTGTCTGTAGGAATCTGTAGCTCTGTTCAGGGTTCTTGAAGCTGTCTTGGCACCTCTTCCACCTACCATGGCTACGATATAACCGGTGGACTGCTCCTCAACGGTGATGGAAACCTGAGGCTGCGGAAGGAGATTGATGGTCTCGCCTATAACAGTGTCGCCTTCGTTCATGACAACTGACTTGTACTCTTCGATAGCTTCATTAGCTGCATCGTGGGAGTCGAAGATCATGTTGAAGTTCTTCTGGCTCTGCTTGAAATAAGCTGTAAACATCTCGGAGCTGTGATTGGTCACGGTTCCGTCGGAAGCCTGTACCGAAAGCTTGTAATCAAGAAGATACTTGGTACTTGCAGGATAGTTGTCTTCGTTCTGATATACATCATCACAGATCTTCTGAATGCGGGGGTTCTGAGTTGAGTAGATCTTAAGACCGCCGCTGTAAAGAAGTGTGTAGGCCTGTGTCTCGTTGTAACCTGCTGAAATAAGGTCGTCAAGAACATCATTGGTAAGGGCATCAACAAAGTAGGAGTTGATGGTGTTGTCGCCACCTGTCTCCTGGTTAATGGTCTGGATACGGGAGTAAACATCATCAGCAACGGCCTTGTCATACTCAATCTGTGTGATGTAGTTATGCTTGAGCATGTTGCCGAGAACCTTGTTTCTTCTCTCCATATTCTTTTCCGGATGAGTGATCGGGTTGAAACGGCTGGGGTTCTGAGTGATAGCCGCGATTACCGCACATTCCGAAAGTGACAGGTCGCTGCAGGACTTGTTGAAATAACGAAGTGAAGCAGCCTGAACACCAAGGGTGTTGGAACCAAGGTTGATGGTGTTCATATAGTTAAGGAGAATGTCCTCCTTGCTCATGTTCTTCTCAAGCTGGATAGCCAGGTACTGCTCCTGGATCTTACGCTTAACACTCTGGAGCTTACTCTCGTTGGTCCATCCGGAAAAGACGTTGTTCTTAAGGAGCTGCTGTGTAATGGTACTGGCACCCTGTGAAAACTCACCGGAGGAAAGACCTACGAATCCGGCACGGATGATACCCTGAATATCGATACCGTTGTGCTCATAGAAACGCTCATCCTCGATGGCAACGAAGGCGTGGGACAGGTTCTCCGGGATCATATCCTTGGTAACAGGAATACGGTTGGAGTCTGTGGATACCAGCTTGGCGATCTGATTGCCGTCGGTGTCGTATACAAAGGTGGAGAAACCTGTAGGTGTTACGTTTATGTTAGTGATGTCAGGAGCTGTGTCTATGATGCCCTTAAATACACCAATTCCTGCACTGGAACCTATGATGACCAGTCCGATTATCGATGCCAGGACAAGGTAGAAACCGAAGAGACTCAGCTTCTTTCCCCATTTGTCGGTACCGGAATTCATGGCTCTTGCCTGCTTCACGATACCCCTTTTTCCATAGTTCATATATAAAACCTCGCTTTTAGTCCATTTTAACCTACCAATTATACCACATCCCCCGAGGTTGTGCCACCCGGGAGGTTTTTGCTGCCCGGAACATAAGAGGGTGAAGGAGGACGGGAGCCCCAGCGCAGACCGAAATGGACCGCAGTGATAAAAATTCCGCCATCAATTTCCTTTTATGTTAGGACAGAGCAAAGGCATTCGATGGTGACACAACATGGATGTGGTTCTTCTTTTTCAAGGGTGGCGTACGGTAGCCAATACAATTACCTCATGTTAAGATAGACCATATAAGAATTGATAAAAGGTGATTGAATAATGGGAAAATTGGAATCCTATAAAGTAATAACTAAAAACGGCAGCGGGGAGATAGTAGAGAAGAAGTCCCGCTTTATTGCTAACGTCTTCTCAGTGGAATCCCAGGAAGAGGCAGAGCAGAAGATTGCGGAGATATCCAAGAAATACTGGGATGCAAGACATAACTGCTATGCATTTGTGATCGGGGAAAACAGTGAGAACACCAGATGCAGTGATAACGGAGAACCTTCGGGAACCGCAGGCAAGCCTATATTGGAAGTGATCACCGGAGCAGGAATCACCAACGTCCTGGTAATCGTGACCAGATACTTTGGCGGCGTTCTCCTTGGAACCGGCGGACTTGTCAGAGCCTACACTCAGGCTGCTCAGGCAGGGCTTGCAGCCAGTGAAGTGGGAGAGAAGGTCTATTCTCAGAAGCTCACCCTTAAGGTAGGCTACAACATGATAAACAACGTCCAATATTATCTTAATCAGAACGAAATCCCCATCGCAGATTCCCGCTACGAAGCTGACGTAGAATTCGACATCTGCGTCCGTGAAGCAGACATCACCAGGATCACCGATGGCCTCACCCAGAAATGTGAAGGTCAGATTACCATTACCCAGGGTGATAAAGGATATTATCTGATCTGAATGTGAGGGAGATCATGTGCTGAGAACAGGACGCCAGAAATCATTCAAACAGAATATACGTGTATGCGTATCGGAGGTGCAGCACGCAGTAGTAAGCAGAAGCGCACCATGCGTGTTCGTTCAGCCTAAAACTTGACGGGATTGTGATACAATGGCACTTCTGGTAGAAGAATTTCTTTTCTCAAGTGCTCATAAGCTGTTTATTAAGATGATTTATACACGCCTGCTGGTATTTACTTGCAATATGCGTGCTTTTCGGGGCTTTTCCTATACCGATATTTTGATAATCATAGTATTTTTAGGGGAATTATTGAGGATTTCGAGGGAGTAGTATCTGTGACTGAAGTATCAATCGGAGAGTACACTGATACCGTAATAAAGGGAACAGCCCTAAGGCATTTGTCTGCCTTAGGGCGTCCGGGATAAATATTACTTTGCGTTATTTTTGAAATTAGCTCTCTTTCTGAGAGTAGGATCAAGAATTCTCTTACGGATTCTAAGTGATGTAGGTGTTACCTCAAGGAGCTCGTCGTTATCGATGAACTCGATGCACTGCTCCAGTGACATGATACGAGGTGGAACAAGACGAAGAGCTTCATCTGAGGAAGAAGTTCTCGTGTTGGTGAGGTGCTTGGTCTTGCAGACATTAACCTCAACGTCCTCGCTCTTTCCGCTGGTTCCGATAACCATTCCGGAGTAAACCTTGTCACCGGTCTTGATGAAGAGCTGTCCACGGTCCTGAGCATTGAAGAGGCCGTAAGCTGTAGCTTCGCCGCTCTCGAATGCGATTACGGAACCGGTCTTTCTATAGTTCATATCTCCCTTGTAAGGAGCATATCCGTCAAAAATAGTATTGATGATACCGTTACCCTTGGTATCTGTCATGAACTCACCTCTGTAACCGATAAGTCCACGGGAAGGAATGTTGAACTCGATACGTGTATAGCCGCCGTTACCTGCGCCCATGTTTACAAGCTCACCCTTTCTCTCACCAAGCTTCTGGATAACGCTTCCTGAGAATTCATCAGGAACATCGATGTAGCACTTCTCCATAGGCTCAAGCTTGTGGCCCTGCTCGTCTGTGTGGTAGATAACCTCAGCCTTACTTACTGCGAACTCAAAGCCCTCACGACGCATGGTCTCGATAAGAACTGACAGGTGAAGCTCACCACGTCCTGATACCTTGAAGGTCTCTGTTGTATCTGTATCCTCAACACGAAGAGAAACGTCGGTGTTAAGCTCTCTGTAGAGTCTGTCACGAAGGTGTCTTGATGTTACGTACTTACCTTCCTGACCTGCAAGAGGAGAGTCATTAACGATAAAGTTCATAGAAATTGTAGGCTCAGAGATCTTCTGGAAAGGAATAGCAACCTGATTGTCAACTGAGCAAAGTGTATCACCGATCTTAAGGTCCTCGATACCTGAAATAGCAACGATAGAACCGATCTTGGCCTCCTGAACCTCAACTCTTCCAAGTCCGTCGTACTCATAGAGCTTACCGATCTTGGTCTTGATGCGGCGCTCAGGCTCATGGTGGTTAACTACAATAACCTCCTGGTTAACCTTAACAACACCGTTGTCTACCTTACCTACACCGATACGTCCAACGTACTCGTTGTAGTCGATTGTGCTGATAAGTACCTGTGTGCTGGAATCAGGATCGCCTACAGGAGCAGGAATGTAGTTGATGATTGTATCAAGAAGGGGCTTCATATCTGTGCCCTGCTCATCAACGCTAAGTGAAGAAGTTCCTGCCTTGGCTGATGCAAATACGAAAGGACAATCAAGCTGGTTGTCATCTGCTCCAAGGTCCATAAGAAGCTCGAGAACTTCGTCGATAACTTCATTAGGTCTTGCCTCGGGTCTGTCGATCTTGTTAACGCATACGATAACGGGAAGACCAAGATCCATAGCCTTACCAAGAACGAACTTGGTCTGAGGCATGGGGCCTTCAAAAGCGTCAACAACAAGGATAACGCCGTTAACCATCTTCAGAACTCGCTCAACCTCTCCACCGAAATCTGCGTGGCCGGGAGTATCGATGATATTGATCTTGATATCCTTATATGTGATAGCAGTATTCTTGGACATGATAGTAATACCACGCTCACGCTCGATATCGCCGGAGTCCATTACACGCTCAACAACGTCCTGACCCTGACGGAAAACACCGCTCTGGCGAAGAAGTCCGTCAACGAGGGTAGTCTTACCATGGTCAACGTGGGCAATAATAGCAACGTTTCTTACATCATTTCTTGTCTGCTTCATAAATTATTTCTCCTATTAATATGTAAAAAAATCCATCTGTTTTCAAACTAATGTAGTATAGCACGCACTTTTTTATAGTTCAATAAAAAATCAGTAAAAGTATTGTAATAAAAGTTTACATTTTTGTGCAAATCTTATAAGATGGAGTCGCACTTTTGCATTGGGAGAAAAGGTATGAAATATGATGCATTTATAAGCTACAGACACCTTCCGAGGGATATGTATGTAGCCAAGGGGGTACACAAAGCGCTGGAGACTGCCAAAATTCCCAAAAAGATTCAGCAGCTTACAGGCAAAAAGAAGATTCAGAGAGTATTCAGAGACCAGGATGAGCTTCCCATCGGAAGCGACCTTGGTGAAAAAATAGAAGCGGCTCTTCGTGAGTCCGAGTATCTTATTGTTATCTGTACGCCACAGACCAAAGAGTCTGCCTGGGTCATGAAGGAGATAGATACCTTTATATCACTCAGGGGAAGAAATCATGTTCTGGCAGTTCTTGCAGAGGGGGAGCCGGAGGAGTCTTTTCCGCCGCAGCTTCTGTCCGATGCTCTAGGCAATCCCAGAGAACCTCTTGCCGCAGATGTCAGAGGTTATTCCAAAGGAGATATTGCAAATAAGATCAAAACCGAAAGCCTTCGCCTTGCGGCGTCAATCCTTGGCTGCGACTATGACGACTTAAGACAGCGCCACAAAGAGCGAGTTGTTAAAAGAAATATGAGAATCGCCGTGGCTGTAGCTGCTCTTGGTGTGGCTTTTGGCCTGTACAGTGCCTGGAACCTGGCCAGAATAAACGAGAATTACAGGGAGATGCTTATCGTGGAATCAGCGACACTCGCCGAAAAATCAACAAATATCCTTGAAAGCGGTGACAGAAAAACTGCAGCTAAGATAGCTATGGCAGGGCTTCCCGGATTCGGGGGTGACAGGCCCTATGTATCAACTGCGGCATATTCTCTTTCTATGGCCTTAGGAACCTATGATATTGGGGAAGAGCTCAGTTATGACAGAGTTCTTCAGCACGACGTGCAAGTCGAGGATTTTGACTACGATCCCGACACCGGTTATGTGGTCTCATATACGGAGACTGACGAGGTCTATATGTGGGATACCGCTAGCGGGGAGCTTTTGTGTCAGGTGAAGCCTGAGTTTGGAGATGGCTATGCGGAGATAATTCTTGATGTACGCAGCTACAATTCCACTGCTGTTGTGGTTACGGATTACAGTCTCTGTGCATATGACAAAGAAGGCAATAAGTTGTATGATGTTCCGCTTAATATGGGGACCATAGAAGGTATGTTTGCAGGGGTAGATTTTTCCCAGACCGGAGAAAGAGTAGTGGTAACTACCAGTGAGAGGCTGGCAGTCTATGATACCGCTACCGGTGAGCAGATAGATGCTTACGCACCTGTTGAAGAAGGGGATTATCAGAATCAGGTACTTTTATTTGGAAATGATATCGTCGCTGTGGTATGTAAAGATGATAATGATCATCGATGTGTTGCAATATTCCTTCTGGATATGGGCTATATGGTTGTTGAACCCAAATATGACTATATTCTTGCCATGAATTTTACTACAGACGGACAATTCTGGACCTGCAGTATGCCGGAGGAGGATTACAAAACTTATGTATCCAAACCCATGACTGTTGAGAAGTTTGATGTGGATACCTGTCAACAGATTTTTGAAAAAGAGTATATGTTTGACAATTCGACTAAGTACAGCATCGGGTGCAAGATCAATTCGAGGAAGTACACTGTTGACGGCAAGGAATACTCAGAAGTGATGCTGGTAGCCGGCAAGACCTTTTACCTTCTTGATCAGCAAAACGGTGAACTTATCGGCAAATATTCTCCCGACAGTGAGATCACCGGAGTTGTGTATGACAAGGACAGCAGCGATGTGGGTATCGGAACCCTGCTTGGAACTTACATTGTCTTGGATGGCAAAACCGGAATTGCTTATGACAAGAATATTACAGAGATAAAAGCCGGAATACTGGATCTGCGCTTCAGTGACGGCCTTTTGATAGTAAGAAGCTACAAGAACAGAAATCTGTTCCTGCTGACGCAGAGAGCCGGCAAGGATTCGCTTGTTTTGGAAAAAAATGAGGATCCCCGCGATGACTACAGCTCTTATATTTCTGAGAGCCCTGACGGAAAAAAGTTCTGTATATACTATCCTTCCGATGATATGGAGGAGATGTCCAATCCTGAGATTACCGTATATGATACGGAGAGCGGGGATAAACTGGCATCCTTCAAAGCTAAGGACTGCTATGGCAGTCAGGCATATTTTACAGATGACGATACCATAGTCGTTCCCGGTCAGGATGGAATCATAAGCTATTATTCCATAAGCAGTGACAAACATGAGCAAATACGAGCAATTCCTGATCCTGTCATGGAGGAATCATATTTTTCCAATAATGGACTCTATATGGCTGAGGTCGAGAAGTATGGTGGGCGTCTTGCTATTGTGGATGTCTGCAGCAAAAAGGTTGTGTCCGATCAGACAATTGCAGAATGGGACGAGTATGATAATGCACCGGGATTATATGCGGAATTTACCGGAGATGCTAAAAGCTTATTCTATATTTCCAACAATAACCGTTTTTGCAAAGCAAATGTGGAAAAGGGTACCGTGGAGGAAATTCTGCAGGATTTCGAAGTGAGATGCTTTTGGTTGAGCACTGATGATAAATATCTGCTGGTGGGATGCAAGGATGGGATGCTCAGGGTGTGCGATGCTGATACCTGTAAGGTCCTGGAGGTTGTTGATTGCGATATGGAGAGCGACTGCTTTGTCGATGTTTCCGAAGATGGATCCAAGCTCTATATGCAGGGAAGGGATCTGTATATTAAGATCTATGATCTGAAGACCCACGAATATGTTTATGAAGCGTATTCCGTATGTAAGGAGGTCAGGAAGTTCAAGGAGGATACAGAGAACAGACGACTGGTCTTTATCAATACGGATGGCATGATAATACTGGATATGGATTCATACAATTATTTCATTCAATGTGAACATGGAAAAGCTTACCTTCATAACGGCGAATACATAATTGCAAATACCAGAAGAATCCTGCGCAGATTCAAAGTCAGGTCAGTGGATGAACTGATACAGGATGCCAAAGAAGAGTATGGAGACTGCACCTTGACGGAGCGCGAAAAAAGGAGATACGGCGTTCGCTGATTTCCCTGAACCCGGAGAAGAGATTGAGTATGAAATATGATGCGTTTATAAGCTACAGACACCTTGAGAAGGACATGTTTGTGGCAAAGGGGATACACAGAGCTCTGGAGACCGCCGGAATTCCGAGAAAGATTCGGAAGCTTACGGGAAAAAAGAGAGTTCAGCGAGTGTTCAGAGACCAGGAGGAGCTTCCTATTGGGAGCGATCTTGGTGAAAATATTGAGGCAGCCCTCAGGGAGTCTGAGTTTCTGGTGGTTATCTGCACGCCGCAGACTAAAGAGTCTGCCTGGGTCATGAAGGAGATCGACACCTTCATCGCACTTCACGGCAGAGAAAATGTGCTGGCGGTTCTGGCAGAAGGAGAGCCCGAGGACTCTTTTCCCCATCAGATAATGACCGATGATTTCGGTAATCCGGTGGAGCCGCTGGCAGCAGACGTGAGGGGAGAGAACTACAGAGAGATAAGGCACAAGATTAAGAGCGAGAGCCTTCGCCTTGTGGCTGCAATTCTGGGAGTTGACTACGAGGACCTGAGACGGCGAAGAAGAGAGCGTGTGATGAGAAGGATGGTTTTGGCCGCCGCAGCCGTGGCACTGGCCGGAACAGCCTTTGGCGCCTACAATGCCTACAATCTCAACAGGATTAACGAGAACTACAGACAAAAGCTTATTAACGAGTCCAGGGTCCTTGCCAAGACTTCCGCAGAGGTTCTTGCGGAAGGAGACAGGAAGACTGCGGCACTGATAGCAATGGAGGGACTTCCCAAGGAGGACGATGACAGGCCCCTTGTGGCGGATGCTGAGGTTGCACTTGCCAATGCTCTGGACTGCTATAGCCTTGGACATGAACTGACTACCGACAGACTTCTTAAGCATAAAGCGACGGTTGTAAAGTGTGCGATTAACGCTGAAGGAACTTATATCGCCAGTTATGATGCGTATTACAATTATTATATCTGGGATGCCCGAACCGGAGAAAAGCTGGTAGAGGGTGCCATCATTGAAAAAACGGATGATAATAATAGTGACAGGCAGAAAATCCTTGGTGTTGGAATAAGGGGGAATACAGCCTATTTTGTGGCGGCAAACGAACTTCTTGCCATAGACGCAGATGGTAATGAAGTATATAAGGTTTCTTTTAGAAAAGAAAACTATAGGGCATGTTTTGACATAGCGTACAAATTGGTGGCTGTGAGCTCCTATGACATAATAAGTGTTTATGACACAAGCACAGGAATACTCGTTGGGGAAAAGGGTCGCGGAACCGGTAATTTTTTTGATTTTGAGATGGCGTTTTCAGAGGATTGCCGTCAGGTTGCCATAGTTTATCAGGATACTAACATGGTGGCCGAAATAGACATAGAGACCGACGAAAAAAGAGACCTTACAATCTGGGGCAACATGGTTGTGGCTATTGGTTATACCGATGACGGCGGACTTGTTGTTGCAAGTATCATGAAATCCTCTTATTACGATCAGGATCCTGCCCCCATGATGGTTCAGAGATTTGACGAGGATAGCAGCGAACCTGTTTTTGAAAAAGAGTATACCTTCTACAATGATAATTCATATGCCTGTGATTATTGGCGCATAGTATCAAGGAATTTTTCGGATGATGAAGGTACTCACGATCAGATCCTTATTGCGGCGGGCAAGTCCTTATATACGTTGGACCTTCACACGGGAGAGCTTATTAACAGATACACTGTTCCTGAGAGTTATATAACGAAAATGATGTACTTCCCTGAGAATGAGAATGCTTTTGTATGTACTTACAACGGAAATCTGTATTTGTTCAATGCGGAAACAGAGGCAACTTCAGAGGAAAATGCCGGGAACGTGGGAAAACGTATTGTTCAACTTGAAATTGCAGGTGGTCAATATGTTTCTACCAGTATTAATTCTCCAGATATCAGAATACTTAATATCAGAGCGGATAAGGCTATAGAAGATGTGGATAGTGTCAGAATCGGTTCTCTCAGTCTTGGGGCCAGTCCCGATGAGAGCACCTATTTATGCGCTGTGAGCTATAAGGAAGGGTTAGATGATGACAATAATCTCGTAGAAATTACTCTGTATGATTCCGAGACGGATAAAAAACTTGACAGTTTTACTGCGCATGGTGTTCGGCATGAAGATGTTTTTTATGCTGATGAAGATACGATTATGTTTACAGGAGCTTCCGGTGCTTTTGGCTGGTATACGATAAGCACAGGAGAACTTCATGAAACGAACCTGGATACAGATAATTATTATTGGGAAAATGCAGTTTCTCCCGGACATAAGTACCATTTTTTTTATGCCACATTTGATGGCGTCATGCTTGTTGACCTGTCAGAGAAAAAGAAACTGATTGAAGGAACAATGGTTTTGCCGGGGCGTATAAACGGTGCTGTGGTTTGCGATGATAAGAGAGTGTTTATCAGTACGATAAACGGGTGGCTGTACAGTTTGGATCCGGACACTCTTGAAACAACATTGCTGGAAAAAAATTTACATATTGGCGGAGTAGATAATAATATAAAACTAAGCAGTGATGAGAAATATCTCCTTCTCTGCTGCAGCGATGGAATGGTAAGACTGTATGATATAGAAAACAAAACTGTAGTTGAGGAAATAGAGTTTTATCCGGATAGCGTTTCGAGTTCTTTTGGTATTTCATCGGATGACTCCATGATATTTTTGTATGGAGATGATTCGTACTTCAGAATCTTTGACCGTAATACCCATGATTTCATGGTTGAAATGAGCGCGTCACGTGTGACCGAAACCGGTATGGAAGAATATACGCAGAAGAATGAACTTGCTTTTGGTTACTATAACGGCATGTATATCTTTGATCTTGACAACTATAGCTTGCTTGGAAAGTTCCCCGGTGGTGCAACCTATATTTCCAAGTACAATAAAGTGATCATCTATGAGTCGGGAGGAAAGCTTCGGAAAGTCAGGAGAAGGACCTATGAAGAATTGATCGAGGAAGCCAAAGAGCAGTTCGGCGAAGACGCAGCCCTTACCCCTGCCCAGAAGCGTAAGTACAATATCGGCTGATCTATGCTATTATTGTATCGTCGGGTTAATAGTTAAGACCGATCATAGAAATAACAGAAATGATATGACGTGTGGGAGTTTATATGACACAGATTAAAAAGAATACTATTTTAAGAGCGAATACCATAGTCCTGGCAGTTGCCGTTTTGGTGGCATTTCTTCAGGCTAATCCCGTAACCTCAGTGGCTGCGGGAGCGCCCATTCAGCCCCAGGTGGCTATGCTGATCCTTGTGGGAGTCCTTAGTATCAGCGCTGCAATATGGCAGATAAGCCGGAAGAAAACAGACAGCGAGGGTCTAATTCTCTGGAGCATATGGTTTGGAATGCTGATGAGGGCAGGATATGTTCTTTTCCATGACATTCATACACTGCAGAATGACGACGGAACCTATACCGGTTTTGGCACCGAAATGATAAATAACGGACATATCGGCTACATTGAATACATCTATAAGTTCTTCCATCTGCCGGATATGAACCCTTATGATCACTTCGGATACTATCATCCGCCGCTTCACCATATCATCGAGGCAATCTGGATGACGGTGCAGAGACTCCTTGGAGTAGATGAGGCTCTTGCTTTTGAAAACCTTCAGGTTCCGACGCTTATCTATTCAGGACTGTGCATGGTGGTTATGCTCTGCATTTTGCTGGAGAGCGGGATCAAGAAGGATTATCTGCCCCTGGGACTTGCGCTTTTTGCCTTCCATCCCAGAATGATGGTGCTGGGCGGCTCAGTCAATAACGATATCCTGGCGCTGCTTCTGCTCCTTGCGACAATATGGCGCACGCTCGTATGGATCCGCAACAAGACTTTCGGTAACATAATTCTGATCGCTCTTTCCCTGGGCTTTGGAATGATCAGTAAGCTCAATACTGCCATCTGCGCATTCTCGATAGCACTTATTTTCCTGATGCATTTCATCTCCCTGATCAGATCCGGGGACAAAAAAGCTGTGGGAAATGCCTTTTTACAGTACGTGGTATTCGGCGTTATCTCCATCCCGATAGGTCTTTCTTATATCGTGAGAAACCTGGTGCTCTTCGGAGAAAAGCCAGGAATCCCTTCACCGGCCCTGATTCCCAACGAATCAATCATGTACACCGGTGAATATTCAGTCTGGTCCATAATCGGAATTCCATCGATTGCTGAACTCCACGCAGAGTTTCCGTTCCATCCGCTCAGCGCTGCAGCGATCCACAATACTTGGGTTATTCTCTTCCAGACCGGCCTGTTCGCGGAAGGATATCCTATGGGAATCAGTAACAGCCTTCTGGCCTTTGCTCAGATAGCCTATGTGTCTTCCATCATAGCGGGAATCCTGGCAACAATAGTATTTATCACAGGTTATCTGAAAAAGCTGTTTGGTGAGATCAGGGAAAAGAAGCCCGTTCTTCGCACCACTTTTTTGACATTTACCTACATCTTCATGCTGCTTAGTTTCTGCCTGTATGTGTTCAAATATCCTTACACCTGCAGCAGCGACTTCAGATACATGACGGCGTCACTGGTATTTACGTCCCTGGGCATTGTCTATGCCTGTGATGAGATCAAGGGCAAGGTGGGCGCAGCACTTAAATATATCCTGTGCACTTCACTTGCAGCTACGATCGTAGGATCGCTGATTGTATACCTGTTCTGGGGAATATGATTGCAATTACTGTGAAGGTTAAAGGAAAATGTGCGGATGGCTTGACAGGTCCTTGACAAGCGTTGTACTATTTATAAAACTGAAAATAACAAGAGATAGAGGTTGCATATTTCAAAGAGTAATTTTGCTGATGCTGTAAGGAGCAGAAGACGCATTATGAAAGGTGAATATGCCGAAAGGTTCAGGAGCCTTAAGTCCTGAATGCTTGGGCATACAGTTAAGAGCTGTATGACTGTCATCGCAAGATGGGGCGCTATCGAAACAGTATTTTTATGCTGTAAATCGGATTACGATAGGCTCATCAGATATTTCTGCTGAGCCTTTTCTTATGGATATTCGAGGTGCCGAAGGCCAAATAAGGAGGAAAACATGGCTATTTTTAAAGGAGCGGGCGTAGCGATCGCCACACCATTTTTTGAGGACGGAAGTGTTAATTACGACGAGTTTGCAAGACTGATCGAGTTCCAGATTGAGAACGGAACAGATGCGATCATCGTCTGCGGAACCACAGGCGAAGCAGCAACCATGTCAGAGGAAGAGCACATGGAGGTTGTTAAGTTCTGTATCGATAAGGTTAACAAGAGAATACCTGTTATCGCAGGTACAGGATCCAACTGCACAGAGACAGCAGTTAAGCTGTCCAAGCAGGCCATGGAGTACGGCGCTGACGGACTTCTTCTTGTAACTCCATATTATAACAAGGCTACACAGGGCGGTCTTATCGCACATTTCGAGGCTGTTGCCAAGGAAGTTGATCTTCCTATCCTTCTGTACAATGTACCCAGCAGAACAGGGTGCAACATCCTTCCCGAGACAGCAGTTAAGCTCTGCCGCGACAACAAGAATATCGTTGGTATCAAGGACGCCACAGGCAATATCGCCCAGACCTCCAAGATGATGCAGCTGGCAGGCGGATGTATTGACCTGTATTCAGGCAATGATGACGAGATCGTTCCTATCATGTCAGTTGGCGGAATCGGAGTTATTTCCGTTCTTTCCAACGTAGCTCCCAGACAGACACATGATATCTGTGCTAAGTGCCTTGAGGGTGATTTCGCAGCTGCAAGAGAGCTTCAGTTCAAGGCGCTTCCCCTTGTAAGCGCACTTTTCTGCGAGGTTAATCCTATTCCTGTTAAGAGCGCACTTAAGATGATCGGCTTTGAGGCAGGTCCTCTTCGTCTTCCTCTTACAGAGATGGAACCCGCTCATCAGGAAGTTCTTAAGGGTGAGATGCAGAAGTACGGACTTATCTGATAGGTTTTTTACCGTTGTTACATAACTTACACAGACAGAGGTGAATATAATGACGAAGATGATAATGCACGGCTGCAACGGCCGTATGGGTCGTGTTATCTGCGACCTGGTTAAAGAGGATAATGATATAGAGGTGGTTGCCGGAGTTGACGCTTATGGCGAGAGCAGCTACAGCTTCCCTGTTTTCAAGAGTCTTGCCGAGTGCAATGTGGATGCGGATGTCATCGTTGATTTCTCCAATGCATCTGCTGTTGACGGACTTCTTGATTACTGCGCCGGCAAGAATATTCCTGTGGTTCTTTGCTCCACCGGACTGTCAGAGGCTCAGCTTGCCAAGGTAAAAGAGACTTCCTCCAAGGTTGCAATCCTTAAATCAGCTAACATGTCTGTTGGCGTTAACGCACTTCTTAAGGTGCTCAAGGAGGTATCTCCTTTGTTCGCAGCAGCAGGCTTTGACATCGAGATAGTTGAGAAGCACCACAATCAGAAGCTCGATGCTCCCAGCGGCACAGCCATTGCCCTTGCTGACAGCATCAACGAGTCTTTGAACAATGAGTATGAATACGTTTATGACAGAAGCACAAGAAGAGAGAAGAGACCTGTCAAGGAGATCGGAATCTCCGCAGTAAGAGGCGGAACCATCGTTGGTGACCACGACGTAATCTTCGCAGGACACGACGAAGTGGTAACTCTTTCTCACAGAGCTTATTCAAGAGCAATCTTTGGTAAAGGCGCCATCACAGCAGCCAAGTTCCTTGCAGGCAAGGGACCGGGCCTTTATGATATGAGCGACGTGCTGGCATAAATGACGCGATGACAAGGGATGAGATGACAAGGGGACGGGATGAGTCAATGGGGACGGTTCTTGCTGACTCACGAAGCGAGTCAGCGAGAACCGTCCCCATTGACTCATCCCGTCCCCTTGTCATCTCCAATCTTAACAACCATCTAGGAGCACAACATGAATTTCAGACCCTGTATCGATATCCACAAAGGAAAAGTAAAACAGATTGTTGGCAGCAGCCTCCGTGATGAAGGAGACACCGCCAAAGACAATTTCGTCTCCTCCAGGGACGCTGTTTTTTATGCCCGAATGTATAGAGAACACGGCCTGACCGGCGGCCACATCATTCTCCTTAACCCGGCGGACAGCCCCTACTATGAGGGCACCAGACGCCAGGCTATAGAGGCGCTGCAAGGAGCTCCCGGAATCCTTCAGATAGGCGGTGGAATAACTGCGGATAATGCGGTGGAGTTTTTAGAAGCCGGTGCCACACATGTAATTGTTACATCCTACGTTTTTAAGAACGGCAAGATCAACTATTCCAACTTAAAGAAACTGGTGGACGCCGTTGGCAAGGATCACATCGTTCTTGACCTCTCCTGCAAAGCCGCCGAGGATGGCTACTACATCGTCACCGACAGATGGCAGAAGATGACGGATGTCAGACTCTGCGAGGAAACCCTGGATGAACTGTCACAGTACTGCGACGAGTTCCTTGTCCACGCCGCTGACGTGGAAGGCAAACAGAACGGCATCGAAGAGAATGTCGCCAAGATTCTTGGCTCCTGGGGCAAGATCCCCATCACCTATGCCGGAGGAGTAAAAGATTTATCCGACATCGAGAAGCTTAAGAAGATTGGAAAAGGAAAAGTAGACGTCACCGTCGGAAGCGCCTTGGATATTTTCGGAGGCCCTCTTAAGATGGAAAATATTATATCGGCATGTCAATAAGTATTAGCTGCTGCGTCAATTCGCGGCAGCTTTTTTTATTTTTTTCAGAATTTTTGTAACCTTTTGTGAGCCCCATTTGTATTAACTATAGAAGGCCTCAAATGAGGTGTGCGGTGAATACATTCTTCTGCCGTAAACGCTACAAACCCAAAACCGGCTGAAATTTGCGTAAATACGGGTGTCTGTGTTAGAATAGGTAGTTAGGCGGAGGTGAATATGAGCGCAAATTCTAAGCCTAGGAAACACAGACACAAAAGACATTATACTTTTATGATAATATCCGGTGATTCGGATGGCTCAACCAGGAGCCTGCACCTTAATCATTTCAAGACACAGTTGATGGCCTACACACTTTTTATCATAGGTGTTGCGATTGTCTGCTACATAATATATTCGGCAATGACGATCAGCTCCTTAAGGCGCCTGCAGGCCGAGCAGAAGGTACAGATTGAGAAGCTTCAGCAGGAGAATACTAATTTAGAGGCTGCCAATTCACAGCTTCAGACAGAGACTCTGCAGCTTAGCGCAGCCATTAACAAGAGACTTGAGGATGAACAGCTCTCTGCGGAAGAAGCAGAGGGACTTGCCATTCCTTCCGGGTTTCCTCTGACAGGTACGGCCTCCATGGTTCCGGCTGCGGACGACCTCACCGCAACAGAGGTCACTGAGATCACCGATGAGAATAAGGATGAAGTATCGGGTAATCCTATTGTTGTTTTTACAGCTGCTGATGGCAGCAGTATCATAGCTTCGGGTACCGGCACTATCACTTCGGTTACCACAGATACCAAGTTTGGCAACTCCGTTACCATCGATCATGGCAATGGATATATATCAATTTATCGTAACGGAAGCGATCCTCTTGTGAGCGAGGGTGCTACCATCGACAAAGGCGATATTATTTTTGTTGTCACCAAGGACAACCTTAAATTGGGCTATCAGATCATGCAGGATGATAAGTTTATCAACCCTGAAGATCTAATTGAAATAGACGGCTAAAAACGGAGGTTACGAAAAATGTTTGGCAAGAAAGAGACAACATTTGATGCATCACTTGAGCAGGTAGGAACAATTATCGGCCAGGGAGCTGTATTGGACGGTCCTCTTACAACCAAAGACTCTACAAGGATTGACGGAACGGTTAAGGGAAATGTTACAATCAGCGGTGCTCTCATCGTGGGCCAGGAGGCCAAGATAGTTGGCACTGTATCAGCACAGAACGTGTACATTGCAGGAGAGGTCAACGGCAATATTTCCGCTCCTCAGGGCAAAATCGAGATTTCCGACACAGGCAAGGTGTATGGGGACGTTACCTGCAAGGGAATCATCATTGACGAGAATGCGGTTTTTGCAGGTAAATGCGATATGACCGGTCTCGACAAGACTTCGGCAGACATTGCCAAGGAGAGGGCAGCTGCAGACAAGGCAGCTTCTGCAGAGAGTAGCGCCGCAGATAACGCTGGTGCCGACACTTCAGACAAGAAGGATGGAGACAAGCACGATAAGAAGGGTAAGAACAAATAATCCCCGTGCAGCGCTTTTTACAAATTTGAAATAACTGTGAATTCAGAGACGTCGTGGTTTACTGCGGCGTCTTTTGTTGTATAATTTCCTTTGTCTTTATTTATATGTAAAAAGTATTTTGGAGGAAAAATGAAAGAATTAAATGCAAAAAAGACCTACTCACGTTTTGGTCTTACTTATTCTATCGGACAGCTTGTCTACACGGTCCTGGTAGTGATCTTATCTTTGGTATTAAAGAAAGTTAATCCGGAGATTTTCTCATCCATGGCAGCTAACATTCTGATCACTTATGCGGTGCTGGTTCTCATTACTTATCCGGGAATGTACCTTGCCATCAGAAATCTTGAGAAAACCGAGATTCCCAAAAAGAGTATGGGAATCGGTATGCTTATTGCATGTTTTCCCATCGCTTATACTCTCGGAGCTTTATCCAATTTAGTTGGCACAATTATCAATATCCGTATCGGAGCTGCTACGGGTAAAGGCGCAGTTAACCCTATACTGGATGTTATGACCGGAGTTCCTCCCGTTGTTATGTTTTTGGTTGCTGTAGTTCTTGCGCCTATTTGCGAAGAGCTTACATTCAGAAAATTCCTTGTGGACAGAACTGTAAGATTTGGCGAGAAAACAGCCGTGCTTATGTCCGGCCTTGTATTTGGTCTTTACCACGGTAACTTTTCGCAGTTTGTATACGCTTTTGTACTGGGAGCATTCTTTGCTTACGTATACCTTCGTACCGGCAAGATTATCTATACAATTCTTATGCATATGTTTGTCAATGGCATTTCAACTGTTCTGGCTCAGGTAGTCACGCAGGGATTGGACATCGAAGAGATGACAGGATATATCTACGGCGGTGATATGGAAGCATATATGAATTATTGCACTGAACATGCCGCTGCAATTGCCGCAGTTGGACTGATCGGACTCTTTATTATTCTTTTCCTTATCGCCGGAGTTGTGCTTATTGCAGTCAATGCAAAGAAGGTTAAGTTCGCCGCTGTTCCCGGAGAGCTGGAGAAGGGCAATATTTTTAAGAACGTTATCATCAATGTGGGAATGATCGTATTCATTCTGTACTGTCTGGCAAATATTGTAACAGCGCAGCTGGGACTGGAAAGAAGTTTAGTAAGGTTTATAACATCGCTTATTAGCGGCTGAGACTGATAAAATGGGAATAAAAAAGGCTTGCGAAGTATTAAGCTTCGCAAGCCTTTCGTTATGAATCATTATCCGGATTACTCCTGCATTCTCTCGAATACAAGCTCATAGCCGTCGTCACCATAGTTGAGTGAGCGGTTAACACGGCTGATGGTTGCTGTTGATGCTCCGGTCTTCTCAGCAATCTCAAGATAGGTCTTGTGGTCTCTGAGCATTGAAGCGACCTCAAATCTCTGAGAAAGTGATAAAAGTTCATTTACAGTACACAGATCCTCAAAAAAGCTGTAGCACTCCTCCTTGTTCTGCAGACAAAGAATGGCGTCGAATAAGTGATCAACTGAATCTGTTCTGATTTTTTTGTTCATTATGAAACCTCCGATATAATTATGAAACGCATAAGTGGTGCATATATGGTCAATAATCCGTTTATAACACTTTCATGCTTAAATATTTTATCACGCTAAAACTCTAAAGTAAAGGGGTGAGGGATAATTTAAAAAACAGGACACAAAGTTTTCACATTTTTTTCTCATATTGGCATAAATCGCTTTACTTTGGTACATAACTGTGATAATCTTAATATGTTGTCATAGACAACAGAACGATTATTTTTTTATTTTTAGTGGAGGTATTACGATGAACAAAGGTACTGTTAAGTGGTTCAACAACCAGAAGGGTTATGGCTTCATCTCAGACGAGGCTGGAAATGATGTATTCGTACATTATTCAGGACTCAACATGGAAGGCTTCAAGTCTCTCGAAGAGGGCGCTTCTGTAGAGTATGATGTAATCCAGGGCGAAAAGGGACCTCAGGCCGTAAACGTAAACAAGCTTTAATTCTAAGGGAATTGAGCGCATTAATCAGACTACAAAGTGCCTTATTCTAATATATAGATATATTTTGAATTCGCAAGATTGTAACAATGATTAATCAACGATGCCATCTGACTTCGGTCAGATGGCATTTTTGACGTGTGCGTAAATCTCCCTAACCGTGGTTTCTAAAATTTTAATTTGATATTGTGGGAGGGGGTTTGTAGAATTAAGGTGTAATAATTGACTTAATAGCGTGAATGAGGGCTATGGAGGTGTTTCCATGAGCGATAGACAATTAGGCATTATTGCATTGGAATCCTATGCTGATAGGGCAAAGAGGATCAATCAGATATTGTGCGGGTGGAGGAAAGAGGAGAATTTCCTTATTGAGGCGCAGTGTCCTAGGTTTGCCAGCGGTGAAGCTAAGGGTGTAATCGGACAGTCGGTGAGGGATAAGGATATCTATATTTTGGTGGATGTATGTAACAATTCGCTGAAGTACAAGATGGATGGTGAACTTAACAGGATGTCCCCGGATGATCATTACCAGGATCTGAAGAGGGTTATAGCGGCATGCAACGGTAAGGCTGAGAGGATTACTGTGGTTATGCCGTTTTTGTATGAGAGCAGGCAACACAGGAAGACGGGGAGAGAGTCTCTGGACTGTGCGGTAATGCTCAAAGAGCTGGAGTTTCTGGGTGTGGATAATATAGTAACCTTCGACGCTCACGACCCGCGAATGCAGAATGTTCTTCCTCTTAACGGAATCGAGAATATCTCGCCTGCCCTTCAGTTTACTCAGGCATTCCTGACAGAATATGAGGATATTCAAATAGATTCAGATCATCTTATGTTCATTGCTCCCGATGAAGGGGCGACGGAAAGAGTGGTATTTTTTGCTTCGATATTTGGCGTAAATCTAGGTATGTTTTATAAACGAAGAGATTATGCAAATATAGTAGACGGCACCAATCCCATCATCGCACATGATTTCTGCGGCGGAAGTCTTGAGGGAATGGATGCTGTAATTGTAGACGACATGATAGCTTCAGGTGGAAGCATCATAGATGTATGCAAGCAGATAAAGGAGCGAGGAGCAAGACGCATCTTTGTTTTTTCTACCTTTGGTCTTTTCTCCGGCGGATTTGCCAAGCTTGATAGGGCTTATGAAGAAGGCCTTTTTGACCGCATTTTCACCACCAATTTGGTATATCAGAAGCCTGAGCTGCTTGAGAAAGAATATTATTGCAGTGTCAGCATGAATCACTACATTGCGGCCATAATTGACACATTGAACAAAAGTAAATCAATGCAAAATCTTACCAAGCCTGCTGATCGTATGAAGGAAACTATTAATGCATATATGAGGAAATAAGCTGGTGAGGGATGTTTTTTATACCAATGGGGACTCATTAGTATTTCTGCGAGAAGATGATTCTCATGAAGAAAGAACTGAGGAAGCGGAGCTTGTATATGGCTCTGCTTCTTTTTGGATGAGCAAAAAAGAGCATGTCACCTAATTGAATAGCAGGAGACATGCTCTTAATTATTTGTATTGAACTGTTAATCTATAGATCAACCCATGATAGCTTCTACAGTGTATTCCTTAACAGAAGCATCGTAAGGAATTACATTGCCGCTAACTTCCTTGCCGTTAACAACGAGCTTGGAAATGCCCTTCTGAGCGCCGTTAGTCTTAACAGAGATCTTGTAGGTTGCACCACGATACTTACGTGTGAGCTCGAAGTCACCGAAGCCCTCAGGTACGCAAGGATTGATGGACAGGCCGTTGTGTGTAGGATATACACCCAGGATGTACTGGGAGATATTTACAAAGGTCCATGCAGCTGTACCTGTAAGCCAGCTGTTCTTGCCCTGTCCGTGGAACTTGGCGTCACGGCCGGCAACCATCTGTGAGTATACATAAGGCTCTGTGCAGTGGATATCACTGATCTCCTCTACATAAGCAGGGCAGGTCTTCTTGTAGATCTCGAAAGCTCTGTCGCCGTGTCCGAGAACGGTCTCAGCGATGGATACCCAAGGATTGTTGTGGCAGAAGATACCTGCGTTCTCCTTGTATCCCGGTGGATATGAGCTTACTTCACCAAGTTCAAGGTGATACTTGGTATAAGCGGGCTGAAGGATCATTACACCATACTTGGTATCAAGTCTCTCTTCAACACTCTTAAGAGCCTTCTCTGCAAGACCTTCCTTAACACCGATTCCGGCAAGTACACAGAAGCCCTGGGGCTCGATGTAGATCTGGCCTTCCTCGCACTCTTTTGAACCAACCTTGTGAGAATATGCATCGTATGCACGAACGAACCACTCGCCGTCCCAGCCTGCTGTGATGGCAGCGTCGTATACTTTCTGAACTTCTTCGCGGGCTCTCTTAGCCTCTGCGTCGTCTCCGAGGAGTTCAGCCAGCTGAGCGTACTCTTCGCCGTACTTAACAAACATGCCTGCGATAAATACTGACTCTGCAACAGGTCCCTCAGAAGGTCCGAAGGTCTGGAAGGACTCACCGGGATGCTCTGAGAAGCAGTTGAGGTTCAGACAGTCATTCCAGTCAGCACGTCCGATAAGAGGAAGACCGTGAGGTCCCTTGTGAGTAGCTGTGAAGTTGAAGGAGCACTTAAGGTGTTCCATAAGTGTCTTGGCAACACTCATATCATTATCGAAAGGAACGATCTCCTTAAGGATGGAAAGATCGCCTGTCTCTCTGATGTATGCGCTGGTTCCTGCGATGAGCCATAACGGATCGTCGTTGAAGCCTGAGCCGATGTCTGAGTTACCCTTCTTGGTAAGAGGCTGATACTGGTGATAAGCGCTACCATCCTGGAACTGTGTGGAAGCGATATCGATGATACGCTCTCTTGCTCTGTCTGGAATAAGATGTACGAATCCGAGAAGATCCTGGCAGGAATCTCTAAAGCCCATTCCACGGCCGATTCCGGACTCATAGTAGGAAGCAGAACGTGACATGTTGAATGTAACCATGCACTGATACTGGTTCCAGATATTAACCATACGATCAACCTTCTCATTGGAGGATGAAACGTGGTAGATGCTAAGAAGCTCTTTCCAATAGTCCTTGAGCTCTGTGAAGGCTTTCTCTACATCAGCATCTGTTTTGTATCTGTCAAGCATAGCAAAAGCAGGCTTCTTGTTGATGACGCTGGGAGCTTCCCACTTGTCATCCTCAGGATTCTCAACGTAACCCAGAACGAAGATGAAGGTCTTGGACTCGCCGGGATTGAGCTCTACGTTGATCTGGTGTGAAGCGATTGGTGACCAGCCGCTTGCAACTGAATCTGTAGCCTTGCCTGCAGCAACAACATCCGGGCTGTCTGGTCCGTTGTATGCGCCCAGGAATGCATCTCTGCTGGTATCGAAACCGTCCACCTTGGAGTTAACGGCATAAACTGCGTAGTGATTACGACGCTCTCTGTACTCGGTCTTGTGGAAGAGAACAGATCCGTTCTCTGAGATCTCAACCTCACCGGTGCTCAGGTTTCTCTGGAAGTTCTTCATATCGTCGTCTGCGTTCCAGAGACACCATTCTACATATGAGAAAAGAGAAAGGTCAGCTTTTGTTTCTTTATTATTAGTAAGAGTGATCTGTGAAACTTCACAGTTATCATTCATAGGAACGAAAGTAAGGACGCTTGCCTCTACCTTGTTCTTGGATGATGTGAATCTGCTGTAGCCAAGTCCGTGACGGCACTCATAGGAATCAAGAGTAGTCTTGACAGGCTGCCAGCCGGGATTCCAGATCACGTCATCTGTATTATCCTTAATATAGAAGTACTTACCGTTGTTATCGTAAGGAACATTGTTGTAACGATAACGTGTAAGTCTTAAGAGCTTGGCATCCTTATAAAAAGTATATCCGCCGCAGGTGTTGGATATCAGGGTAAAGAACTCCTTGTTGCCGAGGTAGTTGATCCAAGGAAGAGGAGTCTTCGGAGTGGTGATAACATACTCAAGGGCATTGTCATCAAAAAAGCCGTATTTCATTGTATAACCTCCCGTTCTCACTTAAACGTTTAAGATAATTTTCTAGGCACATTATATATGAGAATTGTACTAATTGCAACAAAAATTTTGACTACTCATTTTTGGCTCAACCATAGGAAAAATAAGGCAAAATTTGAAAGCGGTTTCAAATGAAAAACGAATAAACGAATACTACTTAACGAAACACAAATCAGCGAAAATGTGCGAAAACGTTTACTAAAAATATGAACAAAATATATACGGTAAGTTAATTATGTATGAAAAACAGATAACAAAATTGTTAAAATGCCACAAAAATATAAAACATGCACAAAAGAAATTAAAAACCTATTGATTTTGATGTCAATGTGTTGTATATTTAAATCACGAAAACGATTAAGTACGAAATTTAAAGGTTGCTATGAACAGGAGAATGGTTTCATTAAAAGATATCTCCAAGGCTTGCGGCGTATCGGTGGCAACGGTGTCCAAGGCACTGAACGACCATAGCGATATCGGTAAGGACACCAAGGAGAGAATAAGGGAGGTTGCCGAACAGCTTGGGTACAGACCCAACGCAGCCGCACAGGCGCTCAAGACCAACAGGAGTAACAACATCGGAGTCCTGTTTGTGGATGAAGCCAACAGCGGACTTACCCATGATTATTTCAATCATGTGTTGGACAGCTTCAAGAGAACTGCTGAGGAGAACGGCTTTGACATTACCTTTATTAATGGAGGTAAGGCCAGGATCAACAATATGTCATATCTCTCACATGCTATTTACAGAGGGTTTGACGGCGTGATGATCGCTTGTGTTGATTTTACCGATCCCGAGGTGGACGAGCTGGTCAGGAGCAATATCCCGGTAGTTACAATTGACCATTTCTTCTATAACAGAATAGCGGTTGTTTCGGACAACGTTTCCGGAATGAATGAGCTTGTCAGATATGTATATGAACAGGGACATCGCAAGATTGGTTATGTTCACGGTATGGAATCTTCCGTAACCCAGAACAGACTGAGTTCCTTTTACAAGACTTTACAGGATCTGGACGTTGAGATCCCTGATGAATACGTGATAGCTTCACCCTACAGAGATACGGATGCAGCCTTTGCAGCCACCAACAAGCTTCTCAATCTCAAGGATCCGCCGACAGTCATCTTTTATCCCGATGATGTGGCTTCCTTTGGAGGCATCAATGCTATCAGGCAGAGAGGACTTAGCATACCGGATGATGTTTCGGTGGTGGGATACGACGGAATTGAGCTGGTGGGCAGAATCAGTCCCAGGCTCACAACCTGCGTTCAGGATACCGAGAAGATCGGCAGGATGGCAGCCATCAAGCTTATAGATCTCATCAACAACCCCAAGGGAACTCTTATAGAGCAGGTGGTTGTAAGCGGCAAGCTTGAACCCGGTCAGACCGTCAAGAAGATCAATTGAATATTGACAACTTAATATAGAAGAAACTTTTTTAAACTTGATTTAAGACGGCATGAGCTGTTTTAAATAAATAACTTACTAATACCATATAAAAAGGGAGATGGAGGTAATTTGGTTATGAAGAAAAAGTTACTTGGTATGATCCTTTCCGCAACAATGGTAGCAGGAATGCTTACCGCTTGCGGCGAGACAGCAGCAACACCTGCAGCAGAGACACCTGCAGCAGAGACACCTGCAGCAGAGACACCCGCAGCAGAGACACCTGCAGCAGAGACACCTGCAGCAGAGACACCTGCAACTGAGGAAGCAGCAGCTCCTGCAGCTGATGAGGGTAAGGTTCTCAACATTTCAGCTTGGAACGAAGAGTTCAAGTCACGTCTGACAGATCACTATCCTGGATACGAGGTAGTTGATGGAACAACCGGTAAGATCGGTGACGTTACAGTTAATTGGCTTATTACTCCTAACGAGGAGAACGCTTATCAGAACAGACTTGATGAGCTCCTTCTTGCACAGGAATCAGCAGCAGCTGATGAGAAGGTTGACCTTTTCCTTGTAGAGGCTGACTACGCTGTTAAGTACACAGATACAGATTACACAATGCCTCTTGCAGATCTTGGCATCACAGCTGATGACCTCAAGGATCAGTATGCATATACTCAGGCAGTTGTAACAGATTCTAACGGAGTTCTTAAGGGATCTTCATGGCAGGGCTGCCCTGGTGTTATGATCTACAACAGAGCAATCGCTAAGGAAGTATTCGGAACTGACGAGCCTACTGAGATTCAGGCTAAGTTCTCTGATTGGGATAAGTTCTTTGAGTCAGCCGGTGAGCTTGACAAGGCTGGTTACGATGTTATCTCTTCAACAGCTGATACATTCCGTGTATACCAGAACAATGCTAAGCTTCCTTGGGTAGACGGAAACAAGATCCAGGTTGATGACAACCTCATTAAGTGGGTTGAGGATTCCAAGAAGCTTGCTGATGCCGGCTACTGCAACACATGGGGACAGTGGGGCGAAGATTGGAACAAGGGATTCTATCCTGAAGGAAAGGTATTCGCTTACTTTGGACCTGCATGGCTTATCGACTTCTGTATGGCAGCTGATGTAGAAGGTTCTGTTGCTCACGATGGCGGCTGGGCTGCTACAGAGGGACCTCAGGGCTTCTATTGGGGCGGTACATGGGTTTGCGCAGCAGCAGGCACAGACAACCCGACTCTTGTAGCTGACATCATCAGAAAGATGACATGCGATCCTGCAGTTATGAAGGACATCGTTCTTAAGGACAATGATTTCGTAAACAACAGACCTGTTATGGAAGAGCTTGCAAACGATACATCATACTCAAGTGCAGTTCTTGGTGGACAGAACGCTCTTAAGATGTTCTGCGCAGGCGCTGACAACATTGATATGGCTAACCTTACAGCTTATGACCAGGGTCTTCTTGGTGACTTCCAGACAGCTATGGGCGACTACATCAATGGCAACTATGCAACAATTGATGAGGCTATGGAGCAGTTCTACACACTCGCACTTCAGAGATATCCTGAGCTTACAAGATAATTTTGTATAGTATCACTACTCAGTGAACAAATTGCCTGCCGGTAATACTGCCGGCAGGCAATTCTTTAAAAAACGCTTGAAATTCTTAAAAATAAAAGAGTAAAGAGTGAAGAGTAAATATTCGCGGAGGTAGAGAGTATGGACAAGAAAAAGTCCACTTCTAACGTGGTTAAGTTTAACAGATGGGGATACATCTTTCTTATACCATTCTTTGTTACATATATCATTTTCAGCTTGATTCCGTTATGTTCAACAATCTATAACAGTTTCTTCGAAAATTATCGTTCCGGACTTAAGCAGATCGGACCTAATCCTGTTGGAATTCAGAACTATGTTAATCTGCTTTCATCACCGGAAATTTGGAAATACTTAGGAAATACGCTTATCATGTGGGTTGGTGGTTTTATCCCCCAGATCGTGATAGCGCTTTTGCTTGCTTACTGGTTCTCAGATCCTTCTCTTAGACTTAAGGGTCAGAGGTTCTTCAAGACAGTTATCTACATGCCTAACCTTATCATGGCATCAGCTTTTTCAATGTTATTCTTTGCACTGTTCTCAGACAGTGGCCCGGTTAACCAGATTCTTCTTAGCATCCATGTACTTAAGGAACCCTTCAAGTTCTTCCAGTACGTTGTAGCTTCAAGAATTCTTGTTATGCTTATGAACTTCCTTATGTGGTTTGGTAATACCACCATCCTTCTTATGGCAGGTATGCTTGGTATTGACTCATCACTTTATGAGGCAGCGCAGGTGGACGGCGCAACTTCTTCACAGGTATTCTTCAAAATTACAATGCCTATTCTTCGTCCCATCTTCGTATATGTGCTGATCACATCACTTATCGGTGGTCTGCAGATGTTCGATGTTCCTCAGATCCTGACAAACGGTCGTGGTAATCCGACAGATTCCCTGACCACAGTTATCATGTTGCTGAACCGTTACCTTACAAGTAAGGACGTTGGCCGTGGTGGTGCATTGTCAGTATTCATGTTTGTAGTAACTGGTATTCTGAGTCTTCTCGTATTCAGAATGAACAGTTCCAAAGAAAAGAATTGAGGAGGACAGTGGGATGAATAATGATACTAAAATGAAATCTCATGGCGTGCCAATTGGAGTCAGAAGAATCATTGCATATGTGGTTCTGGTTTTCTTCTCATTCCTTTGCCTTATTTGGTTTTATATTTTGCTTATTAACTCAACAAGATCACATTCAGAGATGACACTTGGATTTACAGTTTTACCAAGTACCCATCTGTTGGATAACTGGCACAGCCTTATTACCGGAACGATTCCTATCGCAAAAGGCTTCCTGAACAGTATTACTGTTTCAGTTTGTACAGCAGTTTTGTGTACTTATTTCTCAGCTATGACAGCCTATGCAATCTTTACTTACAGATTCAAGGGCAGACAGGCAATCGCGACCTTCATCCTGGCAATCATGATGATTCCCGGACAGGTTACAGCACTTGGTTTCCTGCAGTTGATCAACAAGATCGGACTTGATGATTCCATCATTCCTCTGATCATACCTGCAATTGCTTCTCCCGTTACTTACTTCTATCTGAAGCAGTACATGGAGAGTAACCTGCCTCTTTCTCTTGTTGAGGCTGCCAGAATCGACGGATCAGGCGAGTTCCGTACTTTTAACACAATTATTTTGCCGCTTATTAAGCCCGCTATCAGCGTACAGATGATCTTCAGTTTTGTAGGAAGCTGGAATAACTACTTCACACCTGCTCTGATCCTTCATACAGATGCTAAGAAGACACTTCCTGTTATGATCGCTCAGCTGCGTGGTGCTGACTGGCTTAGATTTGATATGGGACAGATTTATATCATGATAGCAGCATCTATTTTCCCTGTTATCGTTGTATATCTTATTCTTTCCAAGTATATAGTAGGTGGAGTATCAGCCGGAGCAGTTAAGGGTTGATTATTCTATAAACCTCCTATTTTACTCTTTCCTTTTATAAGCGCTTTTAGAAGAACCATGACGTTCCCCGACGCCATGGTTTTTCGCTGTTTAGACACC
Organism: Butyrivibrio sp. DSM 10294; assembly: GCF_028539135.1. Taxonomy (NCBI): domain Bacteria; kingdom Bacillati; phylum Bacillota; class Clostridia; order Lachnospirales; family Lachnospiraceae; genus Butyrivibrio; species Butyrivibrio sp. DSM 10294. Next base: position 335,969 of record NZ_JANSWL010000087.1, on the reverse strand, counting down.
GTTTTTTCACTTTTTTGGGTATAGTAAATCACTGTAATTTGTGTTATTGTTTTGGAGGTTGGGAAAAAGGATCACCAAGATCCCGGAGTTTTTAGGAGGAAGTATGAGACGAATCAAATGTATTCTAGTGATGATTATGGCGATCATCTGTCTTGTGGGATGTGGAAAATACGAAGCCGCCATGCAGGTTAACGAAGATGGAACAGGATCAATTGCAGTCCTGTATGCTATTAACCCTGACAAGATGCGGGAAAATGGTATGGATCCCAGTAAGTACAATATGGATTCAATTACAGAAGAGCTTGAGGACAGAGGTTTTACAGTAGAAGATTATAATGAGGACGGCTGTGAAGGTTTTGTTGTAAGTGCAGCCAATGTTGACCTCAATCAGGCGTTTAACAATATGTGTGTTGAAGGCTCGGGAATGGAACTGGTAGGATTTAATCCGGGCAATTTCCAGTTCAATCGTAGCGGCAATGAGTGTACCATCGACTGGTATTTCTATAATACTGATTCCACCAGTACAGAGAAAATTGAAGTAATGCGACAGAGCATCGAAGGTGCCGGCGGAACAGCGAGGGTTACAATGTATTTCCCTTCTGAACCGATAGAACATGATGCACCAATGACATCTGACGGTGGAACAGTTCTTCAGTGGAATATTCTTGATCTTGGTTCCGATCAGTCATTACATGTAAGATATAGAACAGACGGATCTTCATCTGCGGCACCCCAAGGACAGGGCGGTGGTCAGGGTGGCAGCCAGGGCGGTGGCCAGGGCGGCACAGGATCATCCGGTTCACAGGGTAACCAGGGAGGTGGTACTATTATCAGTTTAGGTTTAATTCTTCAGATTTTGGGCGCTGCAGCAGTAGCGGGAACAGGCTTTTATCTCTACTTCACTTATAGAAAGAGAGAGAAGATTGCCGAGATGTATGAAGATTACAACGGAGGAATTGTCAATCCTCTTAATATGAATAAAATGGGCATTCAGCCCCAGCAGTTTTCCAATGGCCCTCAGATGCCTGGAATGGGACAGAAGCAAACAGGCTTTGGCGGACCCGCTGGTATGAACGGAATGAATAATACAATGAATAACGGTATGCCGGGAATGAATGGACAGATGGGTGGAATGAATGCTTCATCACCTATGGGAATGAATGCCGGAATGGGTAATAATGCAGGAATGCAGAATAGTCAGTGGAGTCCCAGAATGAATCAGCAGACTTCCATGGGCGGTATGAACCAGCAGAATCCAATGAATGGCATGAACCAGATGAATGGTATGAATCAGAATCAGTCCACAGGAGCTGCGTGGACACCTCAGGGTGCTCAGCCTATGCAGCAGATGCCCGGTATGCAGGCTCAGGCTACTGATTTTGCACAGAGTGCTCCTTCAGTTACCTCAACTCCCGATTGGGGTGTTAACAATTAAATAATAGCCTATAAGGACATAAAAAAGGCCGTTGCAGATATGATAACTGCAACGGCCTTAATAATTTTATTTACCAAAAGAATTATTTCTTCATAAGCTGGTCGAGCTTATCCTTATCAAGCTTGCCCTGAGCGATGGTATTGGCTACCCAGATCTTCAGAGATTCAACGGTTGAATCGATCTGATCGAGATTCTTCTGGATATCGGCAAAGTCTGAAAGTTCGTCATCGGATACTATTCCGTCTGCTGTGATGTCAATAAGACGGTTCTTCTGATTCTCGAGAGAATTCAGTGATGAGAGCATACCAAGAACGATCTCTGAAAGAGATGAGAGCCTGGCCTCAGGAACTGAAGTACGTCCGATAGCGCACTCGTGAGTACAATAGTAGTTACAAAGCTCCGGTTTCTTGTAGGCCTTAGCCATTGAAACAACATCCTCCGGATAGATGCTGGTCTTACCTGTTTCCATTTTTTCAAGAGAACTGTCGCTTATTCCTCCGAGGAGTTCGCTGGCCTGGGCTCTTGTAAGTCCTGCCTGTTCCCTGCTCTCAAAAAAGATATTCTTATCTTCTCTGATTGATCTTTTCCCCATGATACACCTCCTAAAACACATAAATACTTGTATAACGAAATAATACTGATAAATCCCCTCTAATGGAAAAATAAATACGCTTTATTCGCCAACGTACTTATTTAAACATATAAAGACAAAACTTACAATATTATTATCAAAAGAAACGCAAACAATACAAAAACTCTCCTTATTCTCTCTCTGTCTACGGTTTCTTTTGATAGCCAGTATATGTGGTGTTCCATATTTTATAATGTAAAAAAGCTGTATGCCGCAACCGCCATACAGTTTTTTTCGTTGCAGAAAAAAGTATTCTTGGCAATGTTACCAAAGGGATTTGAAAAAGGACTTCAATATTTATAGAAATTACCGCTTGCCTTCATGACTTTAGTGTGTTAAACTCTTTCAGGTGAACACAAATGTCCGTGGAGGAAAAACATTAAATGCAACAGGACTCAGGTTACTATGTAATCAGAAAACAGGCGGTGCCGGAGGTACTTCTCAAGGTCGTTGAGGCTAAGAAGCTTCTGGAGTCCGGGAAAGTCAAGACGGTCAATGATGCCGTGGCATTCCTTGGAATCAGCCGCAGTTCTTTTTATAAATACAGAGATGATATCTATGAGTTCCACGACAGTCTTCAGGGGACGACCCTTACTCTTACATTCCAGATGAATGATGAGGTGGGACTTCTTTCATTTGTACTTAATCTTATAGCAGAGTTCGGTGCTAATATTCTTACGATTCATCAGTCAATTCCACTGAACGGGGTGGCATCAATATCCATTACGATACAGGTACTTCCCACCACCAGGGATATCATGGACATGATAACTCTCATGGAGGCCAAGGAAGGTGTACACAAGGTTCACATTACGGGACGAAGCGCATCGATTTCGTAATGCGGACAATAAGTTATGAATTATGTTTTAATTATATTATAAAAGTTGGAGGTCATGATGGCAAAGATAGCGGTTTTGGGATACGGAACAGTTGGAAGCGGAGTGGTTAACGTGCTTGATACCAACGCAGAGGATGTGAAGCTCAGCGCAGGTGAAGCAGTTGAAGTTAAATACATTCTGGACCTTAGGGATTTCCCCGGGGACAAGCATGAGGCACAGGTTGTACATGATATCGAGATTATCTTAAATGACCCTGAGGTAGAGGTTATCTGTGAGACTATGGGTGGTCTTGAGCCTGCCTTCACTTTTGAGAAGAGAGCCCTTGAGAAGGGTAAGAGCGTATGTACCTCCAACAAGGAGCTGGTGGCAGCCCACGGCCCTGAGCTGGTGGAGCTTGCAAGACAGCATGGTGTCAGCTACCTGTTTGAAGCCAGCGTAGGCGGCGGAATACCGGTTCTTCGCAGCATCAACGATTCTCTTAAGCATGAGAAGATCGATGCAATCACAGGTATCCTTAACGGAACAACCAACTATATCTTAACCAAGATGGACAAAGAGGGCGCCGACTTTGATACAGTCCTTAAGGACGCTCAGGATAAGGGATATGCAGAGAGAAATCCCGAGGCTGATGTTGAAGGCTATGATGCCTGCAGGAAGATCGCGATCCTGGCCAGCCTTATGAGTGGCAAGCACGTTCAGTACGAGGATATTTATACCGAGGGTATTTCCAAGATAAACACAGCAGATTTTGCTTATGCAAGAAGCCTTAATATGGCTATCAAGCTCCTTGGAATGTGCAAGAAGAATTCAACCGGTTTCTACACAATGGTTGCACCTTTCCTTATTCCGATGGAGAATTCTCTTGCCAATGTAAACGGCGTATTCAATGCAATCAATGTTCATGGCAATATGCTGGGCGATGTAATGTTCTACGGCAAGGGAGCAGGCAAGAATGCCACAGCAAGTGCAGTAGTAGCTGACGTGATTGATATTCTCAAACACAGAGGAAGACATATCGCAGTTAACATGAATGCAGAGAAGGCAGATCTTGCTCCCAAGGACAGCGCAGTTCGTCAGTTCTTCGTAAGAGTTCCCGAGAATGAGAAGGACAAGCTCTTTGACATCTTCGGACCTGAGATCGATATCGTGAAGGCTCCCGAGGTTCAGGGTGAGGTTGCGGTTATTACGGACCTTATTTCCGAGAAAGACTTCGAAGAGAAGCTTAAGAAACTTGATGAGGTCAAGGGATACTTAAGGCTTTTTTGACAGACAGATTACATTGAGGCTCGATTATAGAGGCTTAGTTACAGAGATTTAGTTATAGAGGTTTAGTTAATAAAAAAGAAGAAAAAGGAAAAATAGGCGATGAAAAAGGTAGTTAAATTTGGTGGCAGTTCACTGGCAAGCGCAGAGCAGTTCATGAAGGTTGGCGATATCATAAGATCCGATCCAGACCGCAACTATGTAGTACCTTCAGCTCCCGGAAAGAGAAATTCCAAGGATACCAAGGTTACAGACATGTTGTACAAGACCTATGCATTTGCAGAGGCAGGCAAGGATTTCTCCAAGCAGTTATCTGATATCAAGGCAAGATATGATGAGATCATCAAGGGACTGTCTCTTAAGCTGAATCTGTCAGATGAATTCAAGACCATTGAGAAGAACTTCAAGGCCAAGGCAGGAAACGATTACGCAGCAAGCCGCGGAGAGTACCTTAACGGTATTATCATGGCTGCTTATCTTGGATATGAGTTCATCGACTCAGCTACTGTGGTTGCTTTTGACAAGAACGGCGAATTTGATGCGGAGAAGACCAACAAGCTTATGGCCAAGAAGCTTGAGAAGACTCCCAAGGCTGTTATCCCGGGATTCTACGGAGCATATCCCGACGGAAGCATCAAGACCTTTTCAAGAGGTGGTTCTGATATAACAGGCTCCATCGTATCAAGAGCCGTGAAGGCTGATGTATATGAGAACTGGACAGATGTTTCAGGATTCCTTGTGGCAGATCCCAGGATCATCGACAGACCGCCTCACATTGAGACCATCACCTATACAGAGCTTCGAGAGCTTGCTTACATGGGCGCGGGCGTTCTCCATGAGGATGCTATTTTCCCTGTAAGAAAAGAAGGAATTCCGATCAATATCAGAAATACCAACAAGCCTGAGGATCCCGGAACCTGGATTGTTGAGTCAACAGCAAGAAAGTCCAAATATGTTATCACCGGTATAGCAGGTAAGAAGGGCTTCTGCTGCGTGAACGTTCTCAAGGATCAGATGAACTCAGAGGTTGGATTCGTAAGAAGAGTACTGCAGGCCTTTGAGGATCAGGACATCTCAATCGAGCATGTTCCTTCCGGAATCGACACCATGACAGTCTTCGTTACTCAGGATGAGTTCATTGACAAGGAGCAGGCTGTAGTTTCCGAGATTCACAGACTGGCTCATCCCGACAAGCTTGATATCGAAACAGATCTTGCACTTATCGCTGTAGTGGGAAGAGGTATGAAGTCCACAAGAGGAACAGCGGGAAGAATATTCTCAGCACTTGCTCACGCCAGCGTCAACGTCAGAATGATCGACCAGGGCTCCTCAGAGCTTAACATAATCATCGGTGTAGAGAACCGCGACTTCGAAAAAGCCATCAGAGCCATTTACGACATCTTCGTTACAACACAGATGTGATGACAAAGGGATAAAGTAAAAGAAGCATATCATGCTCGCATGATATGCTTCTTTTATTTTATCCCTTTGTCATCACATGTTTCTACCGATGTCACAATTTCTCATTTTAAAAGATAATCTATATACTTCATATCCACATCCGTATGCTGCGAATTAATAACAACCGCCACAGCACACTCCTGACCATAGTACAGACCGTACTTGTCAACAACCTGTGATCCTGTCAGCTTGATGGCAATCGGAACCGGCTGCTCCATTGTGTCCGGAGACTGCTCATCATAGCTAAGCGTCTTGTTGTAGTTATCTGCCATTACAGCAAACTTGTTGTTCTTGTCGAACTCGCCGGTTGATATATAGGTCTGATATTCCTCAGAGGCAAGATAATCAAGATATGCCTGATCAACATAGATGAGTCTGTCACTCAAGGACTGAAGCTCCTCTTCGGAATAAACGGTCCTAAGATCAAGGAAGGTCTCCTGGTTAGCATAGAAGAGCATTGTGGGAATATCTGCAGCTATCACATCCAGCTCCTTGGCTGACATGACTGCCATGATCTTCTGACTGGTGGCTACTGTGAGCTCGTCAAAGGTCTGTGTGTGGAAGCTGGAAGTGGTATCTATCAGGCAATCGTAGGTGGTTGTATCGATGCCTGCAATTGGTGCAAATTCATCTTCCATTGCGGTCTGTGCCTCTGAGGCTCCGCAGTTGAGCATCATGGCGTAGAAACCGTAGGGCTTGTTATTTCTGATATCTCTTATTAGGATTGCCAGAAGTATGATGGCAAATATCGCCACGATCGTATGAATCTTATAATAGTCCCAAAAGTACTCAAGGTTAGCCTTAAGTCCTTTGCCTTTCAGCTTTTTTCTTTCCGCTCTTATTTCGTCGTGTACTGACTGTCCGCTTGCCATATTTATCCTTCTTTCTATAATTATTTACTCTATTGTTTAATGCGTTGTTTCCTGTGCTTTTTCTATATCTTTAACTTTGAGTTAACACAAAAGTAATTTTATTTTGATGTTAAAACATATATAATTGTAATAGGGCGTTTATGCACTTAGTCATGATTATAATTCCTAAGACAAAGGTGTCAATTGAAAATTGAAAATAAAATAGGATTTTGGTTAAAAAACATCTTGAAAGATTATCACAGATAATATAGGATATTCGTTAAATGTTGATATTTTTCACAGAGTTCTTCGAATACTTAACATGGACTTTATTCTATGGTCCGTATCTTTCATTATCAGGAGGTAATTTCAGGCATGGTTAACGACAACAGTTATGTTGAATGCCTAGTGGAGAGTAAGGCATCACCCCTTATGGTGGTACTTAAGTATCTTACTCTTTTTCTGGCAGTTCTATTTTTTATTGCATTTATCATCACACCTTTGGGAATAATTGCTCTTATATTAGGTATAGCCGCAGCTGTAGGATATTATTTTATATCCCTCAACGCCAGCATCGAGTTTGAGTATCAGTATTGCGACAGAGAGATCACAGTTGACAAGGTGCTTAACAAGTCCAGAAGAAAAAATGTAGGTAAATATGAAGTTGAACGTATCGAGATAATGGCTCCTTCACGTTCCTATCACCTTGATGAGTACAGAAACAAGACTTACAAGGTGCTGGATTACTCCGCAAGGGAGAAGAACCCTCAACCGGATCCAACATATACTATCATCTATGATGGCAAGGAAAAACTTATCCTTGAACCGAGCGGCGAATTCGTTGCCGCCGTTAAGAGCGTAGCACCAAGAAAAGTATTTACAGATTAATTGTTAATAAGTATTTAGGGGTAAGGTTACAGTAACTGCTGACAAGATTATAGTTTTTGGGAAGAACGGAGAGAGACAAGATGGGACAGATTATCGGTGAAGGAATTACCTTTGATGACGTACTTTTGGTGCCTGCTTATTCGCAGGTTATACCTAATCAGGTGGATGTTAGTACTTACCTGACCAAGAAGATCAAGCTTAACATTCCGATGATGAGTGCGGGAATGGACACAGTTACCGAGCACAGAATGGCCATCGCCATGGCAAGACAGGGCGGTATCGGCATCATTCACAAGAACATGTCTATAGAGGCACAGGCCGATGAGGTAGACAAGGTTAAGAGATCAGAGAACGGAGTTATTACAGATCCATTTTCACTTTCACCGGAGCACACACTGGCTGACGCAGATTCACTTATGGCCAAGTTCCGTATTTCAGGTGTACCTATCACAGAGGGTAAGAAGCTGGTAGGTATCATAACTAACCGTGATCTTAAGTTTGAGAAGGATTTCTCACAGAAGATAAAAGAGGTTATGACTTCCGAGAACCTCGTTACAGCCAAGGAAGGTATCACCCTTGAGGAGGCCAAGAGCATTCTGGCCAAGTCCAAGAAGGAGAAGCTTCCTATTGTAGATGACAACTACAATCTTGTAGGTCTTATCACTATCAAGGATATTGAGAAAACTATTAAATATCCTCTTTCAGCCAAGGATGATCAGGGAAGACTTCTCTGCGGCGCAGGTGTTGGTATTTCAGCTAACTGCCTTGACCGTGTTGCAGCCCTTGTTGATGCAAAGGTTGATGCTATCGTTCTTGATTCCGCTCACGGACATTCAGAGAACGTTCTTAAGTGCCTTAGAATGATCAAGGAGAAATTCCCGGATCTTCAGGTAATTGCAGGTAACGTGGCAACAGGCGCAGCTACCAAGGCTCTTATTGAGGCAGGTGCTGATGCTGTCAAGGTTGGTATCGGACCCGGTTCCATCTGTACAACCCGTGTGGTTGCAGGTATCGGTGTTCCTCAGATCACTGCTATCATGGACTGCTACGCAGTTGCAAGGGAGTATGGTGTACCGATCATCGCTGATGGTGGTATCAAGTATTCCGGAGATATTACCAAGGCTATCGCCGCAGGCGGTAATATCGTAATGATGGGTTCAATGTTTGCCGGATGTGATGAGGCTCCCGGTGAGTTCGAGTTATATCAGGGCAGAAAATACAAGGTATATCGTGGCATGGGTTCAATCGCAGCCATGGAGAACGGTTCAAAGGATCGCTATTTCCAGGAAGATGCCAAGAAGCTTGTTCCCGAGGGCGTTGAGGGGCGCGTAGCATACAAGGGAACAGTTGAGGACACAGTATTCCAGCTTATGGGCGGTCTTCGTTCAGGTATGGGTTACTGCGGATGTGCAACAATTGACGAGCTCAAGGAGAATGGCAGATTTATCAAGATGTCTGCAGCAGCCCTTAGAGAGTCACATCCTCACGATATCCAGATCACCAAGGAGGCGCCTAACTACAGCGCACTGTGATTGACTAACAATTTAAGATAAGCATACTAGCATATTTCTTGAGGGGGAAAAGTGCAGGATACGGTATCTTTAGAGGAACTTGAGAAGACCGCAAAAATGGGCTCCGAAGAGACTACAATGGGAGTCCTTGGGAGTTTTGCGCTCAAAAATGCCAAAGAGATACAGTCCTGGCAGGACCACTTCTGCGAGCTGGCCGGAGTATATGCTCTGTGCCTTGATGAGGATGGAGCTCCCATCAGCCACTTTTCCGGTAACCCTTCGGATGTGGAAGTAATAAGAAAATATGTAACGGATGTACGCATCCACAATATCTACAAACGCGTGTCAGAGAGCGAGCTGGAGGATCAGGCGGTGGAGATCACCGAAGTGCCTAATCTTCGGCTTGCGGCTGTGGCAGTGCGACATAACGGCATTGCCGCCGCTGTCTGGATTGTCTGCGGAGTTTTTCCTGAAGCAGACTATGAAAAAGAGTTCTTTCACTTACCGCCCATAGAATCTTTTGGGTATCAGATTTCCGAGATGAAATTTTATAAGGTTTTGGATCTGCTCCGGGAGACCCTTAATGCCCTTATTGGCGTTGAGACCTCCAGGTCTATTGCTGTTGCCAAGAGCAAGGAGTCAAGGCAGCAGGAGCTGGAGATGACCACCTCTTTCCACAGAGCTGAGACCATGACCGAGATCGTATCCCTCCTTGACAGCGATGAGACCATAGAGAACATTATGGCCACAGTACTGTCCAAGCTCTGTTCCTATCTGCAGATCAGTAACGGTTTTACCTGCAAAATTGGAACCCGAGGCCTTATGGACATAATAGTTCAGTGGACAGCTCCGGGTGTAAAAAAGATGTTCACTGATACCACGGACCAGGAAGTATGCTGGTTTCTTGGCAATGAGAAGGCTGTTGTCATATCCTCCGATACCCAGATGAATGCAGGAGAAAGAGAGCAGCTGGATCAGTTCGGAATTAGGGCGCTTGTTTCAATGCCCATTATCATCAATGGTGCTCCAAGGTTCTACGCCTGCTTATCTGAGACCAAGGAAAACCGCATCTGGTCCATCGATGATATCAAGTTCATCAATGACACCATAAGGATCCTTCAGAGTATCATAACCAAGAGAATACAGACCAATTCCCTGGCCAGCTCTTTTGCCTCACTGGAAGCGGTACTTGATAATGTAGGAAGCTCCATTTATGTAAGAGATATCGGCACGGGAGTTCTTCTTTTTGCCAACAGGAGCTTCAAAAAGAACTTTAGTAAGGAACTTGCGGAGAACAGACTAATTGAGCTGTTTGAATCAAATATTCCCTCCAGAAGCCATTCCGGCAACTACGAGGTGCATCACAAGCAGAGAGAGAAATGGTACGACGTATATTACACCAGAATTAAATGGGTGGACGGTCGTCCCGTGTCTTTGTGCGCTATTTACGATATTACAGAGAAAAAACTCTATCAGAGAAGAATAGAGCAGCAGGCCTACACAGACTTCCTGACAGGCCTCTATAACAGGATGTGCTGCGAAAAGGATCTGGCCAGATATGTGGATGAGGCAAGACAGAACGGAACCACAGGTGCACTGATGTATCTGGATCTGGATGACTTCAAGCATATCAATGACAGCCTGGGGCACCAGTACGGTGACATCCTTCTTCAGGATATCTCCAAGGCTGTGGGACGCATTGAGGGTATCAGTAACTCCTGCTACCGTATGGGCGGCGATGAGTTCGTAATCATAGTTCCTCCTGAGAGCTATTACAGAATGGATAAGATCATGGAGGAAATCAAGAATGCGTTTGCTACGCCCTGGTATCTCAAGGACAGCGATTATTACTGCACCATGAGTATGGGCGTTGTTAAGTTCCCGGAGCATGGCGATAATGTTTCTGAACTTATCAGAAAATCTGACGTTGCCATGTATGAAGCCAAGAAGTCCGGTAAGAACAGGATTGCGGAATATTCAGATAACATCGATTCCTCATCAATACACAGACTGGACCTTGAGAAAAATATGTATGATGCCATCGGTAAGAGCTGCAACGAGTTTGAGGTATACTTCCAGCCCATCATCAGCGGAGCGGCAATCGGAAACGGTGAGAAGGATGAGGAGAAGCATATTGCAGCAGAGGCCCTTGTTCGCTGGAACAGCACAAGGCTGGGCTTCCTTAATCCCGATGAATTCGTGCCTCTTGCGGAATATCTGGGGCTTATTACTCCTATCGGTAATCATGTGCTCAAAAAGGCCTGTGAATGCTGCAGACAGTGGAATGAAGCCGGCAAGGGGGACTACGCTGTCAGCGTAAATCTTTCTGTTGTTCAGATAATGCAGAACGATATAGTTGATGTTATCAGACAGTGTATAGAAGATAATCATATCAATCCCAATAACCTTATCCTGGAGCTGACGGAGCGCCTTGCCATCAACGATCTGGCAAGAACCAAGCAGACTCTTCTGGATATCAAGGATCTGGGAGTAAGGCTTGCCCTTGATGACTTCGGAACGGGATATACGGCTATTAGCAGTATCAGGGCACTTCCCTTTGATATCATCAAGATTGACAAGGATTTTGTTAAGGATGTAGCCACCAGTGAATACTCAAGGGCCTTCATCAAGATGATGGCTGAGTTGGGGCAGACCATCGGAGCTGAGATCTGCGTTGAAGGAATTGAGACGGCAGAGCAGCTGGAAGCTATCAAGGGAATGGGAGTTAAATATATTCAGGGCTTCTATTTTGACAAACCTATAAGAAGGGCTGCTTTTGAAGAGAAGTATGTATATGACTAAAGATTTTTGGTGACCCTGTGAATAGAATTTGACAATCGTTCTATGTTATAATATGGTGATATGGTTTATACCGATAAGTCTGTTTACTTATCAGTAAACCCAAAATAAGTAGAAAGTTGGTTTTATCAGCAATGGCAGAAGAAGTAATCAAGAATTTAGGCGAGAATGCCGAGGGTGATAATACACCTTCAAGACATTTCATTGAACAGGCAATTGACAAGGACCTGGCAGAGGGAGTTTACGATCACGTTCACACACGTTTCCCTCCCGAGCCCAACGGTTTTTTACATATTGGACATGCTAAGAGTATCCTTCTTAACTATGGCATGGCCAAGGAGTACGGCGGCAAATTCAACATGAGATTCGATGATACCAATCCTACCAAGGAGAAGCAGGAATTCATGGATTCCATCATCGAGGATGTTAAGTGGCTGGGAGCAGATTATGAGGACAGACTCTTCCACGCTTCCGATTATTTTGACGAGATGTATGAGGACGCCGTTAAGCTCATCAAGAAGGGCAAGGCTTATGTTTCCGAGCTGACCGCCGAGGAGATGAGAGAGTACAGAGGAACCCTCACAGAGCCCGGTAAGGATGATCCCAACAGAGACAGAAGCGTAGAGGAGAACTTAAGACTCTTCGAAGATATGAAGAACGGCAAGTTCGAGGACGGCACAGTAACTCTTCGTGCCAAGATCGATATGGCTTCACCTAACATCAACATGAGAGATCCTATCATCTATCGTGTTGCTCATATGACACATGCAAGAACAGGCGACAAGTGGTGCATCTATCCTATGTATGACTTTGCTCATCCTATTGAGGACGCCATCGAGGGAATCACTCATTCACTCTGTACCCTGGAGTTTGAGGATCACAGACCTCTCTATGACTGGGTAAAAAATGAGTGTGAGTACAAGAACCCTCCTCGTCAGATCGAGTTCGCCAAGCTCTACCTCAACAACGTTGTTACAGGTAAGAGATATATCAAGCGCCTTGTAGAGGACGGTATCGTTGACGGATGGGATGATCCCAGACTTGTAACCATCGCATCCCTTAGAAGACGCGGGTTTACTCCCGAGTCCATCAAGATGTTCGTTGATATGTGCGGTATCAGTAAGGCCAACTCAACAGCTGAGTATGCAATGCTTGAGTACTGCATCAGAGAGGATCTTAAGCTCAAAGCTAAGAGAATGTGCGCTATTCTTGATCCTGTTAAACTCATTATCGACAACTATCCTGAGGGCGAGACTGAGTACCTTGACATCGAGAACAACAAGGAAGTTCCCGAGATGGGCAAGCGTCAGATTCCTTTCGGCAAAGAGCTGTGGATCGAGAGAGAAGACTTTATGGAGGAGCCTCCAAAGAAGTACTTCCGTCTGTTCCCCGGCAACGAAGTAAGACTTATGAATGCTTACTTTGTGACCTGCACAGGCTTTGAGAAGGATGAGAACGGCGTTGTGACAGAGATTCACTGCACCTACGACCCTGCAACCAAGGGCGGCGACAGCCCAGACGGAAGGAAGGTCAAGGGAACCATTCACTGGGTTGCCGCAAAAGAGGCAGTTACAGCAGAGGTTCGTCTGTATGAGAATATAATTGATGAGGAGAAGGGCGTATATAACGAGGATGGATCACTTAATCTCAATCCCAATTCCATCACCGTTATCAAAGAAGCTAAGCTGGAGCCTGAACTTGGTAAGGCAGTAGCTTACGATAAATTCCAGTTTGTAAGAAACGGATTCTTCTGCGTAGACAGCAAGGATTCCAAACCTGGAGCTCCTGTATTTAACAGGATAGTATCACTTAAGAGTTCTTTTGTATTACCTAAAAACTGATCAGCTTAAGAAAAGAGGTATAGGTTATGGGTATTTTTTCCGGACTTGAGAAACTTGGACTTGGTGGCATCGGCAAAGGGGAACTTTTTGAGGATCCTAAGAAGAAACAGACAACGGTTAAGAAGGAAGAAGCTCCTGTTAAGAAGTTGTCTCTTGTAAATGAAGAGGATTATCTATTCGACAAAAAATACAAATGTCCTGTCTGCGAAACTGATTTCGAGGTCAAGACTGTAAGAACCGGTAAGGTCAGAATGAAAAATGTTGATATCGACCTTCGCCCGGACTACGATGAGCTTGATCAGAACAAGTATGATGTTATCGCATGCCCTGACTGCGGCTATGCAGCCCTTGGCAGGTATTTTACTACCTTGAACAAATACCAGATCGATGATATCAGAAAACAGATCAGTATGAACTATAAGAGGATGGAAAATGAAGGCCCGACCTATTCCTATGATTATGCCAGGAGCCTGTATCAGCTGGCCCTTGCCAATGCAATGGTCAAGAAGGCCAAGAACAGTGAGAAGGCCTATATCTGCCTTAAGACTGCCTGGGTTATAAGAGGCGAGACCCAGCGCCTTGATCCTTCGGAAGAGGGCTATGAGAAGAAGAAGGAAGAGAACGATGCACAGGAGAAGGAGCTTCTTAAGAACGCTCTGGACGGCTTCGTTATGGCAAGACAATCGGAGGAATTCCCCATTGCCGGAATGGATTCCTCTACCCTTGATTATCTGGTGGCTGCCCTTGCGGTGGAGACAGATCAGAGGGATATCGCCAGCAAGATGATAGGAGAGATCCTTATCTCCCGTGTGGCCAATTCCCGTATCAAGGACAAGGCCCGTTACCTCAAGGAGATGCTGGCAGAGAAGGACGACGAGTAAGATCAGATATTAAGACAATAAAAAAGCGGTATGGTCCATCGGATCATACCGCTGTATTTGTATTGTAAGAAATTCAGAAATTACTTCTCGTCGTCGAAGAACTCTTCTGACTCATCGGGCTCATCACTGTCTTTCTTATCATCTGAAGAAGCCTGTTTAGCCGGTTCTGTCTTGTCTGATTCTTCTGCTTCATCACCGGATGTGATATCTACATATTTTCTGGAGCCGAACTTGAAATCTGAGGTAGTGTCGAAGTCGTCATCCTCAAAGTCATCGAAATCATCGAAGTCGTCATCATCGAAGCCCTCGGCAATACGCTCATCTCTCTTGGTCAGATAATAGTAAATTCCTGCGAAAGCGGCCCCCACAGCAGCACAGAACAAAAGGAATTTGCCAAACCCGTTATTTTTAGACATAATGATATCCTCCTCTTTTGAAAACACTAAAGTCATTTTAATACAAAAATCGGGCAAATGAAAGAGGTTTTGAGAAGTTAATCATTAGTCCACTCATTTTTCTTGATGCCCCAGATCAGATTACGCCACTGTTCAAGCTGCTCCGTGGTCATGAAACCATTGGAAGTGCCCATGTAGCCTATCTTGTAGGAGGCAAACAAAAGTGCATTCTTGATGGCATTAACGCTGTCGCCGGTCTCCATGTAATAGTGAAGGAAGCAGGCAAACAGGGCGTTTCCGGCACCTATTGTATTAACAACCTCGTTGGTCTTAACTGTTTTGTAATGAACTCTCACGTCCTTGGTCTTGTCAAAGAGGATAAGACCTTCACGGCCCTGTCCCAGAATAATGATCTCTGTTCCGTAGGTGGCGGCCATTCTGTCTATGAATTCGTAAGGATCTTCATGGAGTGTGTCGTCGCTGAAGTAGAGAACCTTGGCGGGCTCAAGGAAGTCAGTGTTGTATTTTTCCTTTTCAGGGTTGTAGTTTCTGATATTTACGGCGATGGGTTTATTATGCTCAACGGCTGCCTTGGCAAAGGGACGGCAGAAGTTGGCATTGGCAAGGATCATCATATCGCAGCTCTCAGCTATGGGAGTCACCATTGACATGTCATATACGTTGTCACGAAGATCCTTGATATCCTCAAAAATCTGCTGCTTCCTGTCTCTGTCATAGAGAACCACCTCAGTGGGGGTCTCTTTCATCTGAGGAATGATATAATCGGTGGACAGGGTTATCTTTCTGTCCGGAGGATTGATGATGCTAAGGTCCTGATTTCTGCCAACGATGGACATAAAGGTAACATCATCTCCAAGCCACTTAAGTGCCAGGGACTCATTGTAAGCATCTCCGCCCACAGCTGTAAAAATGGAATCATTCACGCTGGTAAGCGGTGCATAGCTAACGGGAATCTTGTCCACCCTGACGATGGTCTCAATCTGTGTAACGCCTGCAACTAAGAACTTACTCATGTCAGCCTCCTTGTTTTGCAGATGTCCTGTTTTAGCCTTGTTCCTTTTCATAGGACATTTGCTTAATCATATCTATATATTCCTCTGCTTCCTCAAGAAACAGGTCAGATCTGAAGTTTTCGCTCTTTACATTCTTAAGAAGAATTCCTTCAATGGTATAATCCAGAATCTCTCCGATCTTAGCGTAGTCAACGCCGGGGGCAAAGCCGGTGATATCAGCTCTCTCCTTAAGAGCCACCATGATCCTTCTGTATTTGTCCCTTCTCTCGGTTATCTCCGCAACAGCTTCAGGGTGGGTCTCCTCATCGGCTCTGTCAAGGAAGATGAAGATATAAGGATACTGGGACATGGCAGCAGCCTTGGCGGAGGTTATCTGATTATAGAGTTCAAAATAACGATCCTCATTTTTTTCCACATTCTGAGTAAGCTCTAAGGTCACGAATCTTGTGGCATAGTCGTACAAGAAGGCGTAGAGCCCGATCTTACTTACAAAATAATGGAAAAGAAGTCCCTTGCTGATGCCCGCATGCTTAACAATCTCGTCGGTGCTGGCGTGATAGTAGCCATACTGGGCAAAGACGTAGAGAGCAGCATTGATCATGCGATCCTGTTTTTCTTTTTTTAATTCAAAGAATTTTTCATTCATAATTTCGGTCCTGTCTTCAAGCCTGTTGACCATGTTGGTCTAGTTTAAATATAGCACGGGTTGCCGCTTTCTTCAAATGAATTACCGCTTTTTTAACAATTTTAATATGTTTTTTAGCGTCTCTTGAAATCATTGCCAAAAACTGATACCATAGATTTATGGAAACGTTACCGGGAACGTGCATTATTTCCGGAAATTTTTTTCTCAGAAAGGGGTTATTATGGCTAAAAAGAAGGGTAGTAGGGCCTGCGGAGTGCTTCTTCCCATATTCTCGCTGCCGTCGGAATACGGAATCGGCACTTTCTCAAAGGAGGCTTATAAGTTTGTGGACTTTCTTAAGGAGGCCGGACAAAGTTACTGGCAGCTTCTGCCGCTGGGACAGACCAGCTATGGTGATTCACCGTATCAGTCATTTTCGACTTTTGCGGGAAACCCTTATTTTATTGACATAAACACACTTATCGAAGAGGGGCTTTTGACCAAAGCTGAGGCTGATAAGTGTGATTTTGGCGGCTCTGAGGAATACATCGACTACGAGAAGATGTACAGAGCCCGTTTCAAGCTACTTATGAAGGCCTATGAGAACAGAGATAAGGCCAAGGACGCAGCAACCATCAAAAAAGAATTTGAAGCCTTCAAGAAGGATAAAGACAATGACTGGCTCTTTGATTATGCTCTTTTCATGGCTCTTAAGAATGCCTACGACGGAAGGGCATGGAATACCTGGGATGAGGGTGTAAGACTCAGAAAGACAGCGGCGATCAAGGAAGCAACAGCCAAATATGCCAAGGAGATCGATTTCTACAGTTTCCTTCAGTATCTGTTTGCCAAGCAGTGGTCACAGCTTAAGAGCTATGCCAATGAGAAGGGAATAGATATTATCGGTGATATTCCGATCTATGTTGCCTTTGACAGCGCAGATACCTGGGCCAATCCGGAGCTGTTTTTGCTGGATAAGAACAATACACCGATTGATGTTGCAGGATGTCCTCCGGATGCCTTCAGCGCAACAGGTCAGCTCTGGGGCAATCCTTTGTACCGCTGGGACTATCACAAGAAGACCGGCTATAAGTGGTGGATGAAGAGAATCGCCCAGTGCTACAAGCTCTACGATGTGGTCAGGATCGACCATTTCAGGGGCTTTGATGAGTACTATGCAATCCCCTTTGGCAATTCCACTGCGGAGATCGGAGAATGGAGAAAGGGACCGGGCTACGATCTGTTCGACACCATGAAGAAGGAACTTGGTGAGAGGAGAGTTATCGCAGAGGATCTTGGTTTCCTTACACCATCTGTTATAAAGCTTGTTCAAAAGACAGGCTTCCCCGGAATGAAGATACTTCAGTTTGCCTTTGATTCCAGGGAGGAGAGTGATTACCTTCCTCACAATTACACCAGGAACTGCATAGTTTATACAGGAACCCATGACAATGAGACCACCAGGGGCTGGTTTGATCAGCTTCCAAGGGCGGACAAGAAATTCTGCAAGGAATATCTGGGGATCCACTATGCCAAGGATGCGGTATGGGAGTGCATAAGAGCGGCATTTGCCAGCGTCTCCGACACTGTCATCATTCCGATGCAGGACTATCTGGAACTTCCTGCCTACGCCCGCATCAATACACCTTCTACTCTTGGCGGCAACTGGGTGTGGAGAATGAAGAAGGACGCCCTTACAAAAGAGCTTTGTCAGAAGATGCACGATTATGCTAGAATATACCGCAGGCTGAAGTGATTTTGCAGCTTCCTATACCAAATATGTGAGAGTACAGATATGGCAGAAATAACGATCGTAGAAATAGCAAAAAGATGCGGCGTTGGCGTCAGTACCGTATCCAGAGCTATCAATAATCACTCGGATATCAATCCTGAGACCAAGAAAAAGATAATGGCTGTGATCAAGGAGACCGGCTACATACCCAATAACAGCGCCAGGAACCTTAAGAGAACCGATGCCAAGTGCATCGCCGTGCTGGTTAAGGGTATCACCAATCCCTTTTTCTCACCTATGATCGAGGTGGTGGAGCATGAGACCGAGAAGAGGGGCTACGCACTGGTTCTTAGGCATGTTGAGGCCTATGAGGATGAGGTGGATGTCGCTCTGGAGCTTGAGAAGGAGAAGAGGCTCAGGGGCATCATCTTCATGGGAGGCAGCACCAAGCATGCGTCAGACAAGGTCAAGCAGTTAAATGTCCCTGTGGTATTTGCTACCATAGGTTCCGATATCTCGGATGATCTTAACAGAAATGCCTATTCTACAGTATCCGTTGACGATGCCTTTGAGAGTAAGAAGATCACCGAGTATCTCATCAGCCTTGGTCACAAAAAGATTGCGATCATGGCTGAGGGAAGCGATACTCCTTCAATTGTCAGGCTACGTCTGGAAGGCTATCTGGAGGCGCTTAAAGATAACAATATCGAAGTTAACAATAACCTTATCAGATACGTTGATAAAAGAATCTACACCATGCAGAACGGTTATGATACCGCCAAGGCACTTATTGATTCCGGAGAGGAATTCACTGCTTTGTACTGTGTATCCGACGTTCTTGCAATTGGTGCGCTGAGGGCCTTTGCCGATGCAGGAGTAAGAGTTCCCGAAGATGTTTCTCTTGCAGGCTTTGACGGACAGGAACTGGCAGCCTACTGTGTTCCCAGACTTACGACCATCCGCCAACCCATGGGAGATATCTCCAAGGAGACCATGAAGCTTTTGTTTGACATTATTGACGGAGAGAGCAGACATAAGCATATAGTATTTCCGGGAGAACTCATCGAGGGAGAGTCCACAAGAAAGATCTGAAAATAATATTTATACTTAATTCAGTTAATATTTAATCTTTTTTATGATTACGAAACCTCTACAAAAGTTATAATATAATCGTGGGTATTTGAGAAAGAATATTATGAAACGATTATTGGGATTACCGACAAACTTAAAGAAGATAAGGTTTCTAAACATTCTACCGTTCATTGTATGGCCGCTTTTATTTTTTGCGGCCTTTTTTATTATGTATTTCAGGTTTGTGAATCTGTATGAGAATAACCTCATATGCAAGTGCGAAAATGCGTCATATCAGGTGGAGGGGACCTTTGACTTGTATCTGACCCAGATTGACAATGTGCTTAAGGGATCCACGGCGACGCTTGAATATATGCTGGACACAGATGCTTCTGAGGAGACTATGCTGCAATTTATTACCTATGAGTCTGAGAGACTGGGAATTGTATCTTCCACAGGAGCGCGCGGAATATTCGGCGTATTTGACGGCAAGTTCCTTCACGGCCTTGGCTGGAACCCTGAGAACTACGATCCCACAGAGCGAGTATGGTATCAGGAAGCTATTAAGGCCAATGGGCAGTATGTCCTTGTAGGACCGTATTTTAACAAAAGAACCGATGAGTATGTTATTACAGCGGTCAAGATGCTTAAGGATGGAGAGAGTGTTATTGCTTTTGCAATAGATTACGAAACCTTCAAGAAGATGACAACCAGCGGAGTTACGGCAGATGAAAGCCATATGGTTCTTGCCATGAACGGAGCGGGTATTGTTCTGGCCAATTCCAATGATGATGAGATGGGAGTGGACTATTCCGTATCTCAGGATCCTTTTAAGAAGGCAATTTACAATGCCATTATGACAAACGGAGGAAAGAGCACTTTTACACTTCGGACAGGAAACGACACAAAAGACAGATACATCATCTCGAGACGGCATATCCTGTATAATCTCTATGTTGTTACCATCACCAATGAGGATGCGGAGCTGGATGATCTCAAAAAGTCGGCAATCTTGTTTGGAGGCATGCTTTTCCTTGGTATTGTAATTATTCTTGTCTTAAATATTATCGCTCTTTTCCGTGATCTTAAGGCAAGGCAGCGTGCAGAGAATCTTAATGCCATTGCAAATATTTATTCCACTGTACTCAGGATCGACATGAAGCAGGACACCTATGAGAAAATCGCAGTTGCGGAGTACAGGACCTTGAAGTTCTTTGAAGGAGCAGGTTACAAGGCCTCTGTTATGATGAAAGAGGCTGCGGCAGTTGTGGCGGATGACCGTTCCAAGGCGGATCTTCTTACCTTTACGGATCTGTCCACTTTAAGTGACAGGATGAAGGGAAGAGATACTATAGCCCAGGAGTTCCTAAGCTTTGAGCATCTATGGCAGAGAGCCAGATTCATCGTTGTGGAAAGGGATAAAGACGGGAATGTGGAGGACGTCATCTTTGCATCTGAGATAATTGATGATGAAAAGAGAGCCCGTGACAAGCTCCAATACCTCGCTGAGATCGATCAACTGACGGGAATTAACAGAAGAGGAATCGGAGAGAATAAGATAAGGGATCTTCTTAAGAAAAATGTTGGCGGAATGCTCATTTTGTTCGATGTGGACAAATTCAAGTATGTAAATGATCATTTCGGACATGAAGTCGGCGACAAGGTTCTGGTGGCAGTTGGTGAAGCCATGCTCAAGACCTTCAGAGAAAAGGATATTATAATGCGCCTTGGCGGTGATGAGTTTGCAGCCTATGTTCCCGGGGTATATACAGAGAATGGCGGTAATCAGATCATTGAAAGATTGATAGAGCACATAGATGAAATGGATATTCCGGAGCTTGGGGAACACAAGATAAGTATCAGTATCGGAGCTGCTTTCTTTTATCCTACAGATACCTTTGGATTTGAGGAGCTGTATAACCGGGCAGATTCCGGAACCTATGACAGCAAGAAGGTGGAGGGTTCGGAAGTTACCTTCTACAAGAGAATGGACAGTGGATACAATGAGGGCGAGTAAAATACTCGCCCTCCTATTTTTTACCATATCCACTTCATCCATTTGGGAAGAATCCTGAATTCAAGAGTCTTTGAGCCGTAGTAGCCTTTTTCGGGATTGCCGGTTATGGTTACTTTGCCGGTTCCGACAGAAGTATTGTTGTCGTAAGTTATGAAC
The DNA here is from genome assembly GCF_028539135.1 of Butyrivibrio sp. DSM 10294. Lineage (NCBI taxonomy): Bacteria > Bacillati > Bacillota > Clostridia > Lachnospirales > Lachnospiraceae > Butyrivibrio > Butyrivibrio sp. DSM 10294. The sequence goes on along the minus strand of NZ_JANSWL010000087.1, from coordinate 314,539 downwards.
ACGCTGTCGGAGATATCCTTGCCCTCAGAATCTGTAATGACTATTTTTGGAGTGATCTGTTCACCGGTAAAATAGATTTTGTTACTGTCAGCAAGTTTTATGCTGACTTTTTTTGTGGCCGTGATAGCGGTCAGATCGCCGGGGAGCAGGACGGTGCGGGTGCCTGTATAGTTCTTACCTTTGGCGGTAATGGTGAGGCTGTACTGATTACTTTCAGCCGCGCACAGAGCATAACTATATTCCGACGCGGGGATGACTTTTTCGTCCTGCGTAAGTTTTACGGAGACAGAGCTTGGCTTTCCGGCTTTCATGGAACATTTGGCCAGATTGACGTAGATTCCTTTGTCACCAATATTCTTTTGAGTGACGGAATAATTTAAGTCTCCTGTTTTACCGTTACCTGATACTGTGCCGGCAAAATTACCCCGGCCTGTAATCTTTATATAGGCGTATTTGCCGCTTGTAACCTTTTTGTTGTTACAGTATGTGACTTTGTAGTCTTTTCCCTCTGTAAGAGGCTTGGAATCGTATAATACACTTACTTTTGGTATGCCGCCTATAGGAGAATATGCTGCGCTGTTATCGACGGATACCTTCAGCTTGTTTGCGGCAAAAGCGCTTGCAAGGTCTGCCTTGGTGATTGAGTAGGGAAGTGTCACTTTGCCTTTGTATCTGTTAATTCCTGTAATGACTATGCTGTACTTGCCGGCATCTACGACCTGATCTGCAGTTATGGCTTCCTTACCACGCATATAAGAAACGGTATAATCCTGATCAGGGATCAGCCTTGTGGTGATGGTGGGAAGAGCGCGTCTGCCTGTGTATTTGGATACCCCTGTGCAGTCAAACATTGATGAGGACAATGATGCTTTACCCTTAACCGTAGCATTTTTGCCGATGCAGGTAATGGTGTAAATCTTGGATTTGCCCTGATAGTCACCGGTGTACAGGCCGTTTTGGCTGTTGGCCTCAAGCTGCAGGTAATAGGTCCCTTCTAAGGTGATTCCGGGGACTTTTTCTGTTAAGTCTTCGTCCACATAGTAGCTGACGGTATAGAGGTTCTTTTTAACTGTAGAGGGACCGTTTTTAACTGTGACAGCGGCATATTGGAGCTTGTTTTTGCCCTTGACGCGCACATATTCGGGAACGGTTATGTCCATGGCAGCCATGTCAGCCTTGTGGATACTAAAGGCAGCTATCAGCGGTGTGCTGTTCTTGTAATCACCCATGCCTTTGACAATGACCTGGGGAACACGGGGGGCATTTGCTGCGACCTCTGACAGTTCGCAGGGCTTAACGTTATTCTTGCAGGTCAGCTTGTAATCTGTGCCTGCGTTAAGGACTTTACTTCCGTCTCTTACAATTATCGAAGGAGTAACAGCTTTGCCTGTATAGTAATAGCTTTCGGGCCTTAGGATCTCGATGCTTATGCCGGTATCAGCTCCGTTTTTGTCCACATGGGTTTGGGCCCATTTTGCAAAAAGAGTGATATCTTTTACAACAGCGTCTTTTTCAAAATCCCATTCATCAGAGAATTGTTCATCCTTGAACCAGCCGCAGAAGACATAGCCGCTTCTCTTGGGATCGGAGGGCTTTGTTATGGTGCTGCCCACATCGGTGGTCACAGGGCTGATAACTGTTTTGGTTCCTGTATTAAAGGAAACGGTTCTGCTTAAGTTTTTCTGTGTAGACCAGCCTGCATAAAGTGTCGTATCTGCTTCAACCACATCCTTGGCAAAATTCCAGCGAAGGCTGCAGGCTTCGTCTTTGAACCAGCCTGCGAAGTAAAGATCATACTTTTTGGGGGACGTGGGAGCCTTGATGGTTTCGCCGGATCTGACATTCATAAGGGTGTCCACTACGGAGCCTCCCTGAGAATTGAAAATGACGCAGTATCCGTAATCTTTTGAATCGACCGGTTTGTTATCAGAGCTTATCACTGCGCAGCTGCCATCATTCTCCTTAAGGTCAATTCCGCCTTCGGGAATGGTGAGAGCATCAAAGGTAGTCTTGTTGATGTCGCCTTCAACGGTGATTTCGGCTGTTTTGCCGGGAGTAGCGGTGGATACATGGAATCTGTCGCTGTAGTTCTCAGTGGACACGCCCTTGTCTGTTGCTGTTACATACAGGCTGTACCAGGGCATTGACACGGCATTGCTTGTGACGAACAGTTGTTGCTTGGTGTCCTCGTCGAAGGAGGTTTCCACATTGCCGCCACATTTGATGGTTATTTTGCCGGGGAGCTGTGCCTTTACTGAGGAGTGGAACCCTGCTGCGCCGAAGCTGTAGTGGAGCGTTGTTATATACAGATCCGGAGAGACGCCGTCAGGAGATATGGTATAGCTCTTATTTTCTGCGAGCTTAGGCAGTTCAAACTCATATTCCGGATTTTCTCCCCATTGGTTGACAGTGCCTTTGCAGCTTATCTTGAGTTTGCCTGCGGTCTTTTTGCCATACCGTATTGTTGCTGAGTCTTTGCCGCTGCTGATGGTAAATGAAGAGTAGCTCGTGTTTAATCTGTAGGTAGCGGCGGCTGTCTTATCTGATTCTTTTACTCCGTAGGGATCGATGGTTCCCGGAGAAGTAAGGCCTGCGGAACTGGTTAGTATCTCTTCTGCGGTGGTTACAGAACCGAAAAAAATGTCAGCGGAGCTTCCGTATTCCTTCTCCAGTTCGCTGAAGTCGCATGTAAAGTACCCGTCGGAATCCTTTGAGATAACGGCTAAGTAGGGTTTCTCATTATAATTGCAGTCATATATGGACAGGTTATATGTGTCCGGGGATACTTCCTGCAGATCGTAGGCCACGATGGCATGAGCAGCACGGTTTTCGTCACTGCCTCCATTGTAAATCAGTACACACAGAACTACAGGCTCATAATTCTGTTTCATTTTTTGAAGAGCTGCTTCGATATTTGAGGCTTCGGCAGCTTTTGTATGCTCGGCGCTTGCGTTGTTGATGATGTCACGAAGAGTGCGGTTCCATTTAAGAATCTGATAGTAATTGATCAGACTTTCAAACTTGCCTGTCAGTTTATAAGGCATATCATCCTTGATTGATACGCTGCGGGGATTCGGGCGGTTCTTTTTAAAGGATTCTGTATCAATAACATTCTGACTGCACAAAACAGCGGTGGCAGACATTCCAAAGCAGGATCCTGTCCATCTTTCATCCCTGGCTTCCTTAAATGCAGCTTTATCTGCGTTGTTGTTATTAGCAAGAAGGATCTTAAAATCTTCATTGAGGATGTCATATTTATAGAGGTATCCGAAGGGATTAGCTCCATCAATAATATAATCCAGTTCGTAGGGTGAACAAAAAGCAGTGGAAGAATTGGTAAATCCCCAGGTATGGGTATCAAAATCAAAACCGGTTTTCTCCCAGGCTGCATAGAGTGTGATGTCATCCTCAATGTAATATCTCTTTGCCTTGTTTTTCTCATGGAAGAAATCCTGCTTGGTAGTGGGTTTTTCCATATCATACCAGCCTGCGAACTTATATCCGCCTCTTATGGGTGTAACCGCATCGTACTTGAAATCTTCCCAGGGCTTAACGAGCTGCGTATATACTACCGTGTCGGTGCCGTCGTTTTTTTTGTAGGTTACTCTGAAGGCATCGGTGATTGCCATTTTGAGGTCAAGGGTTTCAAGTACATTCCCCTTGGAATCGAGGAGGCTAATGTATATGCCCTTATTGCTGTTAATGGTGTTCTTTTCCCGGTTATAGTTCTCTTTGAAAAGTTTGCCGGGGATTATGGAAAAGGTTCTGTTTGTGTCCTCAAAGAGGTTTGATCTGTAACCATGTTGCCCTACAACATACTTTGCGACACTACCCAGTTCCTTAGAGGGGGTGACTCTGATCGCAATTACTTCTTCGGAACCTGTCACATATTTGGCAGTGGTGTTAAGTCCGTCGTACCAGGGGGTTCCTCTGTGGATCTCGACCTTGGTGGGTTCTGTTTCCGGATCATCGGGGGCAGGAGTTACCTCAATGTCCTTTCTGAAAACAGCAATCAGCGGAAGGAGGTATGAGGCGTTAAAATATCTGTCTTCACTGCCGGCGATGGTTTCCAGGGTTTCTTTCCTTGTTTTGCCTTCTGTGGTACCGGTAACATCGATGCCAACTGTATATATCCCGTATTTTGTTCTGAGTTTATCTGCCTGCTCATATATGCTCTTTTTGTTATCGTCAGGAGATCCCTGGCTGAACATTACAATGTACTTATTCTTGCAGGAGCTCTTTGAAAGCACTTTATCGGCACTTTGAAGGGCGGATAGGAAGTTGCTCTTGCCACCTGCTACCTGCATATTGATGCGCCTGTCGGGAACGCTTTTCAAAAAAGTTCCTTCCTCGGCAATATATGAATCGTCAGAGCAGGTTACCACAGATATCCTGGTGTTATACTCGGGGCCGCAGACGTAGTCGGTGAATTCGGTTGCGGCTTTTTTGAGGGCGTTCATGCGCTTTTGAGACATTTTGGAGGATGTATCCAGGACAAGAACGATTTCGGTTCCGCCATTGGAATCATCGTATTTAATGAATTTACCGGTTCTTTTGCTTGCGCTTTGCCACTCTGATGTATCATATCCCTTGCCGGATCTGGGGTAGTAAATGGTGCAGTCGTCAAGCCATGGATAATATGTTAATTCAATTTTCGGAGCAGTTTTCCCGGTAAAAATCATTTCATCAGGTAATGAAAAAGGATGATTGCCGGAACATTCTTGCAAAGCAGATGATAACTCAATTGACTTCGAAGAACTAATCCATGCATTAGCTTCCACATATTGAACAGATCCTGTCATTACTACATCTTTAAGCTTCTCAAAACCGGAAAAAGAACCCGTTCCAATCTTGTTTACATCACCTTTTATAGTTATTTGTGATATAAAAGGAGCTGCGGACTGCCAGGGAGCGGGAGAGGTGCTTGAGTAGCCGGGAATGCTTCCTGTTCCTGTGATTATAAGGTTGTGGAATGATGGCGCTTCCACTTCCCAGGTAAGACCATCAATTGTACCCTTATAAGTTATCCCGTCAAAGTCGGTCTTGGTCATTCGGAAGTTTTCACCGATATGTAATCCCTTGAAACTGCCGCATCCCTTGAAGGTATTTCCCTTGAGAGTAACATTGTCAAGTATGGTGACATAATCCAGTGTGGGGCAGTCACTGAAGGCGCCGGTGTCCACAACTGCGCCGGCTGGGATTTTGATGTTATTGTATCCTGTGCACTTGGCAAATGCGTTTTTCCCAATGTAGGTCACTGTTTGGGGTAAATAAGGCATAAAGATCTTCTCACAGCCATAGAAACAATTTTCTCCGATGCGCTGCACTTTTTGTCCGCCATTAATATGGGTTACACCGCTGCAGCCATAGAAAGCATTGTCTCCTATTTCGATAACTGAATTTGGTATGTTCAATTCAGGTAAGGAAGTACAGCCATAGAAGGCATTTTCGCCTATGTATTCCAGCTCCGTACAGTTTGATGTCTGTAAGCTTCTCAATTTACTGCATCCCTTGCAACAGTTATCGGGAATTGTTTTTAGGTTGTTTAAATATAAAATTCTGAGGTCAGGGAAAGCGTTTTTTCCGACTGTTTCAATGTTTTCATACAAGGTGAGCTGATTAAGTTCAGGACAATTATCGAAACAGTGATCGCCGATGGATTTAAGACCTTGGGAAAGCCATATATCACCCAGTGAGGTGCAGGATGCAAATGCATACTCACCAAAAGACTCTAATGTCTGAGACATTCGGATCGTCGTTACTTTATCGTTGCCAAAAAACGCCTTGTCTCCAATGGCTGTAACGGTATATCCACCAAGAGTCTCAGGGATAGTTACGAAATCTTTACTACCGGTATATTTAGTGATAACGGCTTTACCACTGCTTACTGTGTATTTAAAATCTCCGGAGGTGAGAACTTGTTCGGTAAGTTCTGCTTCCTCAATTGGAGTAACTTCTTCGGAGTCTTCTTTTTCAGAGTCTTCCTCTGTGAGTTCTTCCTCTATTGGTTCCAACTCTGTGAGTTCTTCTGATGCAGTGATTGTCTCATCTGCGTCAATAACTTCATCGGAAGTGGTGACCTCATCTGTCGGATCTAATGTGTCCTCATCGATAATTACATCTTCATCATTTACAAATTGGGAAATATCAGCCTGATCACCGGCATAAGACAAAATATGGTTTGTAGAAATCCCCATGGAAAATGCCAGTAGAAATGCTAATCCCCTTCGCACTACTGCTTTTTTCATTACACTATTACCCTCCACGCTGTAAAATATGCTTTACGCAGCGCCATTTTATCATCGCTAAATGTTGATGTATAGTGGTTTTGTGCAGAGTTCAGCCTTTGTTCACAATCTTTGGCGGGATATCGGCAATTTCTCCTTGCAAAAATATGGGCTACATAGGATAATACACTTGCATTGTATCCGGAGAGACCGGAATGATAGCAAAGGAGGAAACAGAATATGGCTAATACCCAAACTGCCGCAGCCGGCGGCGAACTTGGCGCGCAGCTCAATGAGAGAAACGCGACCGGGCTTCAGAACATGACTGTTCTGGCGTTCTTTACGGCAATCATTTTACTTATGAGCTACACACCACTGGGGCTCATCGACCTGCCACTTATCAAGGCAACAATCCTTCATGTACCGGTTATTATCGGTACCGTTATCCTGGGACCTAAGAAAGGTGCATTTCTTGGCTTCGTCTTTGGTTTTGTATCACTTATCAAAAACAGCATGGCTCCCAGTCTTCTGTCTTTTGCCTTCACACCCCTTGTTCCCGTGCCCGGCACAGGCCACGGCAGCCCCTGGGCAGTTGTGATCGCACTCGTACCAAGAATGCTGGTTGGCGTAACACCTTATCTTGTTTATGCAGGTATCAGGAAGCTTGCAGCAGGTAAGTTTAATCTTGGCGTCAAGACCATCGCCCTTACAATCGCAGGAGTAGTAGGTGCTCTTACCAACACAGCTCTTGTTATGGGGCTTATCTTCGTTCTTTTCAAAGAGGCTTTTGCAACAGCCAAGGACATTCCTGTTGATGCTGTAAGAGACGTTATCCTTGGAATCGTAGCAGCCAACGGAATCCCTGAGGCAATCTGTGCTGCAGTTATTGTTCCTTTGGTAGTTACAGCTCTTTTGAAGGTAGACATGGTTCGCAGAATGGCCAAATAAGGTAGAGTTACATGATTCTTACTTTTGATGTAGGTAATACAACCATCGCAGTCTGCGGTGTATATGAGGGAAATATCCTGTTTAAGGAAGGCTTTGCCACTTCGCTTCACGGCTTGGAGGAAGGGTATCTGCCGTCGCTTAAGCAGGTTTTGGACAAAAATATATCAAACCCAAATGATATTTCGGGCACAATCATCTCATCGGTTGTGCCCGATGCAAATATTATGCTGAAAAATGCAGTTCTTTCTCTGACCGGGAAGGAACCTCACTTTGTAGATCCGGCCGATGATACCGGCCTTATGATAAAAGATTATGACGAAAGCTGCCTTGGCATCGACAGACTTATAGACTGCGCTGCAGCGGCCCAATACTACGGAGCCCCTGTCTGTGTGTATGATCTTGGAACCGCCAGCACCTTGTCGGTTGTTGATAAGGAAGGATGTTTCAGAGGCGGAGCCATATCGGCAGGAGTTCAGCTAAGCCTTGATACTCTTGATGATCGCTGCGCAAGGCTCCCGCTTTTTTACGCAAAAGATGCTAAGATAGAGGCAGTTATAGGAACAGATGTTAAGACCTGCATGGAGATAGGTGCTGTTGTCGGATGCGCGGCTATGATAGACGGGATGGCAGCAAGGGTATCCGGGGAACTTGGATGTGACAGGGGAGAACTAAAGGTGGTTCTCACCGGCGGAAATGCGCCTTTTGTCTTACCGCATATTATGTACGAAAATGTTGTTTATGATCCGGACCTTATACACAAGGGAATGGAAATTGTATGGAGGAACAGCTCATGTTAAAGGGAAAACACATACTTCTTGGAATATCGGGAGGAATCGCAGCCTACAAGGCAGCATCGCTGGCGTCAAGTCTTGTGAAACAGCATGCTGACGTACATGTCGTTATGACAGAGAATGCCACCAAGCTGATATCACCTGTGGTATTTGATTCTCTGACCGGGAATAAAACAAGTATTGATACCTTTGACAGAAACTATGAGCACAAGGTGGAGCACATCGCTCTGGCCACGCTGGCAGATCTGGTTATTGTGGCTCCTGCCACTGCCAACGTCATTGCCAAATTTGCCAACGGCCTTGCTGATGATATGCTCACAACCACGGTTCTGGCCTGCAGATGCCCCAAGATATGCGCGCCTGCAATGAATACCGGCATGTATGACAATCCTGTCACTCAGGATAATATAGATAAACTCCGGCACTACGGATGGGAAATAGTTGAGCCTGCCGATGGGTATCTTGCCTGCGGAACTTCCGGCAAGGGCAGAATGCCTGAAGCAGATCAGCTCCTGGAGGTATGTCTCCATGCTCTTCGCCATGAGCATGACATGGAGGGAATGAAGGTCCTGGTTACTGCCGGACCCACCAGAGAGGCCATTGATCCGGTGCGTTTTCTTACCAATCATTCCACCGGCAAAATGGGATATGAGGTTGCCAAGGCAGCAACCGCAAGGGGAGCCGAGGTGACATTGGTGTCAGGGCCGGTTGAGCTCACACCTCCGCCTTATATGGATGTTGTTAATGTAATGAGTGCAAGGGATATGTTCGAGGAAGTAACTTCAAGAGCAGGAGAGCAGGATATCATTATCAAGGCAGCAGCGGTGGCAGACTACCGACCTGCTGATGTAGCCTCCGATAAGATTAAGAAGTCGGGAAATGATGACGACCTCACCTTACAGCTCGAGCGCACAGATGACATACTTGCATATCTTGGAGTACACAAAAAAGACGGACAGATCCTCTGCGGCTTCTCAATGGAAACCAAAGATCTGCTTGAGAATTCAAGAAAGAAACTTGAGAAAAAGAATCTTGATATTATCGCTGCCAACAGCCTCACCACTGAAGGAGCGGGATTTGGCGTTAATACCAATGTTCTTACGCTGATCACTAAGGATGGCCAGGAAGAGCTGCCGCTGATGTCTAAAGCTGAGGCAGCGGACAGATTGCTGGATGAGATATTGAAGTTGAGATGAGAAGGGGACGGTTGTGAGTCAATGGGGACGGTTCTTGCTGACTCACGGAGCGAGTCAGCAAGAACCGTCCCCATTGACTCGCAACCGTCCCCGTGCCATTAGTGCAGGTACACAATCTTCTTAGCCATCTCACTTGCAGCCTCCGCACCCTGGAAATGCTCAATTATCGCAAGTCCGAAAGGAATCGCAGTTCCCATGCCGCGGCTGGTGATGAAATTGCCGTCCTTGACTGTATCTGTGGTCTGTACATCAGCACCAAGAAGGTCAGGTTCTCTTCCCGGGAAGCAGGTGGCTTTTTTGCCATTTAGAAGTCCCATCTTGCCATAAACTGTGGGAGCGGCGCAGATTGCTGCCAGCATCTTGCCGGCTTCATTGAATCTGGTGATCTGCTCTTTTAACGGAACGCAGTTGTCAAGGTTGGTGGTTCCGGGCATTCCGCCGGGAAGAATCAGCATATCTGTGCTGTCAAAATCTATCTCATCAAAAAGAGCATCGGATTCTACTGTGATGTTGTGGGAGCCGGTGACATTTTTTCTTCCCATGATGGAAGCTGTTGTTATGTCTATTCCCGCTCTTCTTAAGAGGTCCACAACGGTAAGAGCTTCGATTTCTTCAAAACCGTCTGCAAGAAAAATAACTGTTTTTGCCATATATCATTCTCCCTTTCTTCTAAACTATAGTAAAATCATTATAACAAAGAATTTTGCCAAGGGAAAAGAAAGGTATAAATATTCAAAATGGGAATTGAAATAGAAAAGAAATTCACTGTGAAAAGTCTTCCAGAGGATCTTACGAAATATCCTTACCATGAGATAGAGCAGGGGTATCTCAACGTCCATCCCGCTATCAGAGTGCGCAGGCAGGACGACATATATTACATGACCTACAAATCATCTGCAATCTCCGAGAATACAGATAACATCGGACAGACAGAGTACAATATGCCTCTTGATGAACAGTCCTATGAGCATCTGGCGCAGAAGGCAGATGGCAATGTCATCAGGAAAACAAGATATTTGATCCCGCTTAACGAAGATGCATATTCGGAGGCGTATCTTAGTGATACTCCCGAGCTTGATAAGCTAATTAAGGATGGGAAGATGGTCATTGAGCTGGACGTGTTCAAGGCGCCCTTCGACGGGACAATTGTGGCAGAGGTAGAGTTTCCTTCGGAGGAGGCAGCAGCTGCATACAAGCCTGCGCCCTGGTTTGATAAGGATGTGACATCAGATCCCAAGTACAGAAATTCCTACATGAGTTCTCTAAAACTTGGTTGAGATACTATATGATCTAAAGCAAACATTACAAAAAATCGGCGGACATGCGTATGTTGCATGTCCGCCGTTATTATGTGCAATATAGATTATTTGAAGAATTCCATCTCCTGATTGAGCTTCTCGGCAACTTCCTTGAGGCCGTTGGCACTGCTTGCAAGGGTTGTAACCGTAGCGGAGAGTTCTTCCATGGAGGCGCCTGTCTCCTCTGATGAAGCTGCGTTCTCTTCGGAGATTGCGGACAGGGCACTCATGGTATCAACAACAGCATTCTTGGAGCTCTCGCAGGTATCTGCCCCCTGGGAGATGAGCTGTACGCCGCCTACGGTGCTTCCGATATCTCCAAGCATTCCGTTTACTGCATCCAGTGTCTCGCCAAGAGCAAGCTGCTGGTCCATATTTCCCTGTTTTACGTCTTCAGCAGCAGTAACGGCAGCCTTGGACTGTTCGAGAAGGATATCCATCTCTTTTCTGATATCGTCAGCCATTGCCTTGGAATCATCGGCAAGCTTACCAATCTCTTCGGCAACAACCGCAAATCCTTTACCTGCCTCACCGGCTCTTGCAGCCTCGATGGAGGCATTGAGGGACAGGAGGTTGGTCTGGGTTGCGATGGATGAGATACCCTCAACCTTGTCATTGATATTGGAAACGGCTTCCTGGGTAGCTGCGATGGTTCTTGAAATATCGTCGATCTTGGTTGTCATCTCTGTGGAAGAATTCTGAAGGGATGCCAGTGAATTGCTGGATATCTCGGAGGCTTCCTTCATCTTGTTTGCCAGATTTGACAGATTGTCTGTGGAATTCTGTACATCTCCCACAGCATCACCGATACGTCCGACATTTTCGGAGGCCTGCTGGATCTCATCAGCTTGCTGAGTGGCTCCTGATGCGATTTCCTGTACGGCATTGGATACGTCCTCTGCGGTTTGGGAGATCTGGTTAGCCATATCTGACAGTTCTTCGGAGGAGGAAGCAACGCTGAAGGCAGATTCTTTTATGCTCTGAACAATGTCCTCAAGCTTATCGATAACGGAATTGGTACTGTTTACCATGGTGCCGAATTCGTCTTTCTGAGAAGTGAATTTATTAATTTTGGCAAAATGTCCGTCGGCAAGTTTGGCAAGGGAGTCGTTAACAGCCTTGACGGGATCGGTGAAGCTCTTGGCCATCATAAAGGAAATAACGGAAGCTATTAGCAACATTACGACACCAACGATGATGGTGAATATAGCAGATTTCTGAGCAGCATTCATAGCCTTGTTATAGTCAGTAGATACTACAACCTTGTAGCCGGTAACCTCATCTGTGCACCAGGACATGATCAGTGGTGTTTCATAGGATACCTTATCAATTATGGTTCCCTGGTCAGACAAAGTGTAGGGAGCTCCTGTAAGATCATATACATCGTCTACGCCAAGGGACATCTTTGCGTGGGCTGCCATTATATTATCTCTGGCTATCACAAAGGCATCCTCTGTTTCCTGCTCAAGGAAAAGATGCAGAGCCTCAAGATTGTAGTTTCTCTGAACTTCACCAAGTACAGTTCCTGAAGGATCTTTAATGGGAACTGCCATTGTTATCTGACGAAGTCCTGAGGAGGCACTAACGATGACATTTGATATGAAGATATTGCCCTTCATGGCTTCCTGGAAGTACTCCCTTTCGTGAACATCAACGCATTTGCCGGTGGATCTTATGATCTGCATACCGGTGGTATCTGCGATGGCCATGGAGTTGCCGTCGTTTAAGATATTATCGCCTGAAGTCAACATATCGATCATTACCTGATCTTCGATTCCTGCTGTTCCCTGCATGTAAACGAGTGTTGTAGGGTTACCGGCAATACTCTCAAGGATCATAAGATTCTTGTTAATGATATCGGCATAATCGGCGGCAATATATTTTGCCTGCCATCCAAGGGCAGTTTTAGCATCTTCGAGAGCTTTATTGGTTGAAGATACGTAGCTGATAATAAGTGATACAATGAGCGGAATAGACACTAACAGCAAAATAATGGCAATTAGCCTTGTTTTTATGCTGTTTTTTGCACTGATTTCATTTTTTTTCTTCACTGAATCTGCCATAATAAGCCTCCGTGAAATTTATTTGTAAAAACATAAAGATACGATATAACGTACACAAATTATACAACTAATACGGTGGAATGTGGCATCATTTGGGGATTTTTAATACTTTTTTAATTCTTGAAATTATTAATTAATAGATAAAGGTTATTGATAAAAATTATCAATTGGCAAACTTTTTGTGTATATTGAATAATTATTCTTTTCACCGGTAAAAAGGTTTTATTATAAAAAAATGTGGATATTCAAATTGTATTGTGATATAATCTGAAAGCGATTGTGCCTAAATGCGGGCAAAAGGGCTGTAAACCACAATATGACAGCTCTTTATATAAATATTTATCTAGGAGGAAATACAAATAAAATGAGCGTAACAGTAGAGAAGCTTGAGAACAGCATGGCTAAGCTTAAGATCGAAGTATCTGCAGAGCAGCTTGAGAAGGCCCTTCAGAAGGCTTATGAGAAGAATAAGAACAAGATCCAGCTTAATGGATTCCGCAAGGGTAAGGCTCCTCGTAAGATGATCGAGAAGATTTACGGCAAGGAGATCTTCTATGAGGATGCAGCCAACGAACTTATCGAGGAAGAGTATCCCAAGGCAGTAGAAGAGTGTGGTGAGGACATTGTTTCTTCTCCCAAGATCGATGTTGAGCAGCTTGAGGCAGGCAAGGACTTCATCTTCACAGCTGAAGTAGCACTTAAGCCTCCGGTTAAGCTTGGTAAATATAAGGGAATCGAAGTAGAGAAGATGGACCTTGACGTTACAGACGAAGAGGTTGATGCTGAGATCGACAAGCAGAGAAATACCAACGCAAGAACTGTTGAAGTTACAGACAGAGCAGTTGCTATGAACGATATCGTAACCCTTGATTTCGAGGGATTTGTTGACGGTGTTGCATTCCAGGGCGGTAAGGGAACAGATTATCCTCTTACAATCGGCTCAGGTGCATTCATTCCCGGCTTCGAGGAGCAGCTTGTAGGCTTCGAGATCGGCAAGGAAGGCGAAGTTAACGTAACATTCCCTGAGGAGTATCAGGCAGAGGAGCTTGCAGGTAAGGATGCTACCTTCAAGTGCACAGTTAAGGCTATTAAGGCTAAGGAGCTTCCTGAGCTTAATGATGAGTTCGCCAGCGACGTTTCTGAGTTCGACACCCTTGACGAGTACAAAGAGGATGTAAAGAAGAAGCTTGCTGAGAAGAAAGAGAACGAAGAGAAGGCTAAGAGAGAGGATGTTGTAGTTAAGGCTGTTATCGATGATTCAGAGATCGAGCTTCCTGAGGCTATGGTTGAGACTCAGCAGAGACAGATCGTTAACGATTTTGCTCAGAGACTTCAGATGCAGGGCATGAACATGGACCAGTATCTTCAGTACACAGGCAGCAGCGTAGACAAGATGCTTGAGCAGGTTAAGCCTCAGGCTATCGAGAGAATCAAGGCAAGACTTGTACTTGAAGAGGTTGCTAAGAAGGAGAACATCACAATCAGTGATGAGGAGTTCGAGGCTGAGCTTCAGAAGATGGCTGACCAGTACAAGATGGAAGTTGCTAAGCTCAAGGAGCTTATGCCTGAGTCAGAGTTCAAGACAATGAGAGAGGACCTTGCAGTACAGAAGGCCGCTGATTTCCTTGTAGAGAACGTTAAGGAAGGCGCTAAGAAGGCAGCTAAGAAGACAACAGCCAAGAAGGCTGCTGACAAGGACGAGACAGAGGAGAAGCCTGCTAAGAAGACTGCAGCTAAGAAGACAACAACCAAGAAGGCTGCTGACAAGGACGAGACAGAGGAAAAGCCCAAGAGAGCAACAAGAAAGAAAAAGACTGAGGAAGAGGCTTGATCCTTAATATCCTATAGGCTTTGAATATCATATGATAAATAATAAGAGGCTGAGCGCTTAATGTGCTCAGCCTCTTGGGTTATATGTCATGTACTTATATCCTGAGAAGAACTGTCGGAAAATCCCGGCTGGTCGGGAACAGGCGTTGTATCTGCTTCGCCGGAGTCAGGTCCCGGATCGGGAAGCTCAGGAAGAGTCGGTTCATCGGATGGAGCAGGCTCTTCAGGCGCAGGCTCGGGATCTGCAGGTGCGGGATCGGGAGCAGGAGTAGGTGCAGGTGCGGGATCCGGTGCAGGTGCAGGTGTTTCGCCGCTGTCACCGTTACCCGGTTCTTCGGGTGTTGGATTCTCTGCGGGAGTTGTGGGCTCTGTGGGAGCGGCCGGTTCTGTATTCGATGCTCCATCGGAAGGTGCGTCCGTATTCTCTGTGGGAGTAGTGGATGCCTCTCCTGAATTCTCTTTGCTTGCCTCAGCGCTGGTTGCGGCTGCTGATGCAACTTCGTTGCCTTCTTCTATGATGCTGGCTGAAGCAACCGCTGTGTCAGCAGGAGTAGATGATGCTTCTGGAGCTTTCTTCTTTTTCTTCTTGGTAGGATTAACTGCCGGAGCAGAAGGTTCGCTGGTCTGTGACGGCGGTGTGTAGGCCGGTGTGTTGGCTGCATCGCTGGTTGTATCCTGATAGGAATACGGCGTCTGAGACATAGCGATCTGCTTTCTGGCAGTATTTGCTGCAGAGGATGCAACAGTTCCAAGACTGGAAGCTGTGCCGGTGTTTGTGGTAGCTGTTGTAGCTGCGGAAGTTGATCTGCCGTCCTTGATAACCTTGAACTGGCCGGTACTTATGCCGGAGCCCTTGGCGGAGGCACGGTCTTCCTTGTCGGACTTAAGGAGAGACAGGCTTAAGGATGAATCGGAGCCTGCTGCACTCTTTTCTACCTGTTTGGACAGTTTCTCGGAGCGGGAGTCGCTCTCAGAAACCACGTCTATAATAATTTCATTTGTGTCATTCGTCAGATAATCATTGGCTCTTAGAACCTCCACCGTCATATCGATCGCATCACTGATGGAGTTATATTTTACACCCTGATGAGTAAGTGTCTCGATGATCGGTTGTGCTTCCTCATTCAGAGCCTCGATTTTGATTACCTTGTCCAAACGGTTCAAAGTATATTCAATGGAGGGTGTTGCATCCAGTGTTACGTAGGAACAGGCAACTGAGGTCTCGTAATAACCAACGCCCATGGTAAGGACTGCCGCTGCTGCGATACCCGACAGAATGGGGAGTGATTTCCTTAAGGTTGTGGAACAGGACTCTGCTGTTATAAAGTCCGAGCTCTTAACCTCAATGGTGTCGCCCACTTTGTGGACTCCCCTGATCTTACGGAAGGTTCCGTCTTCACACAGGACTACGCATATTTTCTTTTTTCCTTCCATTACAACTGCTTTCATGTTGTAGTCCTCATACTTCCTTAACAAATTTCATGTATTCCGAGAGAAGCGGATAATCTCCGGAAATGATCTCGACTGCTGCTATAATGTATCTCCTGTGGCGGTCAAGAATCTTCCTTGATATATTGGCCATACTGGACAGGTCTTTCATTGGCAGTGTTCTGGTTTTTCTAAAACTGCTCATAAGTTCATCGGAGCCGATAAGGGTTTTGATGGCAATCGCACAGGCTGTCTTGGTTTTCTGTGCTGTGGGAGAACACTCAACAAGATCGGAGAAGCCAAAGCCATAGGGCTCTAATGCCTGGGACAGGGCTTCAATCTCGTCCCTGATGGTAACGTCTGCACTTACAGAGGTGCTTTTCTCTGCGGACAGGGTCGCTGTTCTCTCCTTTAGCTCGAAGGCAATGGGATTGTTCTCGTCCTCATTTAATTCGCCTTCCATCATGTAGGGTTCGACACTTATCTCTGCTTTGTGGCGGTACTCTTTCTCCATATGATCAAGAAGTCGTCTTTTGATGACAATTTGAGCAAAAGTTGAGAAAGCCCCCTTCGTTTCATCAAAGGAGCGGACTGCTTCATGGAATGCACTCAGAGCGACAGCATATTCATCATCGCTGTCAGACACATATTTATGAACAGATTTATAAGCACATTGCTTGATAAATTTACTGTTGTTTTTAATGAAAGCATTCAGCCTCTGGGAATCTTCTCGAACTGCGAGAGCTTCCGTACCAAACACATCTTCTTTCATTAAAAGTCTCCTGTGTCATGTTATATTAATTCGATTATAACTTATCTAAAAGTGGGGTACGAAGAAATAAAAATAAATAAAAATAAACATTTTATAAAACAAAATTCTAAACCCCAATTTTTGATTTTTGACCCCCGAATCTTTTTAATAACCGAACAAGAAAGTCGGTTTTACGTTAACCGCAGCATCAGTTTTACTTAATTTCTGATGATGAGAGAGGCGGATAGCATTCACTGGAATGAAAGCCGCCCGGAGGCACCAACAGGCGACCGGCAATTACAGCCGCCCTGATGCAAGGATAAACAGCCGGATCCTTGGGATGGCCAGCACCCCGATAACCGGCACACAAAAATTGTCGTCCGAAAGCCCCAACCTTTAAGGGAAGTCACGGAGGATGCGCCCTAAAGCTTCGCAACCGGAGCTGCTTGAAAAAACGATCTGATGATCCACGTCCCAGGTCATACCGGATTGTAAGAGTAAAACAGATCTCCAAAAGTATTTTTTATCATCCGGATAAGAAAATATGGCGGACTATAAGGATTGGAGCACAACGGATCCATGAACCGAAACGAAATAATCGAAAGTGTTTTCGATAGGGAAGACTTCAGAAGGAAGACTTCAAAATGCAGATTTCGTATTTTCGAGATGGAAGAAAGCCCTGCAGAAGTCTTGGGACTTCTGACGAGATTGAGGCTTTTTTGGACGATCAATCACTATTGGCAGTTGGCAAAAAGTCAAACTAGCCGTATAATATAGTGTGGTTGTATATAGTTTTTCGAGAGTAAAGACTATATACCACCGCACTATTTTTTTCGAGAGGAGTAAAAAATGAGCTTAATTCCATACGTCATTGAACAGACCAGCCGTGGAGAGAGATCCTATGACATCTACTCCAGACTTTTAAAAGAGAGAATTGTATTTTTGGGTGAGGAGGTTAACGCAACTTCCGCAAGTATCGTGGTTGCTCAGTTGCTTTTCCTTGAAGCAGAAGATCCCAACAAGGATATTCATATGTACATCAACAGCCCCGGAGGAGAGATCACATCCGGAATGGCAATATATGACACAATGCATTACATCAAGTGCGATGTCAGCACAATCTGTATCGGCATGGCAGCCAGCATGGGAGCATTCCTTCTTGCAGGCGGTGCTAAGGGTAAGCGTATGGCACTTCCCAATGCAGAGGTTATGATCCACCAGCCTCTTGGCGGAACTCAGGGCCAGGCTACAGAGATTGAGATCGCTGCCAAGCACATCCTCCGCACCAAGGAGAAACTCAACAGAATGCTGGCAGAGAACACAGGCAAGCCCTATGAGCAGATCGCAGCAGACACCGAGCGTGATAACTGGATGAGCGCCCAGGAAGCTCTTGATTATGGTCTTATTGATTCCATCATCGAGAATCGTCCCAGCGAGAAGGACAATAAATAATTAAGCCAAAGGAGATATGATGGCAGGAAAGAATTCAGGAGAGATCAGGTGCTCTTTTTGTAATAAGACACAGGATCAGGTAAAAAAACTTATAGCAGGACCCGCAGGTGTTTATATCTGCGATGAGTGCGTTGATATCTGTGCCGATATCATTGAGGAAGAATTTGAGGATGAGCCTGTATCCGGCAAGGCCCAGCAGATCAATCTGCTCAAGCCCGTTGAGATCAGGAATTTCCTTGACGAATATGTAATCGGACAGGAGGAGGCCAAGAAGGTCCTCGCCGTATCCGTTTACAATCATTACAAGCGTGTTCTTGCTCCCAAGACTGATGACAAGAACGAGGTTGAGCTTCAGAAGAGCAATATTATCATGATCGGACCTACAGGTTCAGGTAAGACCTATCTTGCCCAGACCCTGGCCAAGATCATCAATGTTCCTTTTGCAATTGCAGATGCCACCACACTTACCGAGGCAGGTTATGTAGGTGAGGACGTTGAGAATATTCTGCTCAAGCTCATTCAGAATGCAGATTACGATATTGAGAGAGCTCAGTACGGAATCGTATACATCGACGAGATAGACAAGATCACCAAGAAGAGTGAGAACGTTTCAATAACAAGAGACGTATCCGGTGAAGGTGTTCAGCAGGCACTTCTTAAGATCGTGGAAGGTACCGTTGCTTCTGTTCCACCTCAGGGCGGCAGAAAGCATCCTCATCAGGAACTTATACAGATCGATACCAGCAACATCCTCTTTATCTGCGGAGGAGCTTTTGACGGACTGGACAAGATTGTTGAGGCAAGACTTGACCGCAATTCCATCGGATTCAATGCTGAGATAGCAGACAAGACAGAGCGTGAGATCGGTGAGGTTCTCAAGGAGGTTACACCTCAGGACCTCGTTAAGTTCGGACTTATCCCCGAGTTTGTAGGCCGTGTGCCTATCACTGTAACCCTGGAAGGACTGTCCAAGGAGGCTCTTGTAAGGATTCTTACAGAGCCCAGAAATGCGCTGGTTAAGCAGTATCAGAAGCTATTTGATTTCGACGATGTTAAGCTTACCTTTGAGGATGAGGCAGTTAAGAGAATTGCCGAGATGGCTTACGAGAGAGAGACCGGTGCCAGAGGACTTCGTTCTATCATGGAGAAGTCCATGATGGATGTTATGTATGAGATTCCTTCGGATGATACCATCACAGAGTGCGTCATTACAGATGCATCCGTAGACGGAACCAGTCAGCCGCTCATCGTGCACAAGGATTCCAAGAGGCTTAAGCCCGCGAAGTAAATTGTATATGGACGCTGCCACAAAAGCCCTTTGTGGCAGCGTTTTTTAAACACCACGAGATCACGACAGGGCAATAAGGAGTTATTTATGGTTATAAAGAATGTAAATCTGGAGACCGTATGCGGTATCACCAGCACTCTTCCCGAGAATGAGCACCCTGAGTTTGCTTTTGCCGGCAAGAGTAATGTGGGAAAGAGTTCTCTTATAAACGGTCTTATGAACCGCAAGAACTATGCAAGAACCTCCCAGGAACCGGGGAAGACCCAGACCATCAACTATTACAATATCAACAATGAGTTCTACCTTGTGGATCTTCCGGGCTACGGTTTTGCGAGGGTTTCCCAGAAGACCAAGGAGCAGTGGGGCAGGATGATAGAGAATTATCTTCATACCTCCAAGCAGCTCATGAGAGTATTTCTTTTGATCGATATAAGGCACGAGCCCTCCGCCAATGACGTTCAGATGTATCAGTGGGTTGTTCATCAGGGCTTCCAGCCTGTGATAATTGCCACCAAGGCAGATAAGATCAAGAAATCCCAGCACGAAAAGCACCTCAATATGCTAAGAAGCGGTCTGGGACTTCCCGATGATGTGAGAATCTTCCCCTATTCGGCCCTTAGCAAGGAAGGCAGACAGGAGATATATGATTTCATGGATGAGCTTCTTGCAGAGGCGGCAGGAGACGCTGAATAAATAATATACCGGGGGCATAAGCAATCATGGAAAAGGCAAAAAAGTACAAACTTCACAATATAGTTCAGGCTCTTATTACTATTGCCATAGGACTTGTACTGGCGGTATGGCCGGGAGCCAGTGTAAATTTTGTAACTAAGGCATTGGCAGTTTTGCTGCTTCTTATCGGAGTGGTTTTTGTTATCGCATATTTTGTGCGAAAGGAGAAGAGTTTTGTCTCCTCCGGCGAATTTGTTGTGGGAATACTTGTGGCTGTTATAGGCGCCTGGATATTTGTTAATCCGGGCCAGTTCACGGATCTTATCCCCAAGCTGTTCGGAGTGTTTATCATTGTCAGTGGACTTGGCAATCTGGGACAGACTTTTTCCCTTATCAAGGCCAAATTCAGCAAGTGGTGGACATCGCTCCTGATAGCTGTTCTTACGGTGGGACTTGGAGCTTTCCTTCTCTTTAATCCAACTTCAGCCAAGGAAATTGCGATAACACTTATCGGAGCATTTCTTATTATCGACGGTGTGACCAATCTTTTGACCTATATTATGGTCATGATAGCCCAGAAGAACAAGGAGAAGGATGAGGAAGCTCTGGTGACGGATGCCGAGGTGGTTGAGGAAACAGTGGAGTCCACAGATATTGAAGTAGTTGACAGTTCTGATTCAGACAGTGAGGAATAATGAATTTTATACCTTTGAAAGTATCGCTTGATGAAGCCTGCCTAAGGGAATTTGTCAGGCGATATCATTTTAATGACACGGATAAAAACGAAATAATAAGGCTCTACAGACAGCTTTCACCCAGAGTGCATGCGGAGTTTCACTATGTATTGGAGGGCGGGAACGCTGTAGTTGTCATGACTTTGGGTAATGCCTTTGACGAGCTGCAGGACAGTTACATCCAAAAAGGTGATATCAACAGAGCCTATATGGTGGATTGTCTGGGACTTGAGATTATGTCTCAGGCCTACGACAGGATAGATGAGAAGCTCCATGAGCTCACAGGCAAATATGCCGGAGGGTATATTTTTACCGGAGTGGAAGAGCTGCCTTTGTCGGAGGCCCCTAGGCTTATGGCACTGTTAGGGCAGAAGGTTGTGACCTATAATGAGGCCTTTGTTCTGATGCCCAAAAAGAGCGTCCTTTTTATTGCGCCTTTGTTTGATGAGAAGATAGAAAAGCATGATAAATGCGCATATTGCAGCGCGGCAAATTGCCAGCTAAGGAAAGCGGAGTATATCGGTGGCAGCAGCTCCTATAAAGAAGATAAGTCCGGTGATGATGCCGGGAGTGATTCAGGTTTAGGAGATTCTCAGGATATGACTTCTGTAGTGGAGAGACACCCCGGTCTTATTCATTTGTACACAGGAGAGGGCAAGGGCAAGACTACAGCAGCTATCGGATTGTCCGTAAGAGCTGCCGGAGCAGGCAAAAAGGTTGTGTTCGCCCAGTTTATGAAGGGTAGAGATACCTCAGAGCTTGGCATCCTTAAGAGTATTCCGAATATCAGGGTGGTTCGTAGCAGTAAGAATCTTGGCTGGTTTAAAAAAGATGATCCGGATTCCGTTGCTGCTTTTACTGAGCTTCACAACGGTCTTTTGGATGAGATTGAAGGTTATGTTTACGGCGGGGACTGTGATCTTCTTGTTATGGATGAGGTGACCTATCCCGTAAGCTACGGCATTATCGATGAAGACCGCATCGAGAGGCTGTTGAATTCCAAGCCCGCCTATATGGAGCTGGTTCTCACCGGCCGAAATGCCCCGGAGCTTTTTAACGACAAAGCAGACTACATTACTGAGATGCGCAAGGAAAAACATCCCTATGACAAGGGAATTCAGGCAAGACGGGGAATAGAATATTAAATGCATATTGTTGTTGGTACATTTCCATATTATGATAAATATATATGACCTGAAGTCAAAAAATGTATGAAAAAGGAGATGTGGGGCAACAATGGGGAACGAAATTAAGCAGTACTTTAAAAAAATCGCACTTTCTTTTTTGTGTGCAACTGTAGTGTTTGAAGGAGTAGCCGCATCATCATTGCCGGTATTGGCCTATGATGACGAGACTACTCTTTTTGATGCGGAAGAATATGAGTACGATTCTGAAGAGGTACTCGTAGAGGATCAAAGTGATTTTTCTGCGGAAGAGTATTGTGACTATAATGATGAAGATGCTGAGATTCTGATTGAAGGAACAGAAGGATCAGATTATTCTGCGCGTGTATGCAGTACTGGTAAATGCGGAGATGATGTTAAGTGGAAATTTGATCCTATGACAGGTGAGCTTTATGTGTATGGTAATGGAGCTATTAATGATTATGAGTCATCAGCTAAAACTCCATGGCAGGATTATAGAGCAGCGGTACAGAAGATTGTTATAGAAGATGGCATAACATATGTAGGTAATAACGCTTTTTCAAATATGGAAAATGCAACGGAGTTAGTTATATCAGATACTGTCAAGGCTATTGGACACCATTCTTTTTCAGGTATTGATCTTGATCATGCTGATGAGTATGTGATTCCTGATGGTATAGAAGCATTAGGAAGTCGCGCATTCTATGGAACGTACCTTGCTGATGAGGTTGTTGTACCGGCAAATGTGAAAGTAGTAGAAGAAAAGGCTTTGAGTTTGGATGCAAGAACTTGTAAGCTGACTTTTTTAGGGGATATGCCGGAATTTGGAAAGACACCGTTTTGGGGAAGTGTGTATACGGTATATTATCCTGGGAATAATGTAACTTGGAAAAGTGAAGAGGTTAAGAGATTAGATGGAGAGAATGAAGTTTCTTTTAAGGCCATAGATTCTGAAGATATAGTCCAGGGTAAATGTGGTGATGAAATATTTTGGGAAATTACCGGAGATGAAGAGAAGACACTCAGGCTCTATGGAAGTGGAGCTATGTATGATTACTCTAAAACCAGCAGAGCACCATGGTCGTATTACTTATATAAGAAAATATCGAAGCTTGTGATAGATCCGGGAATTACATCGGTTGGGGCATATGCTTTTTATGGATTGGATTTCTGCAAAACAAATGATGAAAGAAATAAGATAGACTTGCCGGATACTATAAAAAGCGTTGGAGATTATGCTTTCTATTCTGTGGATGACAGATACATCAAGCTCTCCGACAATATTGAAATAATAGGGGACAGTGCATTTGAGAATGCAAAATTGGATTCTTTAGGGTGCATGATGCCTCGAAAGCTAAAAACCATTGGAAATGCTGCTTTCCGAAAAACTAATCTGCCTTCAACTATTTGGATGCCTGACTCGCTTGAGGCAATTGGTGATGAGGCTTTAAATTGCTATGACAAAGTAAGAACTGTTTATTTCGCGGGCGACTTGCCGGCATTGGGAAGCAATATTTTTGCCAGTGGAAAGTTTATTCATGTTTACTTCCCGGAAGACAATCAGACCTGGAAAAATGCATCATTAGTATGGAAAGGTCCCTTTGAAAACAGCGACGTATCTTGTTCCGGAATTGGATATTTTAATGTTACTTTTGTAGATCCATATGGGAATGAGATTGTAAAAAAATATGTTAAGGGAACGAAGTTTGAAGCACCTTCTATTTCATTAAATGAAGGCGATGAGATAATGGGATGGTATTCAGAGAATACTGAAAATCCCGGTTATCAAACAAGTTCTTGCAGATACTCTTTTTCTGCAAGACGTACTTCAGATATAAAGCTTTCCGCAAGATTAAAAGGAGCTGATTGCAAAGTAAGATTTGTTACATATTGTGATACTACAATTCCTGATCAAGTGCTGAAGGCGGGTGAAAAAATAGTTTGTCCTGAGACGCCATATCGTGAAAATGCTACCTTCCGTGGGTGGAGTTATGACTTTGACAAGGAAGTGACAGAGGATTGTGTGGTATATGCATATTGGGATAGCATAGTATCTTTTGGGGTGGGTGAAAAGGATGTATCTTATACAGGCAAACCTCTTTATCCTGTAATGGAGGTGTACGCTAATAACTGTAAATTATTGGAGGGAAGAGATTATACAATAAAATATTCCAATAATATCAGGGCCGGTAAAGGAAAATACAAGATAACCTTTAAAGGAAATTACAAGGGTACCTTGGAAAATGATTTTAAAATTTCGCCGGCATCTTTATCTGAAGAAAACTTTGATGTTGGGGAGAATAGGATATATTATCCTTATGATGGAAAACGTCATTTTCCTAATCCTGTAATTAAATCAAATATATCCGGTAAGACTGTGACACTAAAAAAAGGTGTTGACTATACATGTGACTATTATGTTGATCCTACTGATGATGACGACGATTATATATTCAGAAGTCCAGGTGTGTACTATTACACTATTGAGGGAAAAGGAAATTATCAGGGATCTGTTTGGGGGTCAGTAGTTATTGGCGATTATGATGATATACCGATTACATCAGCGAAAGTATCTAAGCCGGGAAAATTTGCTTATACAGGAGAGGAAGTAAGACCTGTTGTTTCTGTAAAGTATAAGGGAAAACTTCTTGAAGAAGGCAAAGACTATACTGTAGCTTATGAAAACAATATAAATCCCGGAACGGCATATATTATCATAAAAGCTGTTACCGATACTGAATATGTTGGTATTAAAAAGATTCCTTTTACCATAAAGGGAATGGATATTGCTAAGGCTAAAGTATCAGGAATTGAGGACCAGACATATGATGGAATGGCTAAGTGCTTAGAGAAGCTTAAACTTACAATTAAAGCGAAAAACAGTTCTGATATTGAGCTTAAAGGCATGGATGAAGAACAGTATCTTTCGATAAAAGATACGGATGCCGCAAGGAAAATTGACTATATTTTCAGGTATGAAAACAATGTTAATGCGGGAAAAGCCGGATTGATCATTACCGGAGTAAACGGATATTCCGGCATTTGTACAAAAACATACAAAATTAATCCGACGCCGGTTAATAGTAATTTGACAACTACTATTGCTGAGAAGGCAGCTTATGACAAAACCGGGGCAATACCCGAAATCACTGTAGCATTTAGTGTAAACGGAGAGGAACGCATACTTACTCCCGGTACGGATTATATGGTGAGCTTAAAGGGAAATAAAAAGCTTGGTAAGGCTTCTGCAAATATTACATTTAAAGGAAACTTCAAAGGAACAGTCACTAAGACTTTTGAAGTAGTCAGGTCCGATTTCGAAGAAGCTGATGTAGATGCGTCAGATGTCGTTTTTAGAGATGATGCAGGAATCAATTCGCCTGAAATTATAATAACTGATAAGAATGGATTAAAGCTTGAAGCCGGTAAGGACTATAGTAATTCTTTCGTATACAGATATGCAGAAAATACCGAAGTTATCAGTTCTAAAGATAAATCAAAGATTATGAGAAATAAAGGCGACGAGGTGTCTTCTGAGGATATTGTTCCTTGCGACACTACACTTTACGCAGAGGTAAGTGGAATCGGCAATTATGAAGGAGTTGCTTTGTCTAAAGAATTCAGGGTCTGCAAGACTTTGATTTCATCTGCAAAAGTAACTATTGTTTCTCAACGATTCAATACAAGGGGACCGGTTACTCTTCACAAGAAAGCTATAAAAGTAACAGTAAATGATAAAGAGCTTACTGCCGATGATTATGATATTGTGGGTTATGAAAACAATGACAAGGCAGGAAAGGCTGTTGTAATTTTGAAGGGAAAAGGTAGTTATGGCGGAGTTAAAAGAGCTACATTTATCATCAAAAACTATAGCTTTGGAAAATAATATGTTATAAGTGTCGAAAGGTAAAAGGCTGGTTCGTTATTGAACCAGCCTTTTTAATGTCTTGAATATCATATCAGGCTCCAGGGGATGGGCACAAAAGCAAAAAATGTGAATGATAACAACCTCTGTGGTATTGACATGGGAAATAGATGTGTTATAGTTGTAATAGAACAACAATAACAAGTGGAAGCAGACGCTGGAATAGGAGGCGCTTATGAATATACAGAAGTTTACGCAAAAGTCCATAGAAGCGGTAAATGGCTGCGAGAAGGTTGCCATAGAGTATGGCAATCAGGAGATTGAGCAGGAGCATTTGCTATATGCTCTTATGACCATTGAGGATAGCCTTATTGCCAAGCTTGTGGAGAAAATGGGCGTTGATACAAGGGCATTTTTGGACAGGATAGAGCAGGGCATCAAGAAGAGACCCAAGGTTCAGGGCGGTCACCCCTTTGTGGGTTCTGACCTTAACAAGGCGCTTCTTTCTGCAGAGGATGAGGCTAAGGCTCTGGGAGATGAGTATGTATCTGTAGAGCATCTGTTTATGGCTGTACTTAAGAAGCCCAACAGAGAGGTCAAGGACATCATCCAGAGCTTTGGCATCGACAGGAACAGATTCCTACAGGCTTTGTCAGAGGTTAGAGGCAACAGGAACGTTACAACGGACAATCCGGAGGCGACCTATGACACCCTGAACAAGTACGGAACAGAGCTGGTTGAGAAGGCACGAAAGCAGAAGCTTGATCCGGTTATCGGCAGAGATACCGAGATCAGAAATGTCATCAGGATCCTTTCCAGAAAGACCAAGAATAATCCGGTTCTGATCGGTGAGCCCGGCGTTGGTAAAACAGCTGTTGTTGAGGCACTTGCCCAGAGAATAGCAGGGGGCGATGTTCCCACTGCCCTTAAGGACAAGAAGATCTTTTCCCTTGATATGGGCGCTCTGGTGGCCGGAGCTAAATACAGAGGCGAGTTTGAGGAGAGACTCAAGGCGGTTCTTGAGGATGTTAAGCAGTCAGACGGAGAGATCATTCTTTTTATCGATGAGCTTCATCTGATTGTTGGAGCTGGCAAGACAGACGGTGCCATGGACGCCGGTAATATGTTAAAACCCATGCTGGCCAGAGGCGAGCTCCATTGTATCGGAGCCACAACGCTGAATGAGTACAGACAGTACATCGAAAAGGATGCGGCTCTTGAGAGACGTTTCCAGCCGGTAATGGTTGAGGAGCCCACTGTTGAGGACACCATCAGTATTCTTCGAGGACTTAAGGAGAGATATGAGGTTTTCCACGGCGTCAAGATCATGGATTCAGCCCTGGTGAGCGCTGCAGTTCTTTCTAACAGATATATTTCCGACAGGTTCCTTCCTGACAAGGCCATTGACCTGGTGGATGAGGCCTGCGCCCTTATCAAGACCGAGATGGATTCCATGCCTGCGGAACTGGATGAGCTGAACCGTAAGATAATGCAGATGCAGATCGAGGAAGCTGCCCTTAAGAAGGAGGATGATTCCCTTAGCATCGAGAGGCTTAAGAATCTGCAGAAGGAACTGGCTGAGCTCAAGGAGGAATTCGATTCCCAGAAGGCTCAGTGGACCAATGAAAAAGAGGCTGTGGACAAGCTGGCAGCCATGCGTGAGCAGATAGATACCATCAACTCAGAGATTGCCATCGCCCAGAGAAACGGTGATTATGAGAAGGCCGGAGAGCTTCAGTACGGCAAACTTCCTGCCCTCAAGAAGCAGCTGGAGGAGGCTGAGGAAGCTGCAAGGGAAAAAGAGAACGACACAACCCTTGTACATGAGAGAGTTTCTGAGGATGAGATTGCGGGAATCATCAGCAGGTGGACCGGAATTCCTGTAAATAAGCTGACTGAGAGTGAAAGAAACAAGACACTTCATCTGGCAGATGAGCTGCATCTTCGTGTCATTGGACAGGATGATGCGGTTACCAAGGTTTCTGAGGCTATCATGAGATCCAAGGCAGGAATCAAGGACCCCAGTAAGCCCATTGGCTCATTCCTGTTCCTTGGCCCCACCGGTGTAGGTAAGACAGAGCTAGCAAAAAGTCTTGCTCAGGCGCTTTTTGACGATGAGAACAACATGGTCAGAATTGACATGAGTGAGTATATGGAAAAATACAGCGTGTCAAGGCTCATCGGTGCACCTCCCGGATATGTAGGCTATGAGGAGGGCGGGCAGCTTACAGAGGCTGTGAGAAGAAAGCCCTATGCTGTGGTTCTTTTTGATGAAATAGAGAAGGCTCATCCCGATGTTTTCAATATTCTTCTGCAGGTTCTTGATGACGGAAGAATTACTGATTCACAGGGTAGAACCGTTGATTTCAAGAATACGATACTGATCATGACTTCCAATATAGGAGCGCAGTATCTGCTGGACGGAATAAGAGATGACGGAACCATTAGTGAGGAAGCTGAGAATGATACCATGGAGGACTTAAGGGACCACTTCAGACCGGAGTTCCTTAACAGACTGGATGAGATTATTATGTTCAAGCCCCTGACCAAGGGCAATATCGGCGGAATCGTGGATCTTGTTATCGATGATCTTAACAGACGTCTGTCTGACAGGGAGATCAATATCCGTCTGACTCCTGCGGCAAAGGACTATGTTATTGACAATGCTTATGATCCGATCTACGGAGCAAGACCGCTTAAGCGTTATATACAGAAATATGTGGAGACGCTGTCGGCGAAGCTGATACTGGAAGATGCGGTTCATCCGCACCAAACCATAGAATTCGACGTATCCGGGGACAATCTTACCGCCAGAGCAACCTCGTAACACGCAGGTAAAATGCTGAATATCCGGCGAGCCATCGCCACATAAAAGCCCGGCCTGCGAAAGTTCTGAAAAAAATACTTGTTTACGTGCGCCTCCTGATTCTCATAGACTCGATGTCAAAGGAATGACTCCTACTCATGCCTATTCGTGGACAGTCGTCATTCCTTCGCCCTCTCGTCTTGATAATCATGTCGTCGTACATGAACTGCGCATTTTTCCATCACTTTCGCAGGCCGGGCTTTTCTGCGGCGATGGCTCGCCTTGCCTACTGTATTATTTTCCCTGTGCATAAACTGATGCAGGTTTGTTGATGCCGGAGTAAGTAAGATTTCCTCCGGTAGTCACTGGTTTTTAATAAAAGAAAGTTCAACAAATCAATTGAATTGATTTGTTTCAGGGTTGTAGGTGTATCCTAGGCTGTTTAGGCGGTCTAGGATTTCTTTTTGTTCATTGGGTGAGACATCAAGGTCATCGAAGAGTGCTTCTAACGATGAGTAGTTGTCTCGAAGTTTCATATTCATATAGCTTAGTAGCATGACCGGATCTTTTGGAATCATAATTACCTCCATATCAGCGGGCGTTTATTTTATCAGTTTTCTTCCTGCGAAGATTATGATGCAGGCTCCGATAACTGCAACAATAAGGTTACCGATGAGTCCTGATCCGTGAATGCCCACAAAGCCAAGGACGAGATTACCTACAAAACCTCCCACAAGTCCAAGGATAATGTTAGTAAGAAGACTTCCGTCATTGTCCATGAATTTTCCGGCAATCCAACCGGCAAGTGCACCAATGATAAGGCCTGTTATTAAACCCATTCCATTAATCATATCTTTTTCCCCTTTCAATAACTTTTTTAATATGTAGTATAGCACAAATTCCGGATTTATGAGGTTTGTCAAAAGACCGAGGAGTATCTGTCCACGGCTCGTTGTCTGACGCCCGGCCATAGCCTTTCAGGGTAACCATATTAACTTACCACGGGAGGAGTTAAGGAGATTGAAGCAAAGCGCCGCAGGCATTTTTATGACTGCTTGCAGGTGATGGGCAGAAGGGCTATAGGAATAATTTTGTGGGAGTAGGTCTCAAGGAGGAGGGGAGTAAGGGGGCGCAGAAGGATAACAGAAATGCGAGCCTGCGAAGGAGCGTAAGGATTTATGAGGTTTGTCAAAAGACCGAGGAGTATCTGTCCACGGCTCGTTGTCTGACGCCCGGCCATAACCTTCCGGGTAATCATAATAACATACTCCGGGCGGAGTTTAGAGCCGTAGATACGATGCGGGATTTTGGGAAAGCCATAAATCCAAGCGAAAGAGCGGTGAGCATTTCTGTTATCCTTCTACGCCACCCTACTCACCTCACCTTGAGACCGCCAACAAATATTCCTAAGACCTTCGTCCGAGGAACCCAAAAAAGTCATAAAAAATTAAAAAAAGTGTCATTCGTCCGATTTCGATGTCGTTTCGTCAGAAAATGACCATTTGCTTAAAAAAGTATGATAGTATGCTCAGTAGAAAAAAACAGAGAGGCGTTGTGCATAAGAACGCCTCATACGAAAGGTAATATGACATGAGTACATTTAGAGTTAAACCAGACACTCTCAAATCACAGGCAACAGTTTATCAGAATGTTTCAGCAGAGCTTGATAATTTATCATCACAGACACAAGAAATAGCCGACAGTCTTGATATGTCTCTTGCAATGGTTAAGCCGGCAGTTGAACAACTTGTTGAGCAGATAAAGATTAGATCTGTGAAGGCAGAGGCGTTTGGTGCAGCACTTACTCAGATAGCTAATGAGTATACGAATACCGAGGACGAGGTCAAGGGAAATATCAAGGCTCCCGGAAATTATAATGTTGATCCGTCAGACCCCGGCAACGGTGGCGGAAATGGCAACGGCGGCGGAAACGGCAACGGCGGCGGAAACGGTAACGGCGGTGGAAACGGTAACGGCGGTGGAAACGGTAACGGCGGTGGAAATGGAAACGGTAGCGGCAACGGAAGCGGAAATGGTAACGGCAGTGGAAATGGCAATGGAGGAAGCGGCACCGGCGGAAGCGGTAACGGCGGAAGTGGAAGTGGAAGCGGCACCGGCAAGCAGAATACAGTTCCTCCTGTAGTACCTGTTGTTCCCCCTGTCGGCAACGAAGGCGAAGAAGGCGGCTCCGGTTCAGGAAATGGCAACGGTAACGGAAATGGTAACGAAAACGGTAGCGGCCAGAAGGAAGAAAAAGGTGGAAGCGGCAGCGATAACGGCGGCGGTGCATCACAGGGTGGACAGTCCGGTGAG
The DNA here is from genome assembly GCF_028539135.1 of Butyrivibrio sp. DSM 10294. Lineage (NCBI taxonomy): Bacteria > Bacillati > Bacillota > Clostridia > Lachnospirales > Lachnospiraceae > Butyrivibrio > Butyrivibrio sp. DSM 10294. The sequence continues at coordinate 283,732 of NZ_JANSWL010000087.1, read as the reverse complement.
ACAGGCCCTGCTACCAGATTCGGAACAATGAGAAATGTTCCGATCAATGATAACTACGTAACATCAGGTGATAGAGCTGCAGCTGATAAGATTTATCAGGCACTTATCGACGCAGGATATTCACCTGAGGCAGCAGCTGCTATCCTTGGTAACCTTGAGGCAGAGCACGGCTTCCTTACATCCTGGGTAGGAGATCAGGGATCTGTTGGTCTTGCTCAGTGGAGAGGAGACAGAAAGCAGGCGCTTCTTGAGTTTGCACAGTCTCTTGGCAAGGATCCCACAGACCTGGATGTTCAGATTCAGTTCCTTATCCAGAAGGATATGTACACAAGACTTGGCGCTGATGGCGTAGAGAAGCTTAAGGGTATGACAGACTTTGTTGATGCAACTGACTATATTTGTCACAATTATGAGTCACCTGCAAGATACGCCAGCAAGGCAGCTTACGAAGCAAGTAAGTATGGTCAGCCCGGCAAGAACCACATCAAGTGGGAGAGATTTGTATGGTCAGAGGAGACCGGCAACTATGAGCTTGATCTTCAGAAGAGAAGAGATGCAGCCAACTACTGGTATAAAGAGCACATGTTTGGCATGAAGCTTGATTAATTTGAGGAAGGTATTATGAGAAAATTTATTAGATTTAAAAAGATTGTTGGTATTACTTTATTATCAACCCTGCTGCTGGCAGGTTGTGGCAAAAAGAACACTGTAGCCGTTCAGGAACAGGATGTCCAGACTGTGTCATCCGATTACACTCTGGATGAGAGCAACTCCGGCGCATCGGTTTCAAGCGAGTATGGTGAACTGATCGGTACAGCAGAAGGCGGCGAAACAGGTGTTACTTTAACAGCTGCCAATCCCACCGAGTTTCTTAATGCACTTATCGGTGTCTACAAGTATGAAAAATGCAGCCTTGACGGTCAGGACGGCTTCATCGTTATCGAGAACGATCCTGAAGCAGGCGGAATCGCCATCGGCGACTATTTCGATGCTGAAAAGCAGTTCTATCGTTTTGTAGGATATGATTTCTATTGCACCAAAATGGAAGGCAACCGCATCTACATGGAATACCCCGAGACTGTTTATGACGATGACACAGCGGTTTATTCCTACTATATCTTTGAGGCAACCAACGAAGGTATTTCCGTATACTTCAGCTATGATTCCTTTGATGCAGCACAACTGATCTATACAGCCAGAAAAGCTAACTAATCCTTCATTATTCGTTTAGTATATTCTTTAGGATGTGTCGGGAATATATTCCCGGCCATTCCTACAACCTGTGTGATGGCGGGGGCAGATGGGATTATCGACGAGTCTCTCTCCTGTTCGAACAACAATATCTGTTTCTTGTCCACACTCAGGCTGTAGGAATGGCCAGGAAGGTTACGACGCAGGCGAATGGTGATTATAATCCTGATAATGAGCCGCTTCTCCAATCTGTACCGATTGAGAGGCGGTATTTTACTGCATTGGATAAACGCTTTTCGGTACTCAGGTACCTCAGGGCAAAGATATACATTCGTATCTATAAGCTGTATAATCTTTAAGGCATGTCTGTTAAATGACATGATCTGATCAAAGTGAGGTACAAATGAAGTTATTTAAGAAAATAAGAGAAATCAAGCTGTCTCCGGTTCAGATCATACCGGCAAGCTTCCTGCTAACCATAATTGTGGGAACACTTATACTTATGCTGCCGATCTGCTCTGCAAAGGGAGAAACCACAGCGCTTCTGACAGCCCTTTTTACGGCGACGACGTCGGTGTGTGTTACAGGGCTGGTGGTTGTGGATACCTACATGCACTGGAGTTTTGCGGGGCAGCTTGTTATTTTGATACTGGTGCAGATAGGTGGTCTTGGAATGATTGCTGTGGCTTCAATGCTGATGAGGCTTACCGGCAGAAAGTTTTCCCTGACTGACAGAATGCTCCTTAGAGATGCTTTTAACCTTAATACGGATTCCAAGCTTTTGTCATTTCTTGGAGAGGTGCTGAAGGGGACGTTTATTGTAGAGGGAATCGGAGCTATTCTGTATGCGACGGTATTTATTCCGGAATTCGGAGTGAGGAAGGGGCTGTGGAGAGCGATATTTAATTCAGTGTCAGCCTTTTGCAATGCCGGAATGGATGTGATCGGTCCTAACAGTATGGGAGATTACAAAGATAACCCGATTGTCATGACAGTTACGATGCTCCTTATAATCCTTGGCGGTATCGGATTTGTTGTATGGTTTGATGTGATTGACAAGGCCGGGGAGGGAATAAGAAAAAGATTTACTCCCAAAATGGTGATTGGAAGGCTGTCGGAGCATACCAAGCTGGTGCTTAGTTTTTCAATGGCACTTATATTTGGCGGAATGCTGTTGTTTCTTGGGCTTGAGTATAACAATCCGGAAACCATCGGAAATATGAGCATCGGCGGCAAGCTGGTCAACAGCCTTTTTGAATCTGTGACATTAAGGACTGCAGGATTTACTACTTTTTCCCAGTCGGGGTTATCACCTGCGTCATGTCTTGCAGCCTATGTTCTTATGTTCATTGGAGGATCACCCATCGGAACTGCAGGCGGTGTCAAGACAGTTACAATGTTCCTTCTTATCATGAATGTCAGGACCTACGTTGCGCATCAGGACGAAAAGGTTATCTTTAAACGAAGAGTATCGGAGGAGTCCATGAGAAAGGCTTCTGCGGTGGTATTCGTGGGAGTCGTGGCAGTTTTTGTTTTGACTATCGCTTTGTCGGTGGTTAATCCCGTGCCCATGGAGGATGCATTATTTGAGGTTGTAAGTGCCTGCGGAACGGTGGGACTATCCAGAGGACTGACACCTTCGCTTGGAAGAGCGGGAAAAATTGTAGTAATAATCGCAATGTACCTTGGAAGAATCGGCCCTATTTCGTTGGTGGCACTTTTTTCGAGGAACAGATCGGGAAATAACAGAATCAACTACTCTGAAGGAAACTTCTATGTAGGATAACAGAATCAAATTGGAGTACGGATAATATGACTAAGAAATCAATAGCTGTTTTAGGCTTGGGAAAATACGGAAGGAGTCTTGCGGAGGCTCTGTACAGCATGGGAGAGGACGTTCTTGTGGCGGATATGAACGAGACGGTCATCAGAGATATTTCCTCCAAGGTGACTTCGGCGGTCTGCGTCAATCTGGACAATGAGGATGAGGTATCGGCCCTTGGACTTCAGAACATGGACATAGTTATAACCTGTATGGGAAGCAATCTCTCAGCAAGCATTCTCTGCGTTTCCATTGCCAAAGAGCAGGGCGTTCCTGTCGTGATAGCCAAATCATCATCGGATAGAATGCGTAAGATCTTAAAAAGAGTAGGAGTTGATAAGATCATCTGCCCTGAGGAAGAGGGAGGAATGCGCTCCGCAAGGATTCTTACATCCCAGTATATTCGCGACTACTTTGAGATTGACGACAATCTGTGCATGATAGAGCTGCCGCCCAAGAAGTCATGGCTTGGTAAGGACCTGATAGAACTTAATCTCAGAAGGAAATATAATATGAACGTAGCTGCCATCAAGAATGTAGGCGGCAAATGGACTTATGTGGATCCAAACCACAAGCTTGATAATGACGATTTGCTGATGGTTATTATAGAAAAAGACAGCATCAATAAATGGAGATAAATATATTCAAAGGAAAAGGGCACGAGCCCCTGTTAGTCAGGGGATATCGTGCCCTACGTTATGGTCGTTATTTTCATCCCACTCATCGAAGATATCGATACGGGGATTCTTTTTTAATTCTCTGTAAAGATCACTGTTGTAAAAAGTGCTGATGGCTTCATCGTCACGGCCCGGCCCATTTGGAATACTGGTGTAGATACTTAAGTTGATCCTTTTAAAGTGCTCAAGGCCGATCTCAATATCTTTTTGCAGCTGCTCAAAGCTCTGACAATCCATTCCGTACATAATGTTGATCCAGTCGAAATACTTTGCCAGCTCCGTTGGAGTTACGCCGGGAAGACCCTTGCGAAGAAGCCCTTCTCTAATGTTCTCATCAAAGGTCTCAACACCGCATCTGAAGATGACATTGATGTCATGACTTCCAAAGAAGTCGGTAAAATAGCGATTACTGTCTCTGTAGATGTAGTGGCCCTCAAGAATTACAGTCCCTATTCCCTTGGCGATGCAGGTCTCTCTGATGTAATTCATTGTCGTGAAGGGAAGCTCTGTATAGGAGGCTGAGCAGGTGACATCCAGGCAGGAAGCTCCTGTTTCTGTTCCGCGGACCTGTGATAAGACTTTTTTGTTAACTGTATCGCAGGCAAGAACAGAGGAGGATTTGTCATCCTGATAGTCACAGAAAGCACATTTTCCCCAGGAGCAGCCAAGTGAAACAAGGAGCACGTTTTCCCTTGGAAGAGAGCTCTTATTGTCGAACTGATATCTTACAAGATCGTGGATCATGCGATGACCTCTGCGTTTTCTTCGGCTTCGCCATCGCTGCCTTTTTCCAGAAGGATGCCGGACTTTTTGTTAAGAGCCTTGGCGAGATACAGAAAAGGGGTGTCGCAGAGAGCTATAAGCATCTCGATAAGTGAACCTGCAACTGAAACTGTGAGGCAGTATACAACGGGATAGGTTCCTGCAAAAGCAAGGATGGCAAAAGCAAAGTTCTCAAGGCAGTTGCAGATGATGGTTGAAAGGTTGTTTCTAAACCACATGTACTTGCCACCGGTCTTTAGCTTGAGCTTCTGATAGATGATAACGTCGCACCAGTTAGCCAGGATGAACATAAGACCTGAAGCTGTGGTGATCCTGACTGACATTGCAAAAAGAGTCTTCATGCTTCCGTCAACTGCGTCGAAGGAATTGGGAATGAAGGCCAGTGAGAACTGGGCAAAAACGATATAGGCGATAAGAGCGCCGGCTGCGATCTTAACAGCATTTTTACTGGACTTGTCGCCATATTTTTCGTTGAGGATATCTGTAGCAAGATAGGTGGATGCAAACATTACATTACCAAGAGCGGTGGAGATACCTGCGATATCAACCTGCTTGGCAACCTGGATATTTGCAAAGATAACGGCAAGGGCCATCCATGTGTAAAGGCCGTACTTGCCAAAGAGCTTGTCCATCACAAGGACACCTGAGAAACATACTACAAGTTCAAGAATACCTAAAAACAAATTCATCATTACTTCTAACCTCTTTTTCTATAATACTTAAAAACGAGAGCAGGTCAGAAATAGTGAACACACAAAATAAAAAAGCTCTACGAAAGGATCGCAGAGCAGTCAAAATGCATAGTACATCTGATCAGCCCTGGTTTTGTTTAACGACAGGATGGTGCAAACGAACTGTCGGCGTCAATGGTTTCATTGATTAAGCTTGTACATATTACTACGTAAATTCTTATGTGTCAACGCATAAATTACTATAGTAAATGTGGCTTTAGTGTGAATTCTGCTGCAGATTATAGAAGGCAGCTGCGTCAAAATGGTACCATAAAGCGGTGCGAAGGCTTTCGCAAGTATGGGGAAAAGAGGTGTTGGTATGAATGAGGATTTGAAAAAAGATTATGACAGATCGGTAGAGTTTTGGGACAAGAACTATCTGTCACCTGAAATTGCGAAATCCAAGGACTATACTGTAAAGGAGGACAGATACCTTTTTGTTGACAAAATCCTGCGCCTTGTCCTTATGTCTGATGAGGAGTGGACATCTCTTTTATCAGAGTACTTCACCGTCACCAAACTTGACCACTTCTCCTGGCCCGGCGAAGAGACCGAAACCAGACGCCTCTTCTTCTTACAAAATGAGTGATTATAGGAAATATATCGCATTCAGATCAGGAAAAATCTATATCTTGATTAAAAATCTATAAAGTCCTACACAATGTTGAAAGGCGTCAAAAACAGGGTGTATAATTAATATGATATATCATATATATTTGTGCGCCTTTACAAAGATGTGGCGGCGACAAACTCAGTAAAGATCGTGTTTTCAAAAATTACAATAGGAGTAAGTAATGCTTGAATCCATTGATATTCACTGTCATATCATGCCGGGGGTGGATGACGGTTCCCCGGACATCGATACCAGTCTTCAGATGCTGAAGATTGCCGAGAAAAACGGCATAACCCGGGTGATACTTACACCTCACCATAAACCTATGCATCATAACGTCAGCCCGCAGCACAACGTAGTATACAGGGACAGACTCCAGAAAATGGCTGACGATAACGGAATAAATATAAAGCTATATTCAGGAAATGAAATATATTACAGCGATGAGACCCAGGCAGATCTTGAAAACGGCAGGATCTGCTCACTTGCAGACTCTGATTATGTCCTGGTTGAGTTTCATCCGACGAACCCGTACAAAGCTATACACAATGCCCTTTATCAGGTTCAGGGCGCCGGCTTCATACCGATAGTTGCCCATGTGGAGCGCTACAGTGATGTGGTATCGCACCCTGCATATGTGGATGATCTGATAGACATGGGATGCCTCATTCAGGTCAATGCAAACAGTGTGATGGGCAAATACGGCTTTGGAATAAGCCATTTTACCAAGAAACTGATCAAGAACGGCCTGGTGCATTTTGTGGCCACCGATGCCCACGACACGGGAAGACGAGCTCCGGAGCTTCTTGAGTGCAGAAAGTATGTGGAGCGCAAGTTCGGCAAAGGCTGCGCCGACAGGCTTTTTTATGACAATCCGATGTCAGTAATCAGCAATGAAATCATATAGACGCATAATTTAACTCAGTGTAGACAAAAGCAGGGGTAGTTAATGGGGAAAAAAGACGACATCATTGAAATCAATCTTGGAGAACTGTTTGCGGTACTGCTTGCAAGGGCTTTTCTTATCATCAGTTCGGGCATCTTCTTTGCTCTTGCGGGACTATTCCTAAGTAAGTTCGTGATTCATCCGGTGTATGAATCTACCACCAAGATCTATATTCTGAACAAAGAGGAGAATCAGACCGTTACATATTCCGACGTGCAGATATCCACTCAGCTGACTCAGGACTATGCGGAGCTGATCAAAAGCAGGTACGTTCTGGAGGAGGTAATCCAGAGGCTTAATCTGATAGATACCACCTATGACGACCTGTCTGAGGTGCTGAGGGTTGATACCCCTTCGGACACCAGAATTGTGGCGATAACTGCCAAGGATGAGGATCCACTTATGGCAATGAAGATCGCCAACTGTATCAGGGAAGTTGCCAGTGAGCACATCACCAACGTTATGGATATCGATGCCATCAACGTGGCAGAAACAGCCAATGTGCCCATGGAGAAATCAAGTCCAAGCGTTGGCAGATGGACGGTGATCGCAGGATTCCTTGGGGCGGTGCTGGTGGCGTTTTTCGTTGTACTGGAGTATCTGCTGGATGATACGATCAAGAGTAACGACGATGTGGAGAGATATCTTGGAATGAGCACTCTGGCGCTGATTCCGCTGACCACAGAGGAAATGGACAAAAAGAAATCAAAGAAGAGTAAACACAAGTAACGGGGGAAAATATGCAAAGTGCCAAGCTTCATTTCAGCCAGTCCGAGAATAATTATCAGATAAAAGAGGCTTACAAGACTCTGCGAAGCAATGTTGAGTTCTCAGGTCAGAATGTGAGAGTTATATCGGTGACCAGCTGCACTCCCGGCGAAGGTAAGACAACAGTGGCCATGGCTCTTGCAAGAGCCTTTGCAGAGGCAGGCAAAAAGACCGTTCTGGTGGACGCCGACATGAGAAAATCCGTACTTGTGGGCAGATATAAAACGGGAAGTGTCCGCCTGGGCCTTACCCATTGCCTTGTTGGAAGAGAGAGACTTTCAAGCGTTATCTGTGAGACGGATACGCCCAATCTCTATGTTATTTTCAGCGGCCCTGTGCCTCCGAATCCCAGTGAGCTTCTGGGCGGAAGGATATTTGGCAAGGCCCTGGAAAATATGAAACAGGTTTTTGATTACATTATTATAGATACACCTCCTCTGGGAAGCGTTATCGACGCAGCGGTTGTGGCCAAGCAGTGCGACGGAACCATAATGGTGGTTGAGAGTAATTCCATCAGCTACAGGTTTGCCCAGAGAGTTAAAGACCAGCTTGACAAGGCAGGAGCCAAGATGCTGGGCGTAGTCCTTAATAAGGTGGATATTACAGGCAAAGGTTATTATGGCCACTATGGCAATTATTACGGCAAATACTACGGCAAGTACTATGGCAAGTATTACGGCAGGTATGGAGAGGACAATCAGAATGTAGCTACAACGCCAAGAACCAGATCTGCGCCTGAACCTGCACCGGATGAGGATGACCTTGATGAGCTTAATTATCTGGCAGGTGTAACCCGTAAAGATTAAGGCTGGAGGAAAAAGTGAGAAGCAATATACTGGGGGTATTTTTTACAATTTTAAGCGGAGTGCTGATCGCACTTATTGTCATTGCCTACGGAAGAAGTGACAGGATAGCTCCTGAGTTCAGATTCTCAGCAGTGGATCTTATCTATGATTCCGAAACAAAGGATGATGATCTTAAGATTGGTATAAACGCCTATGATGCCAAGGACGGAGATCTTACTTCAAGAATAGTTGTGGAGAAGGTGGTCCTTAACAAAGAGGCAGAGACGGCGGTGGTTTACTATGCTGTTGCCGATCACAGCGGAAATGTGACCAAACAGTCAAGAGTATTTCCGGCTGATATCGAGGATATCGAAGATAACGGCGACTCTTCCGACATTATTGAGGATGAAGAATACCCTGCGCTTACTTTCGGAAATGATGTGGCACAGGAAGCATCTACGGAGGCTTCATCGGAGGAAGAGACCGGGGAAGACTAAGCTTTTTGTGAGGTGCCTATGGGCGGAAAAGGCAGAGCTTTCCTCATTGTATGGGCAGTCCTTATGACCTTCGTGGCAGGAGCCCTTGTTGGAATTGAGGCAATGAGGTATCTGGGAAAATCGAATCTTGATGCCAAGTCTGCTACGACTGCGCCGATAATGGTTCAGTCGGAGGCCGCTGATGCTGCGCCCGAAGGAGCCAGCTGGGAATCTGATTGGATCAGGTACAACGGCGAGGTGTACGACTACAACGAAGATATCAAGACTTTTTTGATAATGGGAATCGACAAAAATGACGAGACTGTCACCGAGGTTGCCGAGGGAACAGACGGAGGACAGGCTGACGGACTTTTTTTACTGGTTCTTAATCCCCATGACAAATCCATCAAAATTATCGGGATAAACAGAAACAGCATGACGGACGTGGATGTGTATGACGAGTACGGAAGGTATCGAACCACCGTTATAGCCCAGATCGCGACCCAGCACGGCTTTGGAAACGGTATGGAGGAATCCTGCGAATACCAGGTGAAGGCTGTGTCCAACATGTTTTACCAGCTCCCGATACATGGATATGCAGCCATCAACATGAGTGCTATCCCTATAATCAATGACCAGGTAGGGGGCGTTGATGTGACGGTTCTGGAGGATCTTACAAAGTGGGACAAGTCCCTGAAAAAGGGAGAACAGGTCCATCTTGAAGGCATGACAGCCTTTCATTATGTGAAATCCAGGGATCTAAATAAGTTTGGTTCAAATGACAGGCGACTGGAGAGACAGCGCCAGTATCTGAACGGCTTTATAAAGGCAGCAAGAGCCGCCGCTGAAGAAAACAATAATGCGGCAGTGGAGCTTTTTACTGCTATTTCAAACAAGATGGTGACCAATATTTCCATCGATGAGATCGGTTATCTGGCGCCGGAGATCAGGGATTACAATTTTGATGCAACGGATTTTATGATGATCGACGGCGAAACCGAGAAGACCGGCGAATTTGAGGAGTTCCATGTGGATCAGGATGACCTCTATAGGACCATAATCGAAGTATTTTATGAAAAAGTTGAAAATATGGACTAAATAAATGGAGATTAAGTGCCGATATAAATACATAGATAGGATAACTGTCAGATATATTCTTGTAACTGTGCTGGTGGCAGCGCTTTTATCGGGATGTGGGGGAATAGGATTTTTGCAAAAGGCAGATGCAAATGAGGCTGAGAATGCGGTTCTCACTGAGTCTGCTGCGGATTCCTATGTGAGTTTCCCAAAGCTGACAGAAGAAAACGGTGATATCTTCGGCTGGATATATGTGCCGGGGACAGGGATAGATTATCCTGTTCTGCAAAACAGTGACGGGGATGATTCTTTTTATAAAACACATAATGCTCTTAAGGGCGAGGACCCTGCCGGAGCGATATACATAGAGGCCGCCAACCGAAAGGATATGTGCGATTTTAATGAGGTTCTTCACGGCAAGACACTTTCGGACGGGACCATGTTTTCTGATCTGAATCAGTTTTTGGACAGGACTTTTTTTGAGGATCATCAGTATATATATATTTACACCGAGGATACGGTGCTGGTGTATGTGGTTATGGCAGCGTTCCAAAGACGAAACACGAGGCTTATTGAGGAATATGATTTTTCCTATGCTTCGGGATGCCGGGAGTTTATCGATGAGATCTATTCCGGCAGGAGCATGGGCAAGAATATAAGGCAGGGCTGGGAAGAAGGCCTTGAGCCGGAGAATTTCATCATTACTTTATCCACCATTGATGAGGTGGGAACAGGGAAGCAGACAGTCGTTATCGGATGTCTTGCGGCGGATATGAACGGCACGGTGGACAGAGTCGTTGATTATTCGGATCCCGAGTGAGCAGGGACATGGGGTCAAAAGAAAGGCCGTAAGAGCTTTTGACCATGGAACATAGATAGCTGAGATAGAATGAAAAAGTATGGAGGCAAAAGAAATGAAGAGAATTCTTGCGTTACTGATTGCTTGTGTGATGTTCGCTTCGACAACACTATGTACTTATGCGGCCGGCTCTGATCAGCAGGAAGGATCAAAGAGTGTAACGGCAGAGGATATAAAGAAGATGGAGGAAGAGATCGCGAGACTTACCAAGCAGATCAAGAGCCTCCAGAATACCATTAAGGCAAGCCAGCAGTCCGGCAAGCCCGCTGCAAAGAGCAGCGGCGGTGGCGGCGGAGCTTATCAGCAGCCTGATGTTTATACAAAGAATAATGCCGTAAACTATGGCGGGAATGTTATAGCCCAGGGCGGACATGTTGAGATCAACGGCGGAAGAAGCAATGTGACCTTCAAGATTGCCGGCGCCAATCCGGGGCTGTTAACCCAGGCCAATTCTCTTGCTGCTTCTCTTGGAGGAAGCCTCATTAACTGTGTGACAACAAGTTCACCGGGAGCAAGCTTCTCCAATGCGAAGGTTAATTTCTATTGCAGCGGCGTACAAGCCGGCGACAATATCGCAGTTTATCAGATTCAGGGCAAGAACTGGGTTCAGCTTCCAACAGCTGAGATCCGTAAGGACCATGTTGTTGTAAATATGACAAAGCATGGCACGATCGCATTTATTCGAGTTCCCGTACTTGCATCAGTTACAGGATGACATCACAACCATACTTCTGAATATATGAATGAAAAAAATCCGGCGGAGACGCCGGATTTTTTTATGGAGGGAGGACGCTCAGGGTGGTGGGGAGGTTTGAACTCCCCGAAGTCTGTGCCGTTTTCCACATCAGAACGATAGAAATATTCGCCCCTCGTTCGCTTAGATTCATGGTCCTCTCCAAAGGTCCCTCTTGATCTATGGCTCAAAACTCCGCCCGGGATAAATTATTATGGTTCCCCGGAAAAGTCTTGGCCGGGCGTCAGACATTGAGCCATGAACAGATCCTTCGGGACCTTTGAAGAGAACTCATGAATCTATGCGCTCTCTCAGAGGCTCATATTTCTATCGTTCTGATGCGGAAGCCGGCACAGACTTTCGGGGAGAAGCGGGGTATAGGGGAACCCTGAGCTGTGTGTAAATTAAGCCTTGAGATGTGCAGTAGTGAGCTACAATAGTATGCTTGATTTTATGGCATTAGATTTATATAATTAAGGAGATTTTGCTTGGAAACGTTGATTATATTCTAAGGAGAGAAAAATGAGCTGGGAAGAGAATGTCAGGAAAGTTGTACCTTATACACCCGGTGAGCAGCCTAAGATTAAGAATATCATTAAGCTGAATACCAATGAGAATCCTTATCCGCCGGCACCTTCGGTTTACAAGGCCTATGAGGAGACGGAGCTTGATGATTACAGGAAATATCCGGATCCTACCTGCAGCATTTTGGTGGATTCCATTGCTTCTTTTTATGGTGTGAAAAAAGAGAATGTATTCGTCGGAGTTGGTTCTGACGATGTTCTTTCCATGGCCTTTCTTACTTTCTTTAATTCGGATAAAACGATTTTGTTCCCGGATATAACTTATTCATTTTATGATGTTTGGGCTGATCTGTATCGAATTCCGTACAAGCAGATTCCTTTGAATGAGGACTTTACTATTGATCCTGCGGATTATCATGCGGAAAACGGCGGTGTCGTTATAGCCAATCCCAATGCGCCCACAGGTGTTACGCTTGGTCTTGAGGCGATTGAGGACATTATTAAGAGTAATCCCGATGTGGTGGTGATCGTTGACGAGGCGTATGTTGATTTCGGAGCAGAGACGGCGCTTCCTCTTATAGATAAGTACGACAATCTTCTTGTTGTAAGAACTTATTCCAAGTCAAGGTCTCTGGCGGGACTTCGTATAGGCTATGCCTTTGGCTGTGAGAAGCTGATAAAATATCTGTCTGATGCAAAGTTTTCTTTTAACTCCTATACCATGAACATGCCGTCTCTTACTCTTGGAGCAGCAGCGATGAAGGACAAGGAGTATTTCGAGGAGACAACTGCCAAGGTTGTGGCCACAAGGGAGAGAGTCAAGATTCAGCTTAAGGAACTGGGCTTTGAATTTGGAGATTCTGCGACCAACTTCATTTTTGCCCGTCACCCCAAGATGGCCGGCAAAGAGATATTTGATTATCTTCGTGCACATGATATAATAGTGCGTCGTTTTAATAAGCCTGAAAGAATAAGTGAGTATCTTAGAATTTCCATCGGAACCGATGAGGAGATGGATACGCTTATCAGCGTTTTGAAGGAGATTGTTTAATGTTAAAGGAATATCTTATAGTATTTTTTATTTCCATGGTTCCGCTTGTTGAGCTTCGTGGAGCGGTACCCTATGCGGTGGCTCATAACCTTCCGCTGCTTCAGAGCTATATCATTGCCATCATAGGAAATATGCTTCCTATGCCCTTTATCTTTTTCTTTGCAAGAAAGGTTCTTGAGTGGGGCAAGGATAAGCCTGTTATCGGTAAGTTTTTTACCTTCTGTCTTGAAAAGGGGCACAATGGCGGAGAAAAGCTTAAGGAGAAGGCAGGAAAAGGCCTCTACTGGGCACTGTTTTTGTTTGTAGGAATACCACTTCCCGGAACAGGAGCCTGGACCGGAACCCTGGCTGCATCAATCCTTGATATGGATTTTAAAAAGAGTGTAAGAGCTGTTGTTTGCGGTGTTATCCTTGCCGGTATTATAATGGGAACAGGTACCAAACTGGTAATGCTTATTGCAGGATTATTTGGTTAAGTTTTCAAAAAGAGGTAGGAATGGAAGCATACAGCGATTTTGCAAGTGTATATGATACTTTCATGGATGAAACCCCATACGATGTATGGGGTGATTTTGTTGCGGGATTAATTGAGAAATACGGCGTGTCAAAGCCCTATGCAGAGGGCGAAAAGCCCGGAGCAAATGGTGATGGCATCGAGGCAGAGGATACGGAGGCGGCTCTTAATGAGGAACGTAATCTCATAGTGGAGCTGGGCTGTGGTACCGGCAGTTTTACAGAGATTCTTGCTAAAAAAGGATATGACATAATCGGAACTGACATCTCTTCTGATATGCTCAATATTGCTAGAAACAAGGCCATGGAGCAGGGACTTAACATAATGTACCTGGAGCAGGACATGAGAGAGCTGGATCTGTACTGCACCGCCGGAACAATTGTCAGTGTCTGCGACAGTGTGAACTATGTGCTGGAGGATGAGGAGCTTATCGAGACCTTCAAGCTGGTGAACAATTTCCTTTTCCCTAAGGGAGTGTTTATCTTTGACTTTAATACCCTTCACAAGTACAGGGATGTTATAGGCGATGCTACTATTGCAGAGAACAGAGAGGATTGCAGCTTCATTTGGGAGAACTACTACCATGAGGAAGAGCATGTCAACGAGTATGACCTGACTATATTTGTGAAGTTATCCAAGGATGAAGAGATCTTCAGGAAATTTACTGAGACGCATTACCAGAGGGGATATACTCTGGAAGAGATGAAGGGCTTCGTTGCGGCAGCAGGACTTGAGTTTGTGACGGCTATTGATGCTGATAGCCACAAGGAGCCGGATGAAGAGAGTGAGAGAATATATATTGTTGCCAGAGAGCAGGGGAAGTGAGATAGTTAGGACAGTCGTGAGTCCTTGGGGCGATTTTTATACCAGTGGGGACGGTTCTCTTTGGTATATTTTGTGCATGTGAAGATATGTACAAAATATACCAAAGAGAACCGTCCCCACTGGTATAAAAATCGCCCCATTAAATAGCAACCGTCGCATAATGTTTAGTATATTTCAATAATACCTTCAAATACTGTAGTAGCCGGGCCTTCCATTATAACCGGAGAATCTTTTTCTCCATTCCAGCTGCATGTAATGTCTCCTCCGAGTACATGGACGGTGACTTTTTTGTCTGTAAGGCCGTTTAAAATACAGGCAGTTACCGTAGCGCAGCACCCTGTTCCGCAGGCTAGGGTCTCGCCGGTTCCACGCTCCCAGACTCTCATATGGACATTGTTTCTGTCATCAATCTTAACGAACTCGGTATTTATACGTCTTGGGAAATACTCATGGTTTTCAAACAGGGGACCGAAATGCTCAAGGTCAAAGGTCTCCAGATCCATATCTTCGGGTAGGAAGACAACTGCGTGGGGATTACCCATTGACACACATGTCATGTTCCAGGTTATTCCTGCAACTTCAATTGGAGCATCTATTACGTGATTACCATAAGCTTCCGAGGCTGTTATACAGGAATCCGGGACTGCCACGGGAACTTCCGCAGCTTCCAGGATCGGAGCACCCATATCAACCTTTACTGAGGATACCAGGTTGTTTTCATCAACTGTAAGATCGATGTATTTATTTTTGCCGGCACTTACTATGGTAAGCTTTTTCTTATCTGTAAGACCTTTGTCGTATACGAATTTCGCTACGCATCTGATGCCGTTACCGCACATCTCAGAGCGGGAACCGTCTGCGTTATACATCTCCATTTCAAAATCAACATCAGGATCTTCCACGGGATTTATGAAAATAAGTCCGTCGGAGCCGATACCGAAGTGCCTGTCGGATACTCTAATTGCCAACTCGGATTTTTGATCCTGAGAAATTTTCTCACTACCACCGTCTATATAAACATAATCATTGCCACAGCCCTGCATCTTGGTAAAGTTGATCTTCATGCTTTTCCCTCCGTATATGCATCAAACAATTTAATTTTGAACTATCATAACATATTCAGAATAAAAACTATAGCTACTTGAATAAAGACTCAAGAACCCATGCAAAAATAGGATATTCGTATCATATTCTCACAAAACCCGCAGTAAATGCGTGTTTCTGAAATTTTATCCAATGATGTATACATTTATACAAACTTGATGTAAAATCTTTTTAACTGTCGTTCACAATGGGGTGAACGTCAAAGGACTTTTTCCGGCTGCATGATGCGGAAAGAGCTTTTTGACGTTCGCCTTTTTTGTTATTAGTTACCACAAGAAGGAGAAGAAAATGTTCAAACCAAATGAAGATTATTTGAAACTTCCCGGAAGCTATCTCTTTAGCACCATAGCCAAGAAGGTCAATGCCTTTCAGCAGGCCAACCCCGAGAAGAACATCATAAGACTTGGAATAGGCGATGTGACACAGCCCCTTCCGCCAGCAGTAATCAAGGCTCTTCACAAGGCAGTGGATGAGCAGGCTGATCCCGCTACCTTCAGAGGATATGCCCCGGACCTTGGCTATGAGTTCCTAAGACATGCCATGGCAGAGAATGATTTCAGAAAAAGAGGCTGTGATATAGCTGATGATGAGATATTCATCTCGGACGGTGCCAAATCCGATTCCGGCAACATCCAGGAAATCTTTTCAAGGGATTCCAAGATTGCGGTATGCGACCCGGTTTATCCCGTGTATGTGGATTCCAACGTTATGTCGGGAAGATGCGGTGACTACGACAAGGAGACCGGCATCTGGAGCAACGTAATATACATGCCAAGCACAGCTGAGAACAATTTCTCACCGGAGCTTCCCAAGGAAGTTCCTGACATAATCTATCTGTGTTTCCCAAATAACCCTACAGGTACTGCCATCACCAAGGACAGACTTCAGGATTGGGTTGACTACGCCAACAAAAACGGGTCCGTCATCATATTTGATGCAGCTTACGAAGCATATATTTCGGAAGATAATGTTCCTCACTCAATCTTTGAGTGTGAAGGTGCCAGAACCTGTGCTATAGAACTTAGGTCCTTCTCCAAGAATGCCGGCTTTACAGGACTGCGTCTGGCTGCCACAATAATTCCTCACGATCTCAAGGTTAAGTATCAGGGCAGTGAAGTGGAAATGCACAGTCTCTGGGCAAGACGCCACGGAACCAAATATAATGGAGCTCCCTATATTGTGCAGAGAGCAGGAGAAGCCTGCTACAGCAGTGAAGGTCAGGCTCAGATAAAGGAAATGGTTGTCGGATATATGAAAAACGCATCATATATCCTGGAGGGTCTTAAAGAAGCGGGGTATACTGTTTACGGCGGTGTTAATTCACCCTACGTTTGGCTTAAAACCAAAGACAATATGACAAGCTGGGAATTCTTTGATTATCTTCTTGAAAATGCAGGGGTTGTAGGTACTCCGGGATCGGGCTTTGGCCCCAGCGGAGAACACTACTTCAGACTCACCGCATTCGGAAGTTATGAAAGTAGCGTGGAAGCTCTTAACAGGATCAAAAAACTTTAAGATTATCTTAATAATGCAGCCAGTAGCCATGCGGGTTCTGGCTGCATTTTACTATTGTCGTAACAATCAAGAAAATGGTCGAATTTGCATAGAAAATGCAAACAATTTATCGAATTTAAAAACTTTTTCACTCCTCTTCAAAATTTCTAACAAATATGATAGATTTTATGATTAGCAAGAGTGTAAATTATTATGTGTTAACATTTCGCAAAAGTTGGGGAAAAGGGGAAAAGTTTATGGGGAAGAATAAAAAGGTCGCATTTGTCGCATCTTCAGGCGGTCATCTTGAGGAAATCTCAAGGCTCAAGGGGATTGAGGGAAAATATGACTCGTTTCTTGTCACTGAAAAAAGTGATTTCGAGATCAAGAATTTCTGCTCAGATAAGAGATATTACCTGCCACAGATGAATCGAAGACAGATCACGTTCATGCCTAAATTCATTTGGCTGTTCTTTAGAACGCTCATTATTCTTCTTAAGGAAAAACCCGATTTTATAATAACGACAGGCGCACTTATAGCTTATCCTTTCTGCGTGGTAGGTAAGCTTCTGGGGATAAAAGTGGTTTATGTCGAGTCCTTTGCGAGGGTAACAGAACCTTCCATGACCGGCAAGCTTGTCTATAATATGTCAGATCTTTTCATGGTGCAGTGGGAGGATATGCTGGAGCAGTATCCCAAATCCATGCTGGGCGGTGGAATATTCTAATCTGACAAACAAGCCGTAATGTGGGATTACGGCCTAAGATGGGAGGAATTTTCGTGATTTTCGTCACGCTGGGAACGCAGAAATTTCAAATGAACAGACTTATCAAGGCTGTTGATGAAATGGCGTCGGGGTATAGCGAGGAGTTCTTTGTGCAGACCGGGAGTTCTAATTACACACCGAGGAACTGCAGTTACAAGGACTTCATGGATGCAGAAACGTATAATAAAAAAATAGCAGAGTGCAGCGTTCTGGTAACACATGCAGGCGTAGGAACGATCATAAGCGGAATAAGCTTGGGGAAGCCCGTGGTTGTTGTTCCGAGAGCCAGTGAATTTGGGGAACATGTGGATGATCATCAGAGCCAGATTGCAGATGCTTTTTCGTCTAAGGGGCTGGTCCTTTGTTGTAAGGATGTCTCGAAACTAGGGGAATATATCGAGAAAGCAAGAAGCTATGACTTTAAGCCGTATGAGCTAAAGGGGGGCAATATTGAGGAGACAATCATGAGGTTCATCGATATTTTCGATTGAGCCGTAAGTTTTGTGGGATGGGATTTGAGTAATGAACAGGAGCAACAGAGGAGCTAATACAAACATAATACAGATGATGGTAGATGCCTTTGTTCTGCTCATCGTGTTTTTTATAGAACGTGTAATATTCGATGGAATAATACTAAGAGAAACATATCCAAAATGCTTTGCATTAATTGTCATTTTTGGATTTATCTATATTTTATCCAATAAGGAAGCCAGAATATACAATGTCACATTGTTTTTTTACATGGACAGGTTCTGGCGTATCTTATCCAAGTCTTGGTTACTTGCAGCTGCTGTGACCACTTCTATTATGTATGTCTATAATCCTCATCAGAGTATAAGAGAATTCCACATAATGTTTTTGGTGCTGTCCTATGTGGCTATCTGCGTCAACATGGTTATCAGCAGATTTCTGCAGATGACTTTCACGACTTACAGGGCACCTAGAGCAGCTTTTGTTGGAAATTTCGATGAATATGAGAAATTCAACTACTTTTTGAACAAAACCAGTGTGAAGGTGGAAGAAATCGGCTATATCCTTGAAGGTGACATGCCGGCAAACAGGATATTCAACGTTCTGGGTACCTTGGCAGGTCTTGAGGATATCATTAAGAATTATGAGATTGATCAGGTGTTCTTCATAATCCACAGTGATGACAATATAGAACGGATTCAGGAATACATTGATATCTGCCTGGAGATGGGAGTTACAGTCAAGGTTGTTATGGATGTTGCCTATTCCAGAAGGATGAACAGGTCCGACAGTTATGTCAGTTCCGTTGGAACGTATCCGCTTATAACTTATCACACCATCGCACTTAACAGCTATGAGCAGGTACTGAAAAGAGGTATGGACCTGGTGGTAAGCATAACAGCGGCCATAGTGCTTCTGCCGCTAATGCTGATAACCTGCCTGGCTATTAAACTCGATTCTCCGGGACCTGTGATATTCAAGCAAAAGAGAGTCGGTCAGAACGGAAGAATGTTTGAGATATTCAAATTCAGATCCATGTGCGAGGATGCAGAGAGTCTGAAACATGAGCTGGAATCCCAAAATGAAATGGAGGGACTCATGTTTAAGATAAAGGACGACCCGAGAATCACCAGGGTCGGGAAATTCATCAGGAAAACCAGTATTGATGAGCTTCCGCAGCTGTTTAACGTAATTCGAGGCGAGATGAGCCTTGTAGGAACAAGGCCGCCTACAACCGAGGAGGTTTCCGGATACAAGCGAAGCCAGTGGCGAAGGATCAGCATCAAGCCCGGCATCACCGGCCTGTGGCAGATAAGCGGAAGGAATGACATCAAGAGCTTCGATGAAGTCGTAGAGCTGGATCTTAAGTATATCGATAACTGGACGATATGGTCAGACTTGAAAATACTGTTTAAGACAGTTGGGGTTTTAATTAAAAGAAAGGGCGCATACTAAGGCGCATTATGGAGGTAATGAAGGTGAACGTAAGTGAAAAGATTAAGCTTAAAAAGAATTTGAATGTGACAGATCTTTCCGGGGAAAAAGTAATGATAGACTTTGAATCCGGCAAGTACTTTATGATCAAGGGAAGCGGTAACGACATCTGGGATCTCATCCAGGAGGAAATTACCTTTGGAGAGATAGTTGATAAGCTTCTTTCTGAATATGATGTTTCCAGAGAAGAGTGCGAGGCATCTGTAGAGGAGTTTTTGGGGAAACTTAAGGAACTTGATTTTATCTAATACATAATAAGGGGAACAGAAGTGTTAAAGACAATTATAAACAACTTTCATTTAGAAAAACTTATCTGGATTATAAAAACTAAGCTCAAGTACATGATCCTCATCGGAATAATATTCGGAGCACTGGCAGGAGGGGTTGCCTTTATTACGAGGAGCGATCTCTATGCAGCAACAATTTCGTTCTATGTTTATTCAAATCCGGATTATATCAACGACAACGGAATCAACCTTTCTACAGGTGAGATCAATCAGGCAAGCGCATTGCTTAACAGTTATTCACAGATTCTTAAAAGTGATGGATTCCTGAAATCCGTTATTGAGGAAGCAGAACTTAATCCTATGTATTATTCAGTTCCAAGGCTCAGAAGTTACATTTCAACTCAGGCAGTAGGGGGAACTGCCGTATTCAAGGTTACTGTTCGAGATCCTGATCCATATATGGCAATGACCATAGCCAACACTATTGGAGCACTGGCACCGGAGAAGATCGTAAGTATAGTTAAGTCCGGAGGTATTGAGATTCTTGATGAAGCAGTGCTTCCCACAACTCCATACAAATCAACCAGTATATCTATGATGATTGCATTAGGCGTTGCGGCCGGCGGAGTCCTTTCAGCCCTTTTCTTCATCTACAAGGGACTTATGAACACCACCGACAGAAGGACCTATGAGGTTGAGGATATGTTCAATATTCCAATCCTTGGTATGGTTCCTCTTATCAGGGACAAAAAGGAAAATGGTGAGCCCAATGTCCTTCTTGATGAGAATAGCGAGTTCATATTGAGAGAGGCCTATAACGATATCAGGACTAATCTTCTTTTTCTTGGTAAAGGAGAGAGATGCCCTGTATTTGCAATAACAGGTGCTGACTACGATGAGGGTAAGACCACCAATTCCATTAACGTTGCCAGGAGCTTTGCTCTTATGGGCAAGAAGACACTGCTGGTGGATGCTGACCTTCGTAACGGCAATATCGCCGAAGAGTTTGGAATGGAAGCAGGACAGGGACTTAGTGAATATCTTGCCGGTATCTGTTCAGAAGTGGTTATTCATGAAAACATCGCTGAGAACCTTGATTTCATTTCGACAGGCGCATTTCCGCCAAACCCTACAGACCTTCTTATCAGTGAGAAGTGGAAGGAACTGATCTCAGATAAAAAAGAGGATTATGATTATATAATTATCGATACTCCTTCAATCGGTGTAGTAGCCGATGGCGTGGAGGTTGTAAATGTAGCCACCGCCTTTGTTGTTGTTATCAGGGAAGCAGTAACAAGGTTTGAGAGAGAAGAGCTGATAATCAGAAGACTTGAAGCGGTTGATGCCAACATCTGCGGATTTATTTACAACGGCATTTCCGTTATGTCAGAGGACTACAATCACAAGGAATACATAAACGGTGGGGAGTATGGTAAGCGTAGTAATTCCCGTGTATAACACGGAAAAGTATTTAAGAAGATGCATGGATGCGCTGCTGTCCCAGACTTTGGACAAGAGTAAGATGGAACTTATCATTGTCAATGACGGCTCCACGGATTTATCGCCTCAGATAATTGAGGAATACAGGCAGCGTTACCCCGATCTTATCAAGGTCTATAACAAGACCAACGGTGGACAGGCCACTGCAAGAAACCTTGGTATATCCAAGGCAACAGGAGATTATATAGGCTTTGCCGATTCCGATGACTATGTGGATCCCGAGCTTTTTAAGAAGTTATATGACAGGGCTGTTAAAGAGAACGCAGACCTCTGTGAATGTCATTATCACAGCATGTTGGAACTTGGTGAGACAGGTCCGGATGGACTTCCTCTTTATAAGGAAATAGGAACACGAGGAACTATCTGTGCTCATGAGAATGTTAAGGAGCTGTTTCTCAATCCCCAGGTTTCTCCCTGGAACAAGTTGTATAGGAGAGAGATTCTTATAGAGAATAATATAACCTTCCCGGAAGGAATGATCTACGAGGATACGGCCTTTTATATCAAGACCCTTCCCTTTGTCAGGAAACATGCCTATGTGGATGAGAAACTGGTGTATTACTGTGTCAGGGGTAACTCAACCATGACAGGTAATTTGGGGAGGAGAGTCGGAGACATATTCAACGTCTTTGATGACATAATCGAGTTCTTCCAAAGAAACGGTATTTATGGAAAGTACAAGGATGAGCTCGAATATTTTTGTGTTAAGACGGCTTTTTGCAGCAATATCAGCAGAATAGGCCGTGTGGATTCGGATTTTATGCGAAGAGAGCTATACAACAAGACCTTTGGTTTTGTGATCAAGCATTTTCCGGATTATAGGAAAAACAAGTATTTCAAGGGAAAAATCGGCATGTACATAAAGACAGTGAATAGGGTAACCTGTCCTATCTACGGCAAAGTACTTGCCAGGGTAATGGTTGGATGAGCGGAAAGATCTCGGTGGCGATGGCTGCCTATAACGGTGAAAAGTTCATAGAAGAGCAGCTTGAGTCAATTCTTGATCAGACTCTGCCTGTGGATGAAGTTATCATCTGCGATGACAGATCTTCTGACAGAACAGCTGAGGTGGTAAGGAATTTTATTGAGAAGCATGACCTTCAGGATAGGTTTTTCTTTTCTGTAAATGAGAAGAATCTGGGATACGCCTCCAACTTTGTTAATGCTCTCAGGAAGACCACAGGCGATTACATTCTATTTTGTGATCAGGATGATATCTGGGTTTCTGACAGAGTTGAGAAGATGGTAGGTGTCCTTAGAGATAATCCGGCAGCAGAACTTATTGGCTCCGAATTCGAGCCCTTCAAGTGCTCTGAGGATGCACCGGATCCTCAGAAGTGGGAGCTGGCGACCTTCAGAAACGATGAGTCTCTTCAAAAGATGGAGTTTAACTCCGCCAATATCTTCATAGGCTGTCAGGGCTGTACCATGGCTATGAGAAGAAGCTTTCTCGATGAAGTAGACAGCTTTTGGTATGAAGGATGGGCCCATGATGAGTTCGTATGGAAGCTTGCTCTTGCAAGAGAGAGCCTTTATTTTTACCACAAGGTTACTTTAAAGAGGCGCCTTCATTCCTCCAATGTTACTCTTCACAAGGAACATCAGAACGATAAGAGACTTAAGTATCTTAAGGACCTTAAAAAGAGCCATGAGCAGACAAGACAGTACTGCCTTATGCATGGCACAGATATTGGTAAGATCAGACTTTTGGATAAGCATATCAGAGCTACCCAGAAGAGAATTGACCTTATAGAGAGCAGGAAGCTTATGAATTTCTTCAAGCTTTTTGCATATACGGACTGTTATCATAAAAGGCGTTCCATTCCGGTGGAACTGATGATGGCTCTCAGAGCCTGAGGCAAAGAGATTATAAACTATGGAAAATACTGCGGTTTTTGTTCCGGGAGAAAAAAGTAAATATTTAAGAAACGACAAGGAACTAAATGCCTTTAAAAAAATTGCGGTAGGCTATGTTTTTGCATTATATGTGCTTCCTCAGTACTTTGGTCTTCCGAATCCGATATTTGACCTTACAGCTGTAAGAATTATGATCATTCTGGTTCTTGCGATGGTGATTGCAGATTACCAGCGAACTCAGGATTTTAAGAATATTCTTTTTACGGAGAAAATAGGGCTTGTACTTATTCCGTATATTATTGTTATTGGCTATACCATGGTCCTTCGAGCGGATCTTAATGCTTTCCTGAATCCATTTATCGAGTTTTTGGAGATGTATATTCTCATTTATCTTATCAAACATACTTTTGGGGTGGAGGAATTTACAGAGCTGATTTTGACTTTAGTATATACCTTGACATTTCTTGGAATGCTGGAGATAGCCATGGGAACTTCTCCGTTTTCGTACCTTACGACTATTGATGGTATTTATACCGGAAGGTTTATAAGAGGTGGCCATTATAGAATTATGAGCTCCGCCAACCACTCACTTGGCTATGGTCTTATGCTTGTGACAATGTTGCCGGTTTCAGCATATGATGTAAAAACGAAGGAATTCAATGTGTTCAGAAGACCGGTTCTTTTAATACTTCTTATGGTCAATGTTTTTCAGACCGGATCAAGATCAACTCTTGGTGTGGCTTTTGCTGAAATTGCTCTTATGTTTGTATTGTCAGATTTGAAGTATTTCAAAGCTAATTGTATTTATCTTGCGACAGGTCTGGTAATGTTTGGGTTTATTTTGGCAGCAGCTTTTAAGACTTCATTCGGAAACTATATTATGTTACAGCTGACAAGTGTATATGACTCTGTTTTTGATACAACATATTCTGCAGCTTATGGTGCTGATGTAACGCAGCTACGTCAGAGTAAAGCATATAGAGATCTTTTGGAAGAAATATTCCATGTTGATTGGGTTAATCCAATTTTGGGACTGGGAAGAAAGAGAGGTTTTAGGTCACTGGTTAATGGAAGGAAAGTAGAATCCATTGATAATTTCTATATAGCTGAATTTGTCCGCTATGCTTATCCCGGAATGTATTCATTTATGCTTTACGCTTTTAGCCTTACAGCATCAATGGCGAAAGACATTATTAAGACCAGATCGGGTATAATTCGAATGTGTTTTGTCGGTGCTTCAATGTATCTTCTTAATATCAAGGTTGTTGACTCGCTTCAAACGCTAAAGTATTTATATGTGCTTTTTGCAATATATATTTGTGCAGATAAGTCACCATATGTGCCAAAAGAAAAAAAGAAGAGCAAGTACGTTAAAAAGGAGAAATTCTATTTTGCCAGAATCAAGTAAGCTGAAGAACAGAATAAAAGAGAGAATGCTTCTTGGTACCATCTATGACAAGGCTATGGAAAAGTTTCGCTACAACGACGAGAAGACGTCCTTCCTGTACAGTGTGATGGCTGGGCAAAAGCACAGAATGATCTTTTACAGAAGATACAAGAAAAGATATCTGGAACGATGCACCGCTGTTCGTCCATGGGAGGATAGGGAAAAGCATAGTAACTCTGATGTTATCTGGTCCATGTGGCTTCAGGGTATAGATCAGGCTCCTGAAATCGTAAAGAAGTGCTATGAGAGTCAGAAGAAATGCCTTCCCGATAAGAAGTTTGTGGTCTTGGATGAGCAGAATGTCTATGACTATATTGATCTACCAGATTTTATCAAAAGAAAAAGACAGGAAGGTAAGATCGGAGATGCACATTTTTCAGATCTTGTAAGAAATGAGCTTCTCATAAAATATGGCGGTTATTGGCTTGATTCAACGGTTTTTATGACTGATGGAAGTCTATTTGAAGATATCGATAAGACGCAGCTTTTCATGATCAGTTATTACTACTTTGGTTTTAACCCTGAGATCATGGAGCTTAACAACTGGTTTATTCACAGTACCACCAACAACAATATGCTTTGCCTTCTCCAGGAGCTTCTGTTTGCTTATTGGAAGGATCATGATTATGCAGAGAACTACTTTTTGTATCACATTATGGAGAGCATAGTCAACGATTTTTATCAGGAAGACTTCAAGGCAATGCCTATTGTCAGCCAGGCTCAGGCTCATGTTCTGGCGACCTATATATACGATGACTATGATGCAAATAAATGGGAAATGTTAAAAAAGACAACGGGGATTCACAAGCTAAGCACCAGATTTGACAAGGAGCTGCTTGAAAAAAAGGGGAACTTCTACAATGTCGTTATTAAAGAAAACATCTGATCCGGAAGAATTAAAAACAATAAAGCCTGAAGCTGGGGACAGGATTCCCAAGATAATTCATTACTGCTGGTTCGGAGGAAAACCACTTCCGCCGGATCTTCAGAAATGTCTTGATTCCTGGGAGAAGCTTGAGGGATACACCGTTATGAGATGGGATGAATCCAACTGCAGCTTCGATGAAAATGATTTTGTCAGAAAGACTTATGCAGACAGGCAGCTTGGTTTTATCGGAGATTATTACAGACTCAAGGCTGTGTATGAATACGGCGGTATATATCTGGATACGGATGTAAAGATAAATAAAAGCTTCGATCCGCTGCTTAAGCATACTGCTTTTTTGAATTTCATTTTTGATTGTTCAGTGGGAACTGCCATTATCGGAAGTGAAAAGGGGAATTCTTATATTAAGGGGCTTCTTGATATGTATGACAGATCCGTGATCGTATCCAGGGAAAAGGCAAGAGGGGGAAAGGTTTTCACAGAAGGCGAAAACGGAGAACTCTTAGTCAGGGGATATGCCACCAGCAATTATTATCATACCTACTACATTCTGAAGCATTATCCGGAATTCAAACTTGGAAACAAGTATCAGGATATGGGAGATTTTGTTATCTACCCTAAGGAGTTTTTTGAGATTGGCAAGCTCCTTGGCAATCACTACGCAGTGCATCTGTGTGCAGGTGAATGGCAGATCAAGGTAGATAGATCCAAGACCCTGAAGGGCAGGATCAAGTCATTGCTCTCCGGAAATCAGTGGATCTTTGACAAGGTCCAGATTATGGTAAGGAAGAACAGATACAAGAAGTTAAATCAGGGTATTCCTTTTTACGGGTGTCTGATTGCACAACAGAGAGGGGAAAAGCTTCCTGAGCTGTAAAAATGAGTGTAAACGATTATTATAGCATGATGGTTAATTTAATATCCGAGCAGATTCGTGGAATCTATTTCAGCGATATCATCCTTTTGATCTTGGTGGCACTGTTGTGCCTTGTGATCGCCAAGGCAGTCCTTATGAAAACGGGACAGAAAGCGACTAAGGGTCAAATGATACTGACTTTTTGTACTATCTGCTATGCCGGTGTGATTCTGATGATAACTCTGTTTAGACG
Organism: Butyrivibrio sp. DSM 10294; assembly: GCF_028539135.1. NCBI lineage: Bacteria > Bacillati > Bacillota > Clostridia > Lachnospirales > Lachnospiraceae > Butyrivibrio > Butyrivibrio sp. DSM 10294. The sequence continues at coordinate 257,001 of NZ_JANSWL010000087.1, read as the reverse complement.
AGAGGGCGGATCAAGATCCGGAAATATATCCATTCATTTGAACCTGGGGTCTATAAGGGGCGGATGGTATATGGTGAAGCAGGCGGTATACAGTATCCTGAATGTGATTCTTTTTGTGCCCTGGGGATTTTTGCTGAGACTTAAAAGACCCGGTGATAAACAGATCAAAGCTTTTTTGATGGTTACCATCACCGGATTTCTTACAAGCTTTACAATTGAATTCTTTCAGCTTGTGACCAAAAGAGGAATATTTGAGATAACCGATTTAGTGACTAATGTTTCCGGTACGATGATCGGAGCGGTAATAGCTTCCATTGTTATGGCGATACTGGGCATAATAAGACGGGATAGAGAGAAATGAGTAAGAATAAGAAAAAATACGTAGCAAAAGCACAGAGAAATCAGGAACAGGCGAATAAGGTTCAAACTCCGGTTGCAGAGACTAAGGTAGAAGAACTCAAGGTAGAAGAACCCAAGGTAGAAGAATCCAAGGTAGAAGAACCCAAGGTAGAAGAATCCAAGGCAGAAGAACTCAAGGTAGAAGAACTCAAGGTAGAAGAATCCAAGGTAGAAGAATCCAAGGTAGAAGAACTCAAGGTAGAAGAATCCAAGGTAGAAGAACCCAAGGTAGAAGAATCCAAGGTAGAAGAATCCAGGAAGGAAGAGCCAAAGAAGGGAGAACCAAAGAAGGAAGCTACGGTTAAGACCGCAACCGCTAAGAGTGCCAAGGAACTCAAAGAAGAAAAAAAAGCAGCGAAAAAGGCCGAGAAGGAAGCAAAACTTGAGGCCAGACAGATTGCCAGAGATATCAAGAAGTCTAGGCAAGAGGCTGAGCAAATGAATCCTGAGGCAAAGAAAAAAGCTACAATGAAGGATTGGGTTATCATATGCCTTAGTGTTTTGTCACTGATTCTTTTGATATTTATAGTGTATACAACCAGAACCCATGACAAACAGATATCGGAAAGGCTTATTAACGACAGTAAAAAGGACAATCTGACTGTTGTGTCCGAAAAAGCTGCCATTGATTCAGTAAGGATAAGCGAAGTAAATGCCGACGGCTGGATTGAGCTATATAATGAGGGCTCAGATATTGCTGATATTTCCGGTGCGATGATGTATATTTCCGGCAAAAAGGCGGCTGTTATCGCAGATGAAACCACTATAGCTGCAACGGGATATCTTGTGTTTAATATTGGTAAGAATCCTGGCGCCTCGGATTATAATGTTATGAGCCTCACAGACAAGGAGGGGAAGCTTCTTGATTCAATGATCATTCCAAAGCTCTCCGGTTCATCAAGCTATGGTGTTACCAATAATGTGAATTACAATATCGGATATATGGAAGCCACCAAGGGTACTGATAATGTAGAAGAACTCACAGAAGAAGAATACTCTTATGTTGAAGGAATTGGTTTTTCTACTCCCGGAGGTTTCTATGACAGTGCATTTTCTCTTTCGCTTTCAGCAAAAAGCGGAGAGAAGATTTATTACACAACCGATGGAACCGAGCCGACTACAGAGTCAACAGAATATACAGGTGCTTTTACTATCAGCAACAAGAGCGGAAGAAAATACGTATATTCCAGACTTGGTTTTGGATATCTTAATAAGACAGGTTATAATCCTTATACCGTTGATGCAGGAATGATTGTAAGAGCCATAACTGTAGATGGTTCAGGTAAGGTTACCGGATCTGCGATTCAGGAGTATTTTATTGGATTTGCAAATGATTCCGCTTATGCAGATATTCCGGTAATATCATTGACAGCCAACCCCGAGGATCTGTTTGATTATTTCAACGGAATTTACGTTCCGGGAAGAGCCAGAGAAGATGCAATCATCAGCGGTGAGGATAGTCCAAACTCCTATGCAAATTATTTAAATGGATGGGAAAGGAACGGGCAGGTGGCATTCTATGAGACAACTAAGGATAAGACTCTGGTAAAGAATGGAACCGTTAAGATTTATTCTGATGTTGAAATTGGGTCAAGGCAGAAGGGGTTAGAACTGAATGTGGGAGACCCTTCCGAATTTGCCGGTTCCTCGATTATGGACTATATAGGAAAAGATGGATCGCTGATCCTACAGACTTATATAGATGACCAGACATTAAAAGCAAAGGACCTTTTTGTTAGCAGGATTCTTAAGGATTCAAAGGTTGGAACTCTGGATATGTCACCTTGCTATTTGTTCATTGACGGCGAGTTTTGGGGAGTATACCTTATGAAGGCTCCACTTAATGCCAATTATTTCGTCAGAAATTATGATGTAAAAGGCGATGTTATAGTAAGACAGAAGGCAGCATATCAGGCCAACTTCCTGGAGATGTTCAGATTTATCACTGAAAATGACATGAGCGTTGATGAGAATTACAACAAAGCAAAAACGATGATGGATATGGACAATTATATAGAATATGTCTGTGCACGTGTCTATATAGGATATACCGGCCCCGGAACTACTAAAGGTACTATGTGGAGAACTGTTGATTCCGGAGGAACCGGCTACAATGACGGTCGCTGGAGATGGATAATGAATTATCCAATAGGCAATTCTATGGGAAATGCCAGTAACAGAACGGCATCCATTGATACACTTATGCATGGGCCTCTCAGAATGGACAAGCTGTTTCAGTCACTTCTCATGAACAAGGAATTCTGCAAACAGCTTGAAGACACCATGAACAGTATGGCGACTGAGAGATTCTCAACAGAGAATGTCAATACAGTTTTGGATGAAGTATCTGAGCTTATGAGGAAACCTGCCGTGGAAACCTATATGAGGTTTACTGGAAGCTACAAAGATTCTCAGTACAAAGAAGATATCGATTCAATCAAGAGCTATTTTGAAAATAGACCTGATTATATAACCTTCTATGCCAAGGAACTTGCCGAAAAGGGCGGGGACCTGGAGTATATCAGAGAAATGGAGCTGCTTGGGGCAACCGATGATGCTGATGACGAAGAGCAGGAAGAATCGGAAGAGGAAGGCGAAGAGACTTTGGAGGATTCCGGAGAAGACGCAGATAACACAGATACAGACTCTATGACAGGGGATGCTGCTCAAAATGTGGGCGAGCAGGTAAGTACAGAGCAACAAGGTGTGGAAACCAATGATGGACAGTAATTATTCAATCATACGAACATATACAAGTGAATTAATAAGGGCATGCTTTGAAAAAAGAAAACCCTTGGATATACCTAAGGAGCTGACAGCAAAGCAGCTTCTTGATATAGCAGTAACCGGACAGATGCAATATCCGATAGCAAGTTCGCTGCTTAAACTTGAGCTTGATGAAGAGACTGCTCAGAGGGCAAAGGATTATCTTAAGCTAAGTACCTTTAAGACCTTTACACAGATGATGTCTGCAAATAGGATAACCGCAGAATTTGAGAAGGAAGGCATTCGGCATCAACTTCTTAAGGGAGCTGTTACTAAGAGCCTCTATCCGTCTCCTGAGATGAGAGAGATGAGTGATATAGACCTGGTTGTCTATGATGAGAGTCTTGATAAGGCAGCTGCTGTAATGGAAAAACTGGGCTACACAAATCATGGCCTTATCAAGCATCATATGATCTTTACTGATCCTAGTAAGGTTTATGTGGAGGTTCACTGGTGCCTGTTTGATGAAAATGCAGATCACAAGCAGCATGTGTATTTCAAGGACAATTTTAAGGCTAAGCTTAAGGAAGGCACTGAGTATACTTATGAGTTTAGCCCTGAGGATTTCTATATCTACATGATCTCTCATATGTCCAAGCACTTCTTCGAGACAGGATGCGGTGTAAGAAATCTTCTGGATATATATGTATACAGAAATAAGCTTGGAGATAAGATGGACAATGCTTATCTTGTTGGTGAGCTTGAAAAGCTTGGAATTAAGGACTTCGAAGAGCATATGAGGGAGCTTGCCTATATCTGGATGGATAATAAGGAGTGCCCTGAGTTCTTCGAGAGCCTTTTTGCGTACATGATTGACAGCGGAATCTACGGCAAGAACGAGAATGGTGTATGGAGCCAGCTTGCCAAGGAGGTATCACAGGAGGGACAGAGCATTAAGCTTCACTACTATTTCCCTTCTCTTAAGTTCATGCAGGAGAAATATCCCTGCCTTAAGAAAATGCCCTTTCTTCTTCCGGGAGCCTGGATTGTAAGAGCCTTAACAGCTGCCTGCAGCAAGGAATCAAGAAATCACAGAAAAGAGCTTGAGGGAGCAGACAAAAAGGAAGTTGATCGCATGCTGGACATGTATCACCGCCTTAATCTGAATTTCAGAAAATAATGATCATTGGGGAGTAAAATGAGCGCAAGCAGATCTAAACGTACAGTCCAGAATATGAGTATGGGCTTTATATATCAGTTTACAAGCATGCTTCTTAGCTTTGTTTCAAGAACTGTATTTATCAGGACTTTGGGTGATGAGTATCTTGGTCTTAACGGTATTTTCGGGGATGTACTGACACTTCTGTCCATGGCGGATCTTGGATTTTCGACAGCTATGGCATATAGCTTTTACAAGCCTTTGGCGGAGCATGATGAGGACAAGATCAGATCACTGGTGACGTTCTACAAAAAGATATACAATACCATTGCCTTAGCGGTTCTTGGGTTGGGGCTATGTTGTATACCATTTTTGCGATTCATTGTTAATACAGAGAAGGACATTGATCATCTTGAGATTTATTATCTCTTTTCTCTTGCGGGAGTTGTCACATCTTATCTTTTTGTATACAAGACGACGCTTCTTACGGCGGATCAGAAGAATTACAAAGTTACCAATATCCGAATGGTTACCAATTTTGTTAAGGTGGTTCTTCAGATTCTTGTACTTTATTTTTTCAGGAATTATATATTGTATCTTGCCATAGGTACCGGAATGGGGATTATCAACAATCTCATCGCATCCAAAAAAGCCGAGAGTGAGTATCCCTATATCAGGAACCTTAAGGTACAACGAGGAGTGGACAAGCAGCTTAAGGACAGTATTGTAGACAACATGAAATCTGTGTTTATCTACAAGGTTTCTACAACAGTCTTTTCCGCGACTGATAATATCATCATCTCGATGGTTATCAGTACCGCTATGGTTGGATTGTATTCTAACTATCTGATGCTGAGCCATAAGCTTCTTCTTATTGAACAGATCATATTCTCTGCCATGACTGCCAGTATAGGTAATGTCATTGCCAGTGAGAAGTCGGAGAAGAGATATCAGGTATTTCAGAGTATACAGTCCATGAGCTTTATCTTCTGCGGTATCATCACCACCTGTTACTGTATTATGGCAGATGACCTTGTCAGAATATGGCTGGGCGACAGCCACAGACTGCCGATGCTACTGGTAATTGCTGTGTCACTGAACACATTCCTTGCCTGCGCTCTTCAGCCCCTGTGGAGCTACAGAGATGCATCGGGACTGTATAGGAAGACTAAATACATTATGTTGGTAGCCACCATTGAGAATATAGTTTTATCTGTTGTATTGGGCAAACTAATAGGTGTTGCAGGAGTTATCTTTGCATCAGCTATAGCAAGACTTACTACCTATTTCTGGTATGAGCCAAAGCTCTTATTCAGGGAATATTTTGAGAGAAGTGCCAGATCGTACTTCCTGGATATGCTGAAAAACTTACTTCTGTCAGTGGCAGTAGTGGGAACAGTATATTTTGTTTCATCGAAGTTTTATGTTGATAACTGGTTTACCCTTTTTGTTAAGGGCGCAATTGTAGGAGTAATATGCACCATGATCTTTGTTTCTGTTTATTACAAGACTGAGGGTGCGCAGAATATTATACGTAAGGTTAAGGGATACATAAGAAAATAATGCAGGATCTGATAACGGTTATAATACCGGTTTATAAGGTTGAAAACTACATAGACAAGTGCATGGAATCTGTGCTTACCCAAAGTTATAAGAATCTGGAGATACTCCTTGTTGACGATGGATCACCGGATAGGTGCGGAGTTATCTGCGACGAATATGCCAAAAGGGATGACAGAATCAGGGTTATCCATAAGCCTAACGGAGGGTTATCAAGTGCGAGAAATGCAGCTCTTGATGTGATGCAAGGAAAATGGGTTGTCTGTATTGACAGTGATGACTATGTTCACAGGGATTATGTGCAGAAACTATACGATGCAGTAATCAGAACAGGAGCCGATATTTCGGTTTGTTCCAATTATCAGGAGAAGAAAGATAAACTGTCTATAGTTGACATAATCTGTGATGAAGAGATTGTTTATAACAGCGCGGATGCATTGTTAAAACTGGTTGAAGATAATGAGATCAAGAGTTATGCATGGGGCAAACTATATCGATCGGAACTGTTTGACGGTGTAAGATATCCGGATGGAAGAAATTATGAAGATATAGCGACTACCTATCTGCTTTTTGATAAAGCAAGTAAAATAGTCAAGATACCATATTATCTTTATTACTATCTTATAAGGGATGACAGTATCTCTTTTAACAAATCAAAGCAAATGTGGCATAAAGGCTGTCATGCTTCATGTTTGGGTCAGATAGAGCGTTGTTCGTATTTTAAGGAAAAAGGGTATGACGACTTGTATCTTAAGGCACAGGCGAGGCTCCTTCCATATCTTTTTTCGAATATCACAAGCGGATATAGTGATGACTCGTTAGCAGATGTGAAGGCAACACAGGAATATATAGAGCGGAATAAAGAGGAATTCCTCAGTAATCCATATATTTCTGAAAAAGATAAGAAACTTATATTTGTCTATTTACGAAATGAAACATATTATAAGTTTTATTCTTCTGTGAAAAAGTATATTAATTCAATATTTACTGTTAAGCGCAAGATAAGGAAACGAATAAGTTTTATTCTTGAAAATAAAGGGTATGAACTCTCTAACGGAGCTTCAAAACGAATTGTGTATTTTGAACTGCCCTGCTTTGATAATCTTGGTGATCATGCAATTGCTTATGTGGCTGAACAAATTTTGGAGGATTTTTGCAAGGAACACAAGGACTACCAGTTTTTTGCAACTGATCAGTGGAATATAGACAGGCCCATCAGCGCATTGAAGAAGCACCTTGGCCCGGATGATGTTTTTATTTGCCAAGGGGGCGGTAATTTTGGCAATCTGTATAAATTCGCGCAGGTTTACAGAGGAAAAGTATATTCCGGATTTAAGAAGAACAAGATCATTGTAATGCCTCAGACATGCTTTTTTGCTGATACTGAAGAAGGAAAAAAAGCATTGGTAAAAGACAGGCAGATGATATCTCGTTGCAAAGACATAACGTTATTTGCCAGAGACAAAAAATCCTATGATTTTATGCGGGATAACTTTGATGTAAATGTTCAGCTTATTCATGATACAGTATCATTTTTTGATGCAACGCAGTTTGCTTCCGATAATAGAAAAGGCATAGTGGCATGTCTTCGTTCCGATAAGGAAGGAACACTGTCGTCAGGGCAGAAGAAGTTCATAATTGATATATGCGAAAAAAAGGATGATGTATTTGTTACTGACACCTGCACAAACAGAAATATCCGTAAATCTGACAGAAAAGCTGTTCTGGAGAGTAAGTGGAGATTGTGGGGGCGCTCAAGACTGGTTGTTACGGACAGGCTGCATGGAATGATATTTGCACTTATTACAAAGACTCCTTGTATTGTTATAGGCAATAACCATTTCAAAGTGTATGAAGCATTTAAGACTTTTGAGGATTCGGGATATTTATTCTTTTTAGAAAACCTCGGTGGTCTGGAGGAAGCTGTTAATGACATGCTTGCAAGAGATTATTCCGTTTGTGACTTTCATGGATACGAAAATGACATTCAGTTTCTGAAGCAAACCATATTTAATGATTAAATGTAAGAAAAGAAGGAATTGCAATGGGGGGCATAGGACTTAAGGCAAAACAGACTGTATTTAAGCTGATAAGGAATGTATTGAGGCCTTTTTATGGCAGGAACATTTGGCTTATCAGTGACAGAAGAGTATCTGCAGGGGATAACGGAGAGGCTTTCTTTAAGTACCTTCAGGACAAAAGGGTTAATGCTGTTTTTGCGTTAGGTAAGGAAAGTAAAGATTATGACAGGCTGATGCAGATAGGGAAAGTGATACAATATGATTCATTTTTATATAAGCTGCTTCTATGTGTTGCAGATTGCCATTGCAGTTCTCAGCTGATCCATATGGAGAGTCACAGGGAGACACCGCAGATTTTTTTGCAGCATGGTGTTGCAGCAAATGATATATCCAGAATGATCAATCCTGCATCTCACGAGAATTTTTATATGATAACTTCTTCAAGACAGGAAAGAGATTATATGCTGAGAGACGATTTTGTGATTGACGAGGATCATCTGTGGCTTACCGGACTTACAAGATTTGATTATTTGAATAATGATCCTAAGAAAATTATAGTTGTAGAATTTACCTGGAGAGCATATCTTTCAGCTTTATCTGACGAGGAATTTATGGATTCCAAGTATTACAAAACAATTAAATCGATAATGGAAGATAAAAGACTCAGTGATGAATTGGCAAAAAGAGGTTATAAGCTGTGTCTGAGACTTCATCCTGAAATAGAATGGCGAAGAGACTTATTTCCGGATAACGCTTGCTGCAGCTTTTATACCGATTCGTATAACAAGATGTATTCTGAAGCTGAACTAATAGTAACGGATTATTCTTCTGCGATTTTTGATTTTGCTTATCTTAGAAAGAGCATAATATATTATCAGTTTGATGGTGATGAGTATTACAAAAACAATCCATTTACCAAGAAGGGCTTCTTTGATTATGAGAAGGATGGCTTTGGTCCGGTAGTAAAAGACTATAGCATCTTGGCCAATATGCTTATCGAAATGGCTGATAAAGGATGCGCTTCAGATGAAGTATACAAAGATCGCATGGACAGAATCTTTGCATTCAACGACAAGAACAGCTGTGAGAGAACATATAAAAAGATAGTTGAACTGCTTTCAAATAAGTAAGAGGTATTATGTATTATTATCAGGTGTATGGATTAGTAGCACAATCGAATATTGAATTCCCACAGCTTCTGCCGGTAGAGCCTTTTCCGGAAGAAAACACAGAAATTGAGATCTATGTGGAAAATAGTGATGCTTTATCAAGATCTTTCGAGGAAATCAAAGCTTCCGGGAAGTACTTTGACCTTACAGAAAACGGTATATGGTTTGATAACAGCGCAGGACATTTTGAGATAGAAACTCAAAATGGGAAAACAGTCATGAAATGTGTCAAATGTTCGGATATTAAGTATCAGGAAGCTCAGTCTTATTTACTTGGCAACAGTCTTGCTATTGCTATGACTCAGAGGAAAAAAATCGCTATCCACGGGAGTACACTTGCTGTTGGAAATAAGGCGATTATCATATGTGGTGGCAGCGGCTCCGGTAAGTCGACGACAGCCATGGGGGTAATAGATAGAGGAGCAAAGCTTCTGGCGGATGACATTTCTGTTATTGATATTGATAAGGTTACCGGTAAAACATTGGCCTATCCGGGGTTTCCTGAGCAAAAGCTTTGCAGAGATGCTGCTTTAGAGAAGGGGCTGAATTTAGATACCCTCAGGTATATTGACGAAGAAAAGGATAAGTTTGCTCTTGACAGAAATAGTATTTTTGTAAAAGAGGGTATGGAAGTATCAGATATCTATATGATTGCTCCTTATATGGGAGAAACTTTGGAAATTGAGGATATCACAGGGGAAGATTCCTTAAAGGCTATTATTGATAACCTATTTTTAAAGGAATTGTATGAGGGATTATTTCGACTTGAACCATCAGATGTCTTTAAATGCGTAAAATTGGCTTCTGAGGCAAAGATACACAAAATTTTCCGACCACTTGAAAAGAATACTAAAGATGAGATTGTAGATTATATTATTATTTCCGTTACAAGAGAGGAATAGAGTATGTCAGCAATTTGGGGAATGATCGATCTTAACGGATCTTATGAAGGTGAAAAAGAAAATAATGAATTCGCTACTAAAATGAAAAGTACTTATGAAAAGTATGCCATTGACAGATATGACGAGTGCTGCTTTGATAGAGGCTTTTTTGCTTGTGGCCTTCAATATTATGGCAGCAGAGCAGAAAAGGAAGTACTGCCTATCAGGGACAATGATAAAGGCTATATTTTTACAGCGGATATAGTTCTAAGTGGACGAAAAAAGCTTCTGAAAGAACTTTCTGAAAGTGGCATAGCCTCTATGGAAGCACTGGAAAAAGAACCGGATGGCAATCTTGCTTATCTTTCATGGCTTATCTGGAATAAAGAATTTGTTAACCATATTATCGGTGCTTTTGCAATTGCTGTTTTTGATGTGAAAAAGAATGAGTTCTTTCTTTTTGCAGATCATATGGGAAGCAGATGTATTAATTATTTTTGCTGTGATGGAAGAATTATCTTCTCAACTCTTACATCGCCTATTGTTGATGTTTTATCCAATCAGTATCGTGAAATAAATGATAGATGGATCGTGGCCTGTGAGGCAGATGATTCACCTCAGTTGTGCTATTATCCCGGGGAAACGCCTTATAAAAATATACAACAGGTAACTCAGGGAAGCTTTGTGCATATAAAGCATAAAGAGTCAGGAGAACTATATTCAAAAGAGGAATGCTATTGGTATCCTGAAAAACTTCCTAAGTTAAAATTAAAGCCTGATGAATATAGGAAACTTTTTAGAGATACATTCTTTGAGTGTGTTAGGGATGCTGTGGATACAGATGTTCCACTTGCTGCCACAATCAGTAGCGGACTTGATTCAACTTCTGTTTCGGGAGTTGCTGCAAATATCCTCAAAGAAGATGGAAGAAAGCTTTACGGCTTTACTTCAGTTCCGCTTTCTGATTTTAACAGCAAATATGATTGGACTGTGGTGACTGACGAAACAAAGGGAGTAAAAACCTTTCTTGAACAGTATAGTAATATACAGCATGAATTTGACCACTATGAAGGAAAAAGCGGACTGACAGAGCTTCACAGAATTGTGGATTTTATGGAAGTACCTGTTAAGGCGATGCGAAATGCAGTCTGGATAGATGATATCTTGGAGAAGGCGAAGGGCAAGGGGTGTAAAGTGCTTCTTCTTGGCCAGGGAGGAAATACGACCATATCACGTGGCCATGTGCTTTCCAGAGTTTATTATGAACTTAGGCATCTTCGATTTATGGAGGCAAAGAGGCAATTGGCAGCTTTTGGTTTCGTTCATGGAATTTCCAGAAAGGAACTTTTTAATGTTACATTAGCCGAATTGTCAGGCAGATTATTTCAGGATATTGGCATAAAAAAAGATTACCTGGATTATATGGATTCAGAATATATTAAAGGAGAAATGCTCCGCAAACATGGAATGAACCGGCTCTTTAAAAAGCATGGAAAGCGTTTTGGATATCATTTTATTGTGAATGATAAGGAAATCAAGCGAAGCATTACAGATAAAGGAACCACCCAAAACAAGAGTATTTTTAATACTAAGATAGGATTATTTCACGGAATAATTTTAAAGGACCCGACAATTGATAAAAGGCTTGTTGAATTGGTTATGAGAATGCCTGAATCGGAGTTTTGCGATAATGGATTGGACAGGCGACTGGTGAGAGGTTATCTGGATGATATTATTCCGGATAAAGTAAGACTTGAGTTTAAAAAGAGAGGACTTCAGGGCGCTGATGCCACATATAGGATAAACCAATTTGGAAAAGAATATTTGAACAAGGAATTGGTGGATGTTTTATGGAAATATCTTAACAAGGATAAGGTATTGCAGCTTCTTTCGAAGAAATCATTTGAAGAAGATGATGTCGACAATTTGTTAAGAATTTTGACTCTTAATGAGTTTCTGACCAAAGAAAAAAGTCGCATGTAAAACATGCGACTTGAAAACCTAATACCTGAATTATGGCTCGTCTACAGGCTCACGATTCTCTCTGTGATCAACATTATAATCAGTTCCGCTGTGGCTCTGGAATACGTTGCCCCACTGATCCTTGAACTCCCAATCCATATGGCCGTGTCCGTGACCAGCTTCTGTGCTGCTGAGAGTAAGTTCTTTAATTTCAGGTGCGTTCCAATTTTTCATATTAGCTTCCTCCTTTAGAATTTATAAGTAAAGGATAATGCGTATTTTTTTTATAGTAAAGAAATCTATCAAAACTGTAATTTTTTTATAAATTTTTAATAAATCGATTATAATTTGTGATGAGGTTCCTGACATGGGACAGGATTGAAAGGTAAAGATATATGGGAATCATAGGTAGAACGTACCGGTTCATCAGGTACAATGAACACAAGGCAATAACCCTGAAAGCCTGGGTATTATCTGCAAGATACAGATTTCAGATGTTATATGCGGACACCAAAAAGCTTAATAAAAAGTGGGGAATAGAGGGGGAAGAATCCTCCTATGAAGCCACTCCGGAGGAATACCGTTTTTGCAGGAAAGTTTCCTATGCAGTGAACCAGGTCTGCAGTAAAACCAGGTGGGAGAGCAAGTGTCTTGTAAGGGCCCTTACAGCCCAGAAACTTCTGGCTGAAAAGGGCGTAGAATCCACTCTTTATCTGGGGTGCAAGCTGGATGAAAACAAGAAGATGGTGGCCCATGCCTGGATACGTGTGGGTAAGGTTTATGTCACCGGAGGTAACGGCGCTGCAGACGGATATGCTATAGTAGACAGATTTAGAGCGAGGGTTAAAAAGTAAGATGGGTAAGATTGAAAAGATAAAGCATTATTGGAACAGAAGAGATGATGCTGGTAGATATTTTGTATGGGTCATGAAGTATACCAGGCCATACATTCCGCAGTTGTCATTACTTCTTTTCTTTGACCTAATAGCAACTTTTACTTCCGTCGGAATGGCGGTTATAGGTAAACAGCTGATAGATAAGGCTTCCGGTGGTAAGATATCTGAGCTGTGGTCAATAATTGCACTGTATGTGATCATTATCCTGGCCAGTCAGGCTCTTTCCGTTGTCAGTGAACTGATTGCCGTAGTTGTATATGAGAAGTTTGGCTTTGGTATCAGGAAAAAGGTATATAGAAGGATGCTGGATACCAGCTGGCTTGATATTTCCAAGTATCATACCGGAGACCTTATGACAAGACTTACCAGTGACGTGGGAGCTGTGTCGGACGGTATTTCCAGAACAATACCAACTATTATAAAGCTGTTTGTTGAACTGGTTGTTACCTTCTTCACTCTGGCATACTATGACCTTCGACTTGCACTTTTCGCATTGTTGGTTGCACCGGTTGCAATGCTTGCAAGCGTTTGGCTTGGAAGAAAGCTCAAGTATCTTACGATCAAAGTTCAGCAGACAGAGTCCAAGTACAGATCCTTTATGCAGGAGTCACTGGCCAATATTCTTATTGAGAAGAGTTTTTGCCTGGAGGATTATTCAGAGGAGCGACTTACCCAGCTTCGTGATGAGAGAATCTATTGGGTACTTAAGAAGAACAGGACAAACCTGTTTGCGTCTACGGTAATGGGACTTTCCTTCCAATTCGGATATATTGTTGCTTTTGCCTGGGGAGCTGTCTGCATAGCAAGAGGAAGCATCACATACGGTACAATGACTGTTTTTCTTACTCTGGTAAACAGAATCCAATCTCCGGTGCTTGGACTTGCACAGCTGGTGCCAAGGATCATCGGAATGCTGGCCTCAGCAGGGCGTATTATTGAGCTCCAGGCTCTTCCAAAGGAGGAATATCTTGGAAGAAGCATTTATCCGGAGTCGGTGGGTGTCAAGGTGTCCAAGGTGTCCTTTGGATATACTGATGAGCTGGTATTTGAGGATGCCGACATTGAGTTCAGACCAGGCGAATTTACAGCAATTGTAGGCAGATCCGGAATTGGAAAGACTACTTTGGTAAGGCTGATAATGGCCTTTACTCAGAAGTTCAAGGGTAATATCACCTTTTATAACCAAAAGGGAGAGGAGATGCCCGCAAGTCCCGATGCCCGTAACTTTATCTCCTATGTGCCCCAGGGCAATACACTCTTTTCAGGAACGATTAAGGACAATATCCTTATGGGCAATAAGAACGCCAGCGATGAAGAGGTAATTGTCGCACTTAAGAGTGCATCTGCCTATGACTTTGTCATGGAGCTTCCTGATGGGGTAGATACTGTAATAGGAGAGAAGGGTGTTGGTATTTCCGAGGGACAGGCCCAGAGAATTGCCATCGCAAGGGCACTTGTAAGGCGTGCACCGTTCCTTATACTGGATGAGGCAACTTCTTCTCTTGATGAGAGTACGGAGCTCAGTGTTCTTGAGGGAATCAGGAAATGGAATCCTTCACCAACATGTCTTCTTATTACACATAGAAGGTCCGTTCTCCAGTACTGTGACAGGGAGATTCAGATTGTTGATAAGAAAATGAGTGATGTGGCTGTTTGATAACCGGAGGGGTTATGATTAAGATTCTTATGATCGATGATGATCTTGAAGTTTTAGAGGTTAATAAGAGATTCTTTGAGGAAAAGGACTGCAAAGTGGAAGTTTGCAGCGATGCCATGGCAGCACTGGGACTGGTAAAGAGATTCAAGCCTCAGTGCATTTTCCTTGATGTTATGATGCCTGACATTGATGGCTTTTCACTGTGCAGACAGATAAGAGAGGTTACAGATGTACCTGTTCTGTTCCTGTCAGGAAAGGTTTCCGAAGACGACAAGGTTGAGGGGTTCGAGGCAGGCGGCGATGACTACATAGAAAAACCCTACAGCCTTAGAGAACTGTATGTCAGGATGAACTCTCATGTTCGAAAGAGCATGGCCTCTGCTAAAAAAGAAAAATCCAGCGTAATGATAGATTTAAATCCCTTTTATATTGATAAAGAGAGACACAAGCTTTTCTATGAAGGGGAAGAGATTCCAATTTCCAACAAGGAATATGATCTCCTCCTGTTTCTTGCCAAGAACGTAGGTAAAGAGATCACCTTTGAGGAAATCGGAACGCAGCTGTGGGGCAGTTATATCGAGACCGACAGGCGTAATGTGATGGTTAATGTTTCAAGGCTCAGGAAAAAGATTGAGAACCAGACCGGTGTTGATAATTTTATCGAGACGGTATGGTCCAAGGGCTACAAGCTGGTGAAGCTTAGAAAGTAAATATCAAGTAAGCATAAGATTCGGGGAGATTATGAGTACTAAAAAGAAATTCGAGCAGCCCTCTGTCGCAAGTGATACAGTGGCAGAGCTTTCTGCCAAGTTATTGGAGGCAAACAGAAAGCTCAAGGAAGCTGAGCATGAGAGAACTCTTATGATAGAGAACATTTCCCATGATCTCAGAGCACCTCTTACCGCTATCAGAAGCACAGTGGACTATATGAGAGAAAAGAGTAAAGACGGTCAGTGCGATATGCCTTCCGAGGACAGAAAGGCTATGCTAAGCCTTTTGGATGTAAGGTTAAGGACCTTGGAGGTATTGGTAAACGATCTGTACTACATGACCTGCATAGAAAGTGGCAGAGAAGAGTTTGACCTTCAGGTTGTTCCTCTTGTACAGTTTCTGGAGGAATATTTTTTTGCCTTGGAAGTAGATGAGAAATATGCGGCCTATGATCT
The DNA here is from genome assembly GCF_028539135.1 of Butyrivibrio sp. DSM 10294. Taxonomy (NCBI): domain Bacteria; kingdom Bacillati; phylum Bacillota; class Clostridia; order Lachnospirales; family Lachnospiraceae; genus Butyrivibrio; species Butyrivibrio sp. DSM 10294. Next base: position 241,425 of record NZ_JANSWL010000087.1, on the reverse strand, counting down.
AAGGCTGGAGGTTCCTGAAGATTTGGAGGCTACGGTCAATATAGATGTTTCCAAGTTCTGTAGAGTGCTGGATAACCTTTTTACCAATGCAAGAAAATATACCGAGGAGGGAAGTACCATAACCCTTGGAGCGGGAATGGAAGGGAACGAGGCTTTCTTCTATGTGAAGGACAATGGGCAGGGGATTCCAAAGGAGTCTCTTCCATATATATTTGACAGAACTTACAGAGTTTCGGGAGCAAGGACTCCTTCCGGCGAGTCAGGAAGCGGCCTTGGGCTGTCAATTGTAAAGAGTATAGTTACACAGCATGGAGGCGAGGTATGGTGTGATTCGGACCTTGGCAGGGGCAGCACTTTTACCGTGAAGATTCCCGTGGCAGGCGGGAAGTTATAATGGGGAGATTTCATGAGTGTTAAGGTAAGTATAGTAGTTCCGGTTTATAACGGAGAGAAATACATAGATTCCTGTGTGAAGAACCTGAAGGCACAAACATATGACAATCTGGAATTTGTGCTGGTGGATGACGGAAGTAGTGACGGTACCGCCGCAATGTGCGACAAGGCTTCCGCGGAAGATGACAGATTTGTGGTTATCCATCAAAAGAACGCAGGTCTTAGTGCCGCCAGAAACGCAGGTACGAAAAGGGCTTCAGGTGACTATGTCGTATATGTTGATGTTGATGATGATATCACAGAGGATCTTGTTGCCGATAATATCAGGATAGCACTTGAATCTGATGCTGACGTTGTTATGTATAACTTCTGGTATTACAACGTGGACACAGATGATAAGAAGGAAAATGCCTACGAAGGGGATTTTGTGGGCTCAGGGGAGGAGTTTTTCCACAAGTATTTGGGGAAGACCATCAAGCATGAGATTTTCAATGCGCCCTGGAACAAGCTCTATAAGCTTGAATTTCTAAGGGAAAACAAGCTGGAATTTCTTCCGGAATATCCGATCTACGAGGACATAATTTTTGCTTCCAGAATGTTGCAGCATGCTAAGACAATTGCCGTGAACAGTAAGAGATATTACGTATATTATGTCAGAAGCTCAGGAAGTCTTATAACCAAATATGTGGACGGATATTTTGATTCTGTCACATGCTTTTATGAAAATGCGCTTAAGTACTGCGATAAATATGATGACAATGAAAAGCAGAAAAAGAGTTTTTCAGAATTGTATGTAAAGCTTGTATCCACTAACCTTAAACAGATAAGTAATAAGGCAGATATGGATAAGTCCAGGAAACTGGCTTTGATCCGGGAAATCTGTAACAATGAAAAGCTTCGAAGTGCGCTTAGGATTGCAGAGCTTGAGTCAAGAAGACTTTTTGCCAAGCACTTCATCCTGACGAGGAATGCAGTGGCAATCTACCATATGTACAGATTCCTTGGAAGAAGGTAGAGGTGTCCATGAGCGAGAATGTTTTAAAGGTATATCGTAGCGAGTGGAAATTCTACATTAGTCTTGGGGAGTATCATTATTTAAAGGGACTGCTTTCCGGAATCATGACTCCGGACCCTCATATGGAGGATAAGGGGGAGTATTACATACGAAGTTTGTATTTTGATTCCGCTGACAATAACGATTACGTAACCAAGGTGGCCGGAATCGAGATGAGAAAGAAAATCCGTATCAGAATCTATAATACCAAGGCGGATGCGGCCAAGCTTGAGATCAAAAATCGTTATAATCAATATATGCTGAAGGAATCTCTGACTATCGACAGAGATGTTGCGGAACGGTTGATTGCAGGAGACTATGAGACCCTGGATAATTATTCAGACACTGTTGCACGCAAGGCTAAGAATATCATGGAAACGGGAATCTATACACCCAAAACAATTGTGGATTACGAGAGGGAAGCATATGTCTATCCGGAGCACAATGTGAGAGTTACCTTCGATAAGAATATCAGGGCAGCAGCTTCGGACAGGATTTACGACAGCGATCTTCCAATGACACCCCTTCTAAGGGAGCCTGTTATGGTGCTGGAGGTAAAATACGATCAGGTGCTTCCGCAGTTTATCAAGGATGCGATCAGCACCGCAAGACTACTAAATTCTTCCGTCAGCAAGTATTGCATGGCAAGAGAATTGGTGGGATGAGGGAAAAAGAGGGAGAGCTTAATGAGTAAGAAAGAACTTTTGTATTATTTGTTGGAGAACAACACTAACATTTCTGTTGCCGAGGTGGCAATCGGCCTTATAATGTCAGTTCTGCTGGCATTCTTTATCTATTTTGTCTACAAGAAGACTTACACGGGAGTTATGTATTCCAAGAACTTCAATGTGACACTTCTTCTTATCACTGTGATAACCACCATGGTAATGATGATAATCGGCAGTAATCTTGCCTTATCACTTGGTATGGTGGGCGCACTTTCAATTATCAGATTCAGAACTGCAGTTAAGGATACCAAGGATTCGGCTTATATTTTCTGGGCCATTGCCGTTGGTATTTCCTGCGGATCCGGAATCTATTCTATTGCAATCCTTGGCAGTATTGTAATAGCTATTATTTTGTTCTTTATCAGCAAGGATATTCTTGATGACAGTACTTATCTTGTTATCGTGCATGGTACAGAGGGACTTGATGAGCAGAAGGTTACCGAGACTGTAAGGAAACACTGCAAGAAAGTGAATCTTAAGATGAAGAACATTACTTCTGTAAGCAGTGACATTACTTATGAAGTTTCTTTGGCTGCAGATAAGGATAATGAACTATCAGGGGAGCTTAAATCACTGGAAGGCGTTAACGGAATCAACATTGTAACCTATAATGGTGAAATTGCGGGGTAATCTTTTGAAAAGCAGGGCAAAATACAGGATCCTCGCAGGTGCCGCGTTTGTAGCATCGCTTTTTCTTATGTGTGATTGTATCAGTTATGATGTCAAGGACAGATACGATTATCCGGAGAATTCTACAGACATTACGCTATGCATCAATGAAGTTCTATATTCAAATCTTGGATATATCAAAGATGAAGACGGGGATCGCAGCGACTACATAGAAATATACAATTACGGTGACAAAAGAGTTAATCTTAAGGGAATATCTCTTGCAGATCACAGAGGAACTAAGGGAAGATGGTACTTCCCGGAAACTGATATCGAGGCAGGAGACTATCTTGTGGTATGGGCTTCAGGTAAAGACAAGGTCACGGCAAACGGCGAGATTCACACTGATTTTATGGTTAATAATTCCGATACCATAACACTCTATGACTCAGATAATGAGTGTATAGACGAATTCTACTTTGATGGTACTGTAGATACCGGAGTTTCTGTTGGAAGGGTAGAGAAGCACCCGGCGGAGCTTGCACTTTTTGCAGCTAATACTCCCGGGGCGCCCAATAATGCTCAGAAAATATCTCTGATCACCCGAATTGATGACAGCTTGGGGGTTCCGGAGTTCTCCAGACAGGCAGGAATCTATGACGAGGAATTTGAACTTATCTTAAGTGCAGGGGAAGGAGAGAAGATTCTATATACTTTGGATGGCTCAGAGCCTACTTACGGATCCAAAGTTTACGAAGGACCAATCCAGATTAAGGACAGAAGCGCAGAACCTAATACCATAGGAAATATTAAGACTACCATTAATTATTCAATGTATTATACCTGGGAGAATGACTATACCTATAAAGGTACTGTCGTAAAAGCCAGGATAATGAAAGACGGAGTTCTTTCAGATGAGACTGCGACAGCGTCATACTTTATTTCACCGGACACAAGCTTTAACATAATTTCGCTATCTGTAGATCCCGATAAAATGTTTGATGAGTGGGAGGGTCTCTATGTGCCAGGTGAGACTTATTATGTGTGGAAGAAGTACAACAGAGAAAACTTCTGGAGTTTTTCACCCGGGAATTATAACAGTGATGAAAAGCTTAAGGCACATATTGAGATATTTGGAAGTGATGGCAATCTAAGGGCTGACAACAATGTGGAAATCTCCATGATGGGCGCAGCTTCAAGGAAGTCTGCTGCCAAGGGCATTAAGGTGGATATGGATGAGACCAGGTCAAGTTTTTCCGGTAGAATGTTTGAACTTCTTCCCGTAAGTGACGGAATATCACGTGTTGGAATGGATGCGATTGCGCTAAGGGCTGCGGGAACAGAGTTTAACTGGACAATGTTCGCTGATATATTGGCCCAGTCCTTGGTAGCTGATAAGTATGAGGTGACAACTCAGGCGGCTCAGCAGGCAGTTCTTTTTATCAACGGTGAGTTTTGGGGGATACATAATATAAGAGAGACCTATAATGCAGATTATTTTTTCAGGCATTATGGCATAGAGGAAAAGAATCTTGCGCTTATCAAGCTAAATCTAGGAGTTTCTGATCATGAGCCGGAGATTACGATTGGCATAGAGCAGGATCTTCAGGATTATCTGGACCTTATAGATTACGTACAAAGTCATGATCTTAATGACCCCGATTGCTATAAATATGTCTGTGACAGAATAGATGTGGATGCATTCATAGATTATTATGTGGTGCAGATGTATCTTGGAAATGATGACTGGCCGGGAAACAATTACCGCATCTACAGAGCAGATCAGACCGGATTTGATAAGGGAGATAACAGGTGGAGGCCGGTACTGTTTGATTTGGACAATTCTTTTAGATATATTGATTTCAACACCATAGATTATGTTCTTAACGAGGAATATGATGAGGAAAGTGTCAAATCCATTGCGCATTTTCATGACATGAACAGAGAACTGATTCAGGCTCTTATACAGAATGAGGAATTTAAGAATAAGTTTTTTGACCGGTTTGAAAAGAGTCTTGACACTGTTTTTAGTAGTGATAATGTACTTGAGAAAATAGATAGATTTGCGGACCTCTATCGCCCGGAGATGGATGATCAGTACACCAGATGGCACACCAAGACCGGTTGGTTTAATAAGATAAAATTACTGTTTCACAAAGGGAGCAGTGAGGAGGGACGTTATAGCGTTGAGACCTGGGAGGACAAAGTGGAAGGCTTCAGGACCTTTGCTAAGGAAAGGCCGGATAAGTTAAGAGACTATATCACTCAGTATCTTGATGAGAACTGATATATGAGAACTAAAACAGCTCTTATTGTTGCTCCTTTCATGATCTATTTTGCAGTCAAGGGGGCAACCTATGATTTCTGGTATGGCACACTTTTATATAATATAGCCTATGCCACTAACTCAAAGGGTGGCATCATGACTGTTATAAAAGGTGCAGCCGGACAGATCGGAAGCTATGCTATCATGGCGGCAGGTATTATCTGCATTATCAGAAAGAAGTACTTCGACAGAGCACTGTATTTTTCACTGGGCGCAGCTACAGAAGTGCTTCTTATGAATATTATGAACTATGGTCACTACTCAATGATTACTTTTGCATATCTGCCTTGGATTTATTATGGATTCTTGGTTCTTTGCCTCCTCAATTACATTGTGGATTACTATATATTTTGTGACAGCATATTTCCAGCTGTATTTACATGATTGGTCGGATAAAGCTGGGAATAATATCAGCTTGTTACTGATTGGATTATTTGCCCATATCAGTATAGTTATGGCGATGAATTTCTCAGGGCTTATAGTTCAGAGATTTAGTGATAATGTTTTAAAACATGCAATGAATCCTAATCCGTTTCTTTTGGCTGTCTCAATTGCATTGTTTAATCTTTTTAGAAAAATGAGATTCAAGAGTAGGATAATAAATTATATTTCCGGCCTTTCCTTGCTTACTTACATAATTCATGAAAATATCCTTCTTCGTTGTTATTACAGGCCGGCAATATGGAATTATGTTTATCAAAACTTTGGATATTCTCATGTGCTATTCTGGGTATTTGTGATAGCCTTTATTATCCTGGTATTAAGCACTGCTGTTGCGGCACTATATGATATAACACTACGAAAGGTAGTGAGAAATGCATCATATGGCTTATATTCTTTTTTTGAAAAGTGCTTATCTGAAGTTGGAAGAGAAGTTGATATCTTATACTTGATATATGAGAAGGCGAATGGAAAGTTAAAGGAGCGATCAGAATTTCCCGTCAGCAGCAACGCCTCGGTTGAAGGCCTTGAGAGCGTGACCTTAAGAGCCGGAGGAACGGATTTCAATAGAAGCATGTTCGCGGACGCCCTGGCTCAGTCACTGATTGCCGATGAAATGGAGGTGACAACTCTTGCAGATGAGAGCAATTATGAATATGTCTGTGACAGGAGCGACCTTGACAGTTATATAGATTATTATGTGGCAGAGATATATTTCGGAAACAATGACTGGCCCGGCAACAACTACAGGATATGGAGAGCTGACCAGAAGGATTCTGAGTATGGTGACAACAAGTGGAGACCTGTTCTTTTTGATGTGGACGAGGCCTTCAGGTTCACGGCCTTTAACAGTGTGGAATATATCCTTACAGAGGACTACGACAAGGATAAACTTGATGATGATTATTCCCGTGGCTTTGACGACAACAGGGAAATAATCGATGCACTTATGAAGAATCCTGAGTTTATGGAGAGATTTTTTGACAGATTTGAAGAATGTCTTAACACTGTTTTCTCTGAAGACAATGTTCTTGCGGCCATAGAGAGATATGAAGACCTATACGGGCCTGAGATGGAAGAGCAGTTTGCCAGATGGCACACAACCGATGGATGGCTTACCAAGGTGAAGATCAAACTTGGCAAGGGTTATACCGAGAAAGGCAGGTACTCCGTTGACACATGGGAAAAGACAGTGGAGGGTTTCAAGACCTTCGCAAAGGAAAGACCAACTAATATCAGAAGATATATAGCACAGTACAAAGAGAATTGAAACGAAAGCGGATTGAACTATGGAAGAACTTATAAGCGTCATTATTCCGGCTTACAATGCACAGAAACATCTGGATAAATGCCTTAAGTCCCTTTATGAGCAGACCTATAAGAATCTTGAGATCATTATCATTGATGACAATTCTACAGACAGAACTCCTGAAATAATCAGGGACTGGAGCAGTAAGGATGATAGGATTGTTGTAATTCATAATGATAAGAATTTAGGGCATGCTCTGGTGAGAAATCCCGGCCTTGATATGGCCAGGGGGAAGTACATTGGCTTTGTGGATTCCGATGACTATATCCATCCAGAGTTTTTTGCCAGAATGAAGTTTCTTATTGATGAGTATAATACTGATATTTCATTATGCTATGAGATACCCTTCAAGGAGGGAGAGACGGAGCCGGTATTTAACAAGAAACCAAATGGGAAGATCAAACTGGAAAACCATGAACAGTATATAGAGCATTTCATGGATAATTTTACCGGATTTATAGGCTGGAGCTGGAATAAGCTGTTTAAGGCAGAGTATCTTAGGCAGATAAAATACAGGGACTATATGTACGAGGATATAGTGATGAATGCAGAGTATGCCCGCTATGTGACACGGGCAGTATGGACCTCTGACAGGATGTATGCCTACAGAATCAGTGAGGAGAGCACCACAGCTGCGGGTAAGAAGAATCAGGCCCTGCCTGCAGCACAGTCTTTTCTTGCTACCGAAGAATATCTTTCTGACAACTCTGAAGAATATAAGAGAAGATATCATATGTATGTTCTTGGCAAGGTTGCCAATCTCTATGCCAACTGCAGAAAACAGTTTGGAAAAACGGGAGCTACCGGTGTATATGAAGCTTATGTGGAGGAGTACAAAAAAAGCACTGTTAAGCTCAATAATTTCAAGGATAAGTTAAAGCTTTGGCTTGCACGCTATATGCCAGGGGTGTATTACCTTATGGCCACCAAGGACGAGTACTAAGCTTTTGGGGAATGTATTATGAAAAAAATCTCAGTTATCATACCGGTTTATAATGATGAAAGCGGCATAAGGCGCTGTATTGACAGTGTCCTTACGCAAAAGATTGTAGAGACGGAAATTCTCCTTATCGATGACGGCAGCACAGATAATAGTCCTCAGATACTGGATGAATATGCAGCTTCTCATGAAAATATCCGCTGTATCCATAAACAGAACGGCGGAGCAGCTTCAGCCAGGAACCTTGGGCTTGATGAGGCCTGTGGGGATTACATATTTTTCCTTGACGGAGACGATTTTATCGAAGAGGATGCTCTGTCAGCTCTTTTAACTGCTTCAGATGAATACGATGCGGATATGGTCATAGGAAATTTCTGCACCAGAAAAAACGACGGGACTCTTATAAAGAATTTTACAATCCCGGAATATGCCAGAAACAAGGTTATCTCCGAATACGACTACTGGAGGCTTAACGCAGAGAGCAGTACCTATGTGACTACTGTGGTCTGGACAAGACTCTTTAAAAAAGAGGTCCTTCAGGGCGTGCGTTTTAAAGAGGGTGTTATCCATGAGGATGAATTTATCCAGATTGACTTTGCCGGCAGGGCGAAGAGAATCTATGTACTTGATAAGATAATAACCAGTCAGTGTATGAGCTCTGACAGTGTGATGAGAAGGCCCTTTAACATTAAGAACCTTGCATTTGTACAGGCTCGCAGGGAGAGAGTGGATTACCTTATTGGCAAGGGCTATTATGACATGGCGTTGTATAACTTTGGCTTTGGCAGCAGGTCTTTGATTATTGCCCACAAGAAGCTTAAGGACGGAGAGGCCCAAAAAGAGATAAAGAGATTGTACAGGGAATATAAGGCGTTGGCTACAAGACTTTCAACCTGCGTCAGCACCAAGGATAAAATAAGATTGACACTGTTTAGAATAAATCTTGATCTTTATGATATTGTAAGAAATGCACTTAGAAGTTGAGGGGAATCGAGGTAGATATGAAGAAGATTTTACTTGTGACAATTCAGGGGGACAACGTAGGCAACCGCCTTCAGAACTATGCTCTGTTGGAGACGCTGAAGGCTGAGGGTTGTGAGGTTTACAGTCCTTGTCTTGTCAATAATTCCAGTTTTACCAAGAATATCAAGAATGATGTGAAGATATTTTTGTATCGCCTGGGAGTTAAGAAATTCGAGGATAAATATATCTGGAAGGCAAGGGCTAAGAAATTCGCCAAATTCAGCAGGGATCATATTGATAATCTTTTTAGAGTAAAATACAAAAGGATCAATCCAAAGGATTTTGATAAATACGATTATGCAATTACCGGCAGCGATCAGGTGTGGCACAACTGGTCCGGAGAAGCAGACGAGCTTCGCTATTACTACCTGGATTTTATGCCTGAGGAGAAGAGAATTGCTTATGCTCCGAGCTTCGGCTTTGATGAGATCCCGGATCAGTACAGAGATATCCATCTTGCAGGCATTAAAGGCATGAACAGAATTTCCTGCCGCGAGCAAAGCGGCGTGGAGCTAATAGAAAGGGAGACAGGAAGAAAAGCAGAGCTGGTAGTTGATCCAACACTTCTTCTTGATAAGGATAAGTGGCTTAAGCTCAAGAAGCAGTCTCCTTTATACAATGGAAGACCCTTTGTGCTGATCTATTTCCTTGGTAATAAGGTGGAGAGCTACAGAAAAGCAGTATCTGAGATTTCCGTCAAAGAGAACCTTGATGTTATTGATATTTACAATATGTCTTATGATTCTCTTTTGACCACTCCCGATGAGTTTATTTGGCTTATCGAGAATGCATCCTATGTTTGCACTGATTCTTTCCACGCCACAGTATTCTCAATCCTGTTTGGCAAAAAGTTCATGTCATTCAGGAGATCGCAGAAAGGAAATGAGAATATGTTTAACAGAATTGAGACTCTGTTAAACATGTATGGCCTTACGGACCGAATTTTTGAGGGCGACAATATTTCAAAGATTTACGAGAATTATAGCCCTGCAAGTATCGACGATATCAGAGAAGCTTCTTTTAAGTATCTGAGAGAAGCTATAGGAAAGTGATTTTTCAGGGGGATTAAAATGATTTCTTTAGCAAAAAAGGATTGCTGTGGATGCGAGACCTGTGCTCAGGTCTGCCCCAGAAACTGCATCGAAATGGTGGCAGACAAAGAGGGGTTCAAGTATCCGGTAATAGATAAAAAGAAGTGTGTAGACTGCCATTTATGTGAAAAATGCTGCCCTTCTTTAAATAAGATGAATAAAGTTGACGCAGAGGAGGATACTTCCAAAACAGATTGTTATGTTGCAAGAAACCAAAGCACCGAGCGTCTTAACAGCTCTTCAGGAGGAATATTTGTACTTCTTGCCAAGAAGATTCTTTCCGAAGGCGGTGTGGTTTTCGGTGCTGCCTTTGACAGCAATTGGAGAGTTCAGCAGACTGAGTGCATCGATATTTCAGACCTGGATAAACTCATGAGGAGCAAATACGTTCAGAGTGCCAATAATGACTCTTATAAAAAGGCTAAAGAGTATCTTCAGGCGGGAAGGAAGGTTTTATACACCGGAACAGCCTGCCAGATTGAAGGCTTAAAGGCGTTTCTCGGAAGAGAGTATGACAATCTTTTTACCGCTGATGTTCTTTGCCATGGTGTTCCATCGCCAAAGGTATGGGACTTGTATGTAAAAGAGCTTATGGCAGGCCACAGTTCAAAGATAAGTTCAATCAATTTCAGGGATAAGAGTCTTGGATGGCATGATTATTCCTTCAAAGCAACCTTTGAGGATGGAAGCGAATTATCTCGGGAATACTTCAGAGATCCCTATATGCTTCTTTTCATCCAGAATGTTATCCTGAGACCATCCTGTCATTTCTGTAAATTTAAAGGATTTCCCAGATGCTCTGACATCACACTGGGGGATGCCTGGGGAATAGAGAAAAAGAAGCCTGAAATGGATGATGATAAGGGAACATCGGTGATCATTTGCAATAGCGACAAGGGAATGAATCTTTTGGAGGAGATAGAAGATGGCCTGGAGATTCACAAGGGAGAACTGGATGTCTATCTTCCCAAGACTGCTCATTCCAGGATACCTGTGCCTATCGCAAAGGAGAGAAGAATCTGCTTTATATATCTAACGCACGGGGGAGATATGGCCAAGCTCAGATCTACCATGAATTCCACTTTTAAGAGTAAGGTTTTGCGCAATCTTCTTAAAAGTAACCTGTAGTTTACATCCAATCAGAAATAAGTTAAAATATTGAATGATATTCTCATAAATGACCGATATTCATGAGAGATATATAATTTTGTGTAAAAAAGAAATGGAGTAATTAGTTATGGCATTATTAAAAGAGTGGCGTGACAAAGCTTATTCTGAGACAGCCAACAAGGGCGATCTTCAGAGATTATGGACAGATTATTTTCAGAAGGAAAAGGACGTATATGCAGAGCTTCTCAAGAACCCTGACGAGGTAGTTAAGGGAACAGTTAAGGAGCTTGCTGACAAGTTTGGTCTTGATATCATGACAATGACAGGATTTCTTGACGGTATCAACGACAGCTTGAAGGAGCCCAACCCTATCGACGATATGACAGAGGATACTGAGGTTAACCTTGGCTTTGACAAGGAGCTTCTTTACAAGAACATGGTCAACGCAGGTGCTGATTGGCTCTATAACCTTGAGGAGTGGAACGACATCTTTGATGAGGACAAGAGAAAGGCTCTCTACAAAGAGGAGAAGGCTTCTCACACCGTAAGAAAAGAGAACAAGGTATATCCCAACGATCCCTGCCCTTGCGGAAGCGGCAAGAAGTACAAGAAGTGCCACGGCAAAAATGCATAATTAATTTGAATATAGGCCAATAACGGCTTATAGAAATATATTTTTATATTGCTCTACCCGGTAGGTATTGCAAAGAAAGGATAAGAAATGACAAAAGAAGAATTTTTAGAGGTTTATCGTCATTCAATGGCGCATATCCTCGCAAAGGCAGTGATCGAGCTGTACGGTAAGGAAGTACAGTATGCCATCGGACCACAGATCGATGATGGATGCTACTACGATTTCGTACTTCCTAAGGCAGTAACTCAGGATGATTTCAAGACCATTGAAGACAAGATGCGCGAGATCATCAAGAGAAGAGAGGATTGGACACGTAAAGAGGTTTCAAAGTCGGAAGCACTTGAAATGTTCAAGGATCAGAAGTTCAAGACTGAGCTTATCAATGATCTTCCCGAGAATGAGACTATCACTGTTTACTACACAGGTGATGATTATGTTGATCTCTGCAGAGGCCCTCACGTTGAGAACTCTCAGGAGCTTATGAATGTATCTTACCAGGTAAGAAGCATTTCCGGAGCTTATTGGAGAGGTGATGAGAAGAGAGATCAGCTTTCAAGAATTTATCTCTATGCTTTCCCCAGCAAGGATGAGCTCAAGCAGCACATCAAGATGATCCAGGAAGCATTGGAGAGAGACCACAAGAAGATTGGTGCTGCTCTGGACCTGTTCATGTTTGACGAGACAGCTCCCGGAATGCCTTACTGGCTTCCAAGAGGCTGGAAGATGTATCAGGCTCTTCTTAAGTACTCAAGAGAGGTACAGGAGAGACACGGCTATACAGAGATCGCAGCTCCTCTTGTTAACAACAAGAAGCTCTGGCTTATCAGTGGCCACTGGGCACACTATGTAAACAACATGTTCATGGTTCCCGGCATTTCAGGCTGGGTTAAGGCTGATGCTGAGATCCCCGGTGTCCTTGAGAATATCAATGATGCCACAGAGGTTCCTACAAACGTTAAGATCCAGGCAGGCTCCGTTATCTACAACCGTGAGCTTGACGATACAATGGCTGCTAAGCCTATGAACTGTCCTAACGCTATGATGACCTATAAGAGAACCAATCACTCTTATAAGGAACTTCCTATCCGTTACAGTGAGTACGATGTACTTCATCGTAAGGAGAAGTCAGGACAGATGAATGGTCTTTTCCGTGTTCAGGAGTTCAGACAGGACGATGACCACACCTTCGTAATGGAGTCACAGATCAAGGAAGAGATTGCCGATGTAATCGCAATCGCTGATGAGATCTATTCAACCTTTGGTGTAACCTACAGAGCTGAGTTCTCAACAAGACCTGAGGACTTCATGGGTGATATTGAGGTTTGGAACAGAGCTGAGGCTGCTCTCAAGGAGATCCTTGATGAGAAGTACGGCGAGGGCGGATATGAGATCAATGAAGGCGACGGAGCTTTCTACGGTCCCAAGATCGACCTTCAGATCAAGGATGCCCTTGGAAGAGAATGGCAGTGCGGAACAGTACAGCTTGACTTCCAGCTTCCTCATAACTTCGGCCTTACATACCAGGCTCAGGATGGTTCAATGCAGATGCCTGTAGTTATTCACAGAGCTATCTACGGATCACTTGAGAGATTTATCGGTATCATCATCGAGAACTTCAAGGGTGTATTCCCATTCTGGCTCAGCCCTTATCAGGTAGGTATCGTTCCTATCCGTGTTGAGCACAATGAGTATGCCAAGAAGGTTGAGAAGGCTCTTATGGATGCCGGCGTTCGTGTTGAGGCAGATTACTCTGACAACAACATGAAGGAGAAGATCAAGAAGTACAAGAACTACAAGGATCCTTATATCCTTGTTATCGGTGATAAGGAAGCTGCAGAGGGAACTGTTTCTATCAATGTTCGCGGTTCCAACAAGCAGATCCAGAACGTTCCTCTTGAAGGCCTTGTTGCAATGTGCAAGAAGATGAACGAGGAGCATAGCTTAGAGCTTATAGACAGCTACGAGGCATAATTTTCAAACAGTGTAGGCACAGTGCCTTTGGTACTGTGCCTATTTCTAAGTAATTATTTCTAACTATTTGTAGGTCCCGGAGGAAGTATGAGTAAGATCAGTAAGTTGGGGAAAATCAGATTTTTCGTAGTGGCTTTGGCAGTGGTGATTCTGGCCTTTTTTTCATCTCTAAGTTTCCAGGAAGTAATCAGAGCCAATGCGGAGACTGAGCTCAAAACTGCAACATCCTGCAGCTTTATTGTGCCCGGAGAATTTGTTCCGGGTTCAGAAAAGGGACTATTTATCAATAAGAATTATCCCATGGAATCTTCTTCCATAAAATTCAGTTATTATGACAATGAAAAAGACAAGATTCTGACCAACAGAGAAAAGGCAGCGGTTATTGCTTCCGGCGAGATGGAGATCATTGACGAATCTCTTAATCTTACCAAGGAGATATACCAGGAAACCATGTCTGCAGCCTATGATAATGAATATCAGCAGAAGGTTGGTTTTGAAGTGGAATCTTTTGAAAAGATAAAAGTAGACGGTTATCCCGGATTTAAGATTGTTTCAAGCTATCAGTCAGCTGATGAAGAGGTGATTCACCAGACGGTGTACATGCTGATTTCGAAGTATCGTATGTTCACTGTGACATATCAGAGAGCTGAAGATGATGATTGTGAGGAGAGTTTCGCTGAAAGCGCTGAGACTATACATGTACGTTGAGAATAGGCATAAGTATTGTTGGTGAATACCGATTTAAGGATGATCGATTATGAACAATAACAACGGACCAATAGACATTGTTATAACCTGGGTTGACGGCAGCGATGCTGCGTGGCTTGAAGAAAAAAGAAAATATGACATGACCTGCGTGGACGATAGCAGTAATAGTGTGAATTCTGCTCAACGTTTCAGAGACTGGGGATTGATGCGGTATTGGTTCAGAGGTGTGGAAAAATACATGCCGTGGGTTAATAAAATATTCTTTGTTACCTGGGGACATGTTCCTGAATGGCTGAATACCGACAATGAGAAACTTGTTATTGTTAATCATAAGGATTATTTACCTGATGAGTATTTGCCAACCTATAATTCCAGCGTCATAGAGCTGAATTTTCATAGGATAAAAGATCTGTCTGAGAATTTCATACTTTTCAACGATGATTTCTTTGTGATTGCGCCTGCCAAGGAAGAAATGTTTTTCAAAAATGATCTTCCCTGCGACATGCTTCTTAGTGAAATAATGTATAACTATGATGTATCAAGTGTGTTTCGGCATGTGGTATTTAATAATCTTGGAATTATCAATAAGCATTTTGGAATGAAGCATCGTGAGATGAGGAATTTCATCAAGTGGGTTAACCCTGTCTATGGATGCAGGAATATGCTGACTAATCTGAACAAACTCTATTTTAAGCGTATCGTAGGCTTTAAAGATCAGCACCTTCCAGTCTCCCATAAAAAGAGTGTCTTCAAAAAGCTGTGGGAGTTGGAAGGAGAAAATCTGGATAGGGCATGCCATAACAGATTTAGGACTCCTATGGACTTTAATCATTGGCTTATAAGATATTGGAATCTGGTCACAGGAGAATTTGAGCCAATAAACACCAATGATTTAGGCGTATATACGCAGTTTGATGATTCGCATTCTGTTGATTTGATTTGTGATAGGATAAAAAATCAGGAAAAGCCCTTGCTGGTAATCAACGATACTATAGACAGCACTGATGAAGATTGTTTTTTGGAATGTCAAAAGAAAATTATTATGGCATTTGAAGCCATTCTTCCGGATAAGTGTTCTTATGAAAAATGAGTACATGCATAAAATAATCCAGATAGTTGCTGATGACGAGAGCAATTATCTGGATTTGTTTTATTGTTTCTTTGCCATAAGGTCTCTTATGTAACCGTATAGTGTCAGGTTAAGCCTAAAGAGCAATAGCCTGATTCGGTTCTTTTTGCCGGTGTAAGGAGCAAGTCTTTTGGCTACTATACAGTATCCTCTATACTGCTTGCGGATTTCTTTTTTTGCTTCCTTTGTATGAAGTTGCCTCTTGGCAGATATTAGTCTTCTGGTTCC
This sequence comes from Butyrivibrio sp. DSM 10294, assembly GCF_028539135.1. Classification (NCBI taxonomy): domain Bacteria; kingdom Bacillati; phylum Bacillota; class Clostridia; order Lachnospirales; family Lachnospiraceae; genus Butyrivibrio; species Butyrivibrio sp. DSM 10294. Next base: position 225,731 of record NZ_JANSWL010000087.1, on the reverse strand, counting down.
GTCGCCAAATCTGAATAGGGCTACATCATATTTGCCGAGAGAAATAATATAGTCCATGGAAGAGAGCCTGGTCTTTGATGCGTTTAAGAGATTCGCTGATGGGTCGCTGCGAACCAGACTAATGCTGGAGCGCGTCTGCTGATAGATGATTTTGTCAAGCACAAAAGCCTTTTGGGTATTCTTTAGAATTGTTGGTAGCAGATAATCATCTTCAGATGTTTTCATGTCTTCAGGGAAACGAAGTTTTTTCCATATGTCCATCTTGTATAATTTGAGTGTAATATTTATGACCATTGGCGCAAAACCTTCAGTCATCAGGTCAAGAAGGTCATAGGAGTTGATGACTTTGTTGGCAAATTTTGAAGGTACGGATACTTGTCTGACAAGCTCATAATTGTCGGAATACATCTCAAAACCGCCAATGACAAAATCTACGTGATTTTCTTCAAGTGATTTCTGAAGCTCAGCCAAGGCACCGGGGGCAAATCTATCATCACTGTCTAGGAACATCACATAATCACCAGTTGCTACATCCAAGCCCCTGTTTCTTGCATAGCTCACCCCATGGTTATCATAGTGAAGAACTACAATATTGTCATGCTCTGCGGCGTATCTGTTGCAGATATCGAGAGAGCTGTCGCTGCTTCCGTCATCAACCAGGATTATTTCAGTCATGACATCTTTCTGGTCAAGGACGCTCTGAATGCATTTATCAAGGTATTTTTCTCTGTTATAGATGGGAATAATCACGGATATTACATCATTCATGTTATGTCCTCACATTGAATATATATGTAGCAACCGGGCTGCTTTTGATATATTACCATAGCGTGATGCATGGCGCAATTGAGGGCAAATACTGATTGTAACCACTTCCAAAACTAAATTGTCAAAAATCACCAAATTTACTTCAGCATTTTCTCTGTAAACGCTTTCATTTATTCGTTGTAATTCCCCGCTGAAACTTTTATTATAGTATATGCTTACAATTCTGAATTAATTTATCAGAACCGGATAAGCATTATCTTAAAATTTTTAACATCAAAGGGAGGAAAAAAGTTGGGGAAGAAATTTAATATCGGAATGGGTTTAGTGATGGCCGGATTTATGGCTACCACAACATTTTTTGCAGCACCTTCTGTAGAGGTTAGTGCTGCCAAGGCTCAGACTGTTATCACCGAATGCGGTGGATGGATGGAGTCAGCTTACGTAGAGTGGGCAGTAGGCAACGCCGATGGCTATAATGTCTACGTTAACGGAGGATCCGGAGACGTTCAGCTTGACGATGAGCTTATAAGATTATACTCCGATGGCAAGGGCGGCAAGTATTACAGAGCCGATGCTCTCGGACTTAAGGCAGGAAATTATACATTTACCGTTGTGCCTGTAGAAAATGGCAAGGCTCAGACAGGAGCTAAATCATCACAGGTTCAGGTTAGCAGCCATGACCGCAGCGGCTTTGGCTTTGTGAATGGCACCAGCAGCGGAGCCTATAATAACGATGGAACACTTAAGAGCAATGCAGTTGTTCTCTATATCACAGAGGAGACCAAGGACAGTGTATCTCTTGATGTTGTTACAAACGCCAAGGGAGCTACAACCAATGCCAAGGGACTTCAGAACATTCTGAATAATTATAAAAAGGGCTATGACTCACGTCCTCTTGATGTGAGATTTGTTGGACAGATCACTGATTTCGCTACTTCGGAAGGTGGCGATATCTGCATCAGCGGAAGCGGCGACAGTAAGAGACTTTCCTGCGGTATTACCTTCGAGGGCGTTGGAGAGGATGCCACAGCTGATGGCTGGGGACTTAGAATTAAGAATGCTTCAAATGTTGAAGTCAGAAACCTCGGATTTATGAACTGCAACAGCAAGGAGGGTGATGATATTGGACTTCAGCAGAGCAATGATCACGTTTGGGTTCATAACTGCGATCTCTTCTACGGACTTGCAGGCGGTGATGCTGATCAGGCTAAGGGTGACGGAGCTCTTGATACCAAGACTTCAACCTTCGTAACACATTCCTACAATCATTTCTATGATACAGGTAAGAGCAATCTTCAGGGAATGAAGAGCGAGTCTACTACTAACTACATCACTTACCACCACAACTGGTATGATCACTCAGATTCAAGACATCCTCGTATCAGAACCTGCTCTGTTCATATTTACAATAACTTCTATGACGGCAATGCCAAGTATGGTGCAGGCGTAACCATGGGTGCATCTGCATTTGTTGAGGGTAACTACTTCAGAAACTGCAAATATCCTATGCTTATCTCCATGCAGGGTTCCGATGTCATCGCTGACTGGGCGACTCTTAAGAGAGATGAGAAGAATATGGGAACCTTCTCAAGCGAGGATGGCGGTATCATCAAGAGCTATAACAACTACATTACAGGTGCCAAGAGCTATGTTACTTATCAGCAGAATAAGACTGAGTTCGATGCATATGAAGTAACAAGTGCGACTGCCAAGGTACCTGCAGAAGTTAAGGCATACAAGGGCGGTTCAAGCTATAACAACTTCGATACATCCAACATCATGTACTCATATAAGGCTGATTCACCTCAGGCAGCAAAAGAGAAGGTTGAGAAATTAGCCGGAAGAGAAAACGGCGGCGACTTCAAGTGGGAGTTCAATGATTCCGTTGACGATGCAGACTACGGCGTAAACAAGGCTCTCAAGGATAAACTTAACTCCTACAAGACAAATCTCATTTCTGTAGGCGGCAAGGGCGTAAAGAGCGATGACTCAGGAAGTGAAGCATCTTCCGGTGGTTCCGGCGATTCTTCAGGAGATGCATCAACCAGCGACAGCGGAAGTGACGCTTCCAGTGAGGCTTCTTCAGAAGAAGTGATAGAAGTACCTTCCGATACAACAGGCAAATATGTTCACAACTTTACAGCAACAGGTCTTAAGGATGATTTCTTTACTATAACAGGAAGCCTTGCAACCAATAAGGGAAGTGTTAAATATGATGGCAAGAACCTCACACAGTGCCTTAAGATTGAGTCCAAGACCCAAATTAAGTTCACAGCTCCTGCAGAAGGAAAACTTACACTTGTATTTGGTGACAAGGATTCTTCAATCAAGCTTGACGGCAAGGACTTCAAGGATACAAGTAGTGTAATGGTACTTGATATCACCAAGGGAGCACATGAGCTTACCAAGAAGGATGTCGAGAATCTCTTCTATATGGTATTTGAGACAGCTTCAGCAAACGGCAACACGGGAGATGATGATGACAAGCCCGGTGAGGGCAGCTCTGAGGCATCCTCAGAAGCTTCTTCAGAAGCAGCAGGTGAGGCATCTTCCGAGGCAGCATCAGAAGCTTCCTCAGAGTCCGGATCAGAGGCTTCATCTGAGGCATCTTCAGAAGAGGTAGTTCCTACACCTGAACCTGTTTCAGGTCAGTGGAAGACCAAATGGGGTGCAAGATACTATGTTTACGCAGACGGAACCTATGCAAAGGGGCTGGTAAATATTGACGGCAAGTACTATTTCTTCAGAGAGAGCAACAACCTGGCAGTAGCTTCATTTGAATACTTCCCTGAGGGCATTAGATATTTTGACGGCACAGGAGCAATGGTTACAGGCTTCTTTAACAAGTATTCTGCAACTTTCTATGCCAAGGAAGACGGACTTCTTGCAACAGGCAAGACCACTATTGATGGTAAGACCTACTTCTTTGATGTATCAGGAAGAATGGTTAAGTCCAACTGGCAGGAAATCGATGGCAATAAGTACTTCTTCAAGGCAGACGGAACTATGGCTACCGGTAAGATCAAAATCTGGGGCTGGACCTATGAATTTGATGAGAACGGAGTACTTCAGAATTAAGATATAATAATGCAAAAGATAATGAGCCGTGGCTGTGATCTTCACAGCTGCGGCTCATGCATATTCAAGAGAATTTTCTTTAGCTTTTTCCACTACCTTTTCTACAAACATATGGGCATGCATAAAATCCTGTCTGTCGGGATGTGATGCGGCCTCATCGAAATATCCGAGAATCTGGTCTATTCGGGCGTCATCACATTTTCCCTTGTAGGATTCATATTTTTGCCTTATCTCAATTGGCATTTTACCCTGACAGAAGAAGGAACCAAGGAATCGGTTACTGTCAGGGAGCCATACTCTGGTGTTTTGCTCCAGGGACTCATAGTAGCGGCTACCGGCTCCCATTCCGCAGGTCCCAAACAGAGCCACATTTCTGCAGTACAGGGAGGACAGAAGGTCTATGATCTCGAGAGAGCAGGATCCGCGGTTGGCCCAGAACCCCACAATGTAGGTCTCAGCATCGGTATCTCCGTGCCAGGAGCGGACATCCACCAGCTTTTTTTCCTTGGAGGATACAGGCAGGGAATTATAGATTTCTTCTGCCAGCATCCGCGTATTTCCGGTCTGACTGGCATATATTACAAGGTATTTCAGCATATGTGTCCTCAGCGTTTTTTGAAGAGTCCCGTGATCTTTCTTCTTATACTCAGATACCGTTCGTTTTCCTTATAACGTCTTGTGATATTTTTGGAAAAAAGTCGGAAGTAACAGTAGATGAGCAGTACTATCGCAATATAATAAAAAAAACTAAGCGGCGCGGCAATGACAGACAAAAGGAAACATAAAAAAGCTCCAAAAAGTAAAAATCTCGTCAGCATATCGGTACCGTAGGAACCGTAGCGCCCTTGGAATAACCTGATAAAAAACTGTCTCATAGCCATCTCCTATAGGCAGAATCGGGATGTTGCCATCTACCGACATGATAATTGTAGATTTCATGGGCATAAAATGCAATGAAGTTGCAATAAACTATAATTAAAAAACCGTGAAGGTTGATAAAATATTGCAATGTAAATATAATGTAATGTGGATTTACAGGCAGAGAAATCGCCTGTCAGACAAATAATTTTTCGATACTTTTTACAGGTATCCCGGAGGAATGTATGCATATTATTATTGTGGGCTGCGGAAATGTGGGGCAGGCTCTTACACAGCAGCTTAGCAAGGAAGGCCATAACATCACTGTAATTGAGGAAAAGAGCAGTGTTGTTCAGAATGTGGTTAACAGTTATGACGTAATGGGCATCGTTGGCAACGGCGCCAGCTATTCCATTATGAATGATGCAGGGATCGAGAAAGCTGATCTTATGATAGCCGTTACCGATTCCGATGAGCTCAATCTTCTTTGCTGTCTTATTGCCAAGAAAGCCGGTAACTGCCACACTATTGCCAGAGTTCGCAATCCCATATATAAGAAAGAAATCAACTTCATCAAGGAGGAGCTTGGTCTTTCCATGGTAATCAACCCTGAAGAGGCTGCTGCGTCTGAAGCAGAGCGCCTTCTGAAATTCCCTTCCGCCACCAAGATTGAGACCTTTGCAAGAGGAAGGGCGGAGCTTGTCAAAGTTATCATTGATGCCAAGTCAAGGCTCTGCGATCTGGCGCTTAAGGATTTTCCCGCAGATCTCAAAAAACAGGTCATTGTTGCGGCAGTTTCAAGAGGTAACGAGGACTATATCCCCGATGGTAACTTTATATTAAGGGATCAGGACGAGATCACTATCCTGGGTTCAAGTAAGAATACACTGGGATTTTTCAAGAAGCTGGGACTTCCCACCGCCAAGGTTCATTCCACAATCATCATCGGAGGCGGAGAGACAGCCTACTACCTTGCCAAGCAGCTGCTTAACTTCGGTATCAAGGTTACTATTTTCGATAAGGACGCGACAAGGTGCAAAGAGCTGTCAGAGCTCCTTCCACAGGCCCTTATCATCAACGGAGACGGAACAGACAAGGATATGCTCCTGGAAGAAGGCGTGACCAGTGTCGAGTCCTTTGTTTCCCTCACAAACCTTGATGAGGAGAACATCATGCTCTCAATGTATGTTAAGAGCATCAACCCCAAGGCTAAGCTTATTACCAAGGTTCACAGGGTTAATTACGGCGACATTATAGGCTCTCTTGGAATCGGTAGTATTATCTATCCCAAGAACATCACCGCTGACAGAATTGTCCAGTTCGTAAGAGGAATGTCAGCTTCAGCGGACAGCAATATCGAGACTCTCTACAAGCTAAATGACGGAAGAGTCGAAGCTCTTGAATTTATAGTTAAGGCGGGAAGCCCTGTTATAGGTGTTCCCTTAAGTCAGTTGTCACTTAGAAAAGGCATTCTTATTGCCTGCATCAGCCACTACGGCGAGATCATATCCCCCAGTGGTGAGAGCATCATAAGAGCCGGAGATTCTGTAATCGTAGTAACAATGCTTACGGGCCTTAAAGACATAAATGATATACTGGAGAACCGATAAATGAATTACTCAATGATAAGATACGTACTATTCAGACTGCTGCGTACTTTGGGACTGCTATTGGCGCTGCCCTTTGCGGTTGCCCTTATTTACGGTGAGTATGACAGTGCCAAGGCCTTTTTTGTACTTATTCTGAGCTGTCTGGTAATAGGATATGTGGGATCTGTAAAAAAGCCTTCCAATACCGTTATTTATGCTAAAGAAGGTTTTGCCATTACAGCCGTTGCCTGGATCGGAATAAGTGTGCTTGGAGCTGTTCCGTTCGTAATGACAGGGGTTATTCCCAATTTCATAGATGCCATGTTTGAGACGGTATCAGGCTTTACCACGACGGGAGGAAGTATTCTTACTTCTGTGGACGGAATGGAGAAGAGCGTTCAGTTCTGGAGAACCTTCACTCACTGGGTAGGAGGTATGGGAGTTCTGGTATTCCTTCTTGCCGTAGTGCCCATGGCAGACGGCTACAGCATGCACCTTATGAGGGCGGAGAGCCCGGGGCCGGTTGTTGGTAAGATTGTTCCCAAGGTTAAGGACACAGCCAAGATTCTCTATCTGATTTACTTTGGCATTACCATCCTTGAGATCACCTGCTTATTCATCTCGGGACTTCCTTTATATGATGCGATAACAATTACTTTTTCAACGGTTGGAACCGGAGGATTTGCCGTTACCAATTCCGGAATAGGTGGATATCCGATTGTCAGCCAGGCCATAATAATTGTGTTTATGGCTATGTGCGGTGTCAATTTTACCGTGTACTATTTCCTTCTTAACAGAAAGCCCAAGGAAGCCTTTTCAATCGATGAGGTCAAGTACTACTTTGGCACAATGTTTGTAGCGGCTCTTCTCATAGCTATAAATATATACAGAGCGGGAGTTCTGCAAAATGCAGGATTATCTTTCCATCATGCGCTGTTTGCGGTGACATCGGTTATGACCACGACAGGTTTTGGAACCCTGGATTTTGATAAGTGGCCGACTTTTTCCAAGATGATACTGTGCATCCTGTCTCTGGTCGGTGCCTGCGCAGGCTCCACCGGCGGTGGGTTCAAGTTCTCAAGAGCTCTTATCGTGATCAGAAATGCCAGAAATGAGCTGAACTTTATAGTTCATCCCAAGGCCATCAAGAGAGTATATATGGACGGACATACTGTTGAGGGCACCACGGTCAAGTCAGTTTCCGCATACCTTGGCATCTACGTTATTACATTCATAGTATCAACCCTTGTTGTGGCACTTGATAACTTTGATTTTCAGACTACGGTAACTTCGGTTGCCGCAACCTTGAACAACATAGGACCCGGTCTTGGTATGGTTGGTCCAATGGGGAATTACTCAGAGTTCTCCTACCTTTCCAAGCTTGTCCTAATGTTTGATATGCTGGCAGGAAGACTTGAGCTGTTACCTATTTTAATCGTAATTAAGCCTAAGACTTGGAGAAAATAAAAAATAATTCCATTGCATACAATTATAAAAAAAGTATAAACATTTATAAAATTTTATAAACTTTTTTTAAAAAACCCATTGAAAATTGTGTCCAAATTGTGATAAACTTGTTTCAGTTTTGTGAAAGACTTGCATTTTTACTTCAAAATACAGTTTAGGTGGGTTTGATATTATGACAAAGACAAGAGTGTACAAGATATCGCTCTTTGTCGCTGTGATCCTGATGTGTACCTGCTTTACGGCAGCCCTCTTCAAGTTCGGATACATGGAGGGAGGAGTCGGTGCAGCTCAGGACGTTCCGGAGGAGAATGGAAACTCCCTGGCAAGTTTTGTTGTTTCTACAGATGACGATCCTATAGCCGGAGGCGAACAGACACTCAATGAGGAAGGCATTTTGAATGAAAGGGGAAGGCTTACTCAGAGAGTTACGATCTATGATGAGAGCGGTACCTTACCGATCAGTGGCACAGTGACTAAGTCCCAGGATGCATTTTATCCCGGAACATATGAGCTTACATTCAGCAGAAATGCTATTTTGAACGACAAGGCAACAGTCCAGGTCAAGATGGACGTGGAGGAAGGCCAGCCGGTATATATTCTTACCGGCAACAAGGAGAAGGGATACAGAGAGGTGGCTGTGACCACAGCTGACAGCAACAAGTGCGTATCCTTCGAGACTCAGCTCCTTCAGAACTACACATTGTCAACGACCGATATTTCCGGCGCCCAGGAGGCAATGGCAAGACACAGAGAGAGCTAAGCTAAACCGAATAACAGACAACGTATCAGATGTATAACAAGAAGATGAACGGGGTAAAAGAAGTAGAAGCAGTATTTGAGTCTGCCAAGCCTTTTACCTCGTTTTTTGTTGTAGAAAAGCAGCAGTATAAAGGCCGGAAATGAAAGATATTCCGTGCCCAGATTGCTTATAAACAGATAGCCCCCAAGTAGTGAGAGAACACCGAAATCCCTAAGAAGGTAAAAAATGACAATCAGCGTAACTCCCCACCAGCGGTAGTCGGTGTGTAAACGCTGCGCCAGATATGCGCATCCAGCGGCAAGCGCTCCTGAGAGAATAAGGCTTATGAAATTGATGTTGCCGTCAACCGTTGCAAGGTTCATGTCCATGGGATCAGATAAGGGCAGTATACGGCCGAATCGGGTCTGTATCGTTTCGATGCCCCATATTACAAGTAATCCTATAAGAAGGGTAAAATAGACGTTCTGGTGCGAAATAAGTATATCAGAGTTGGCTGTAAGGACTTTAATTATGTTGAAATCGTATTTGTCTGCCTTGGAGTAGAGAGTCAGGTCAAAAAAAGGCTCCGATATTATTCCAAACAGCAGAAGGTTCAAGGCGTATTTAAGCCTGCTTTTGGTGTGAAAAAAGCCTTCCACAATAAGGAAACAGAAGATGGGGAAAGCGGTTCTGCCGATTCCCCTAAGAATCTTGTAGATGAGATTAAGCTTGTGATTTGTAAGACCACCCGCGTACAGGCCGTCCCTTATCATTGGCAGCATAATGCCTGCGGTTGCGTGGTCTATCAGCATTGTAAAGCATGCTATCAGTTTCAGGAGATTGCCGTTTAGTTTCTTTGGAATGGAAATAGGCATGGTAACGATCTTCCTTTACGGATTATTTTGGTAGATAAAGCCAAAAGAAAAGGCCATGACAGAAATGATAACTGTCATGACCTATTTTAAACTATTTTAGATGGTAATGCATTATTCAAAGATGATGTTTTCCCAAGAGTCTTCGGGGATAAGTGAGATGTAAGTCTTACCTGTGTTGATGGCAAGCTCCTCACCGTTCTCGTCGTAGTACTTGGTAACGCCTGTCTCGCTGCTCTTAACCCAGGTGATATCCTTGGCAATACCGCCAGTGAGATACCATGCATTTTTGCCTGAATCGATGCAGTTGTAAATAAGATATCCGTTCTCATCAAGCTGGTTGAAAGAACACTTCTGAAGGATTACATTCTTGAAAGCAAGAGGTGCGCCGTCCTCGGCATCCTCGTGACGCTCGCCGTACTCATAATATTCATATAAGCCTGTCTCAGTGTTGTATACAAGCTGTGAGCCGTTGTGAGAGAAAGGAAGTATTGCCTTGTAAGCCTGATAATATCTTGAGTACTTCTCATCGAGCTTGACCTCTGTACCGTAAGGAACGAAGTTAAAGTGGCTGCCTTCGTTGGCATATTCTGTGTAAGTAGCGGAGATACCGAATCTGTCGATGCAGGATTCCATATCACCCTTTAAGATATACTCTGTAAACTCTCTTGCCTTGCCGTTGTTAACTCTTGAGAAGTAACCTGAGATGTGATCCTTGGCCCAAGGGTTGGCAAAGTATGCATCGTTGTGATAAGGGCCACCGTCATGGCAAAGGATCGCGTTCCACTCTGAAGCAAGAAGGATGTTGGTGGGACGTGTTGATCTGATACTTCCGAGCTGCTCGATGCTGCCCCAGTCCTTAACAACACACATAAGTCTTGTGATGCGGTCGTTCTTGGTGCTGTTCATAAGCTCATATACAACGTCTGCCTCTGATGTTCCGTAGTGAGGAAGAGCTGTGATCTCATTATCAACCATTGCTGCGATGGGACGCTGGTCCTTGAGCTCCTCGCTGATAGGCTCGCCTGTAAGCTCTGAGAAGTACATTCCCTCGGGAAGTACATAGGCCTCTGCCTCTTCGGCAGCGGGCTCCTCAGTGGTCGCCTCAGCAGTAGCCTCTGTTGTATTCTGTGGATCAATCTGCTCAAAAGATACACCTACCGCACCGGTATCCTCTCCGGCATTTTCGCCCTCGGAACCGCAAGCTGCAACAGATAATAATGTAATGGAACACATTGCGATAGCAATAGCTTTCTTTGCATATTTTCTAATATACATTTTCATAATCTCCTTTAAAATAAATCATTATTACCATTCTAACAGAGTTGGGATGATAATGCCATAAAAATTATGAATAATGGTTTTTGGAACCCCAAAAGTGTCATTCGTCCGATTTCGAGTGTCATTCGTCAGAAAATCAACATTTTAAGAGGATTATGTGTTAGGATGTTGCCCATAAGAAAAGAGGATCTGTTTTGAAGCGTGGGAGTAAGTATAGACAGATCTAAACAACGAAAGGTAAACGGAAAAAGTATGAGTGAGTTTAGTATCAAACCTGATTCAGTTAAACAGCAGGCTCAGACACTGGCTGATGCTGCTGCAACAGTTCAGTCACAGGCTGATATTCTTCAGGAGATTTTAAATGTCCCTTTTTTGGCAGGACCTGCTTACGAGATCGTGCGTAGGACGCTGGAAGCAATCCTTGAGGATATTGTGAAGCATCATTCCAAGCTGGAGCAATTCAGTGAAGTATTGAAACAGATTGTTGAATTCTATATTACAACCGAACAGGAAGTAATCGAGCAGTTCAAGTCCCAGAGGGGAATATATAATCCACAGTATGACGGTAATCATAACTGGACTCCCGGAGAACCGTGGGAGCCCGGCAGAAATATAGGCACAGGTGACTGGGGCATGCCCGGTGGAAGACCCGGAGACTCAGGTGCCGGAGAAGCAGGCGGCTACGGCGGTTACGGTGAAGAGTCAGGCAGAGCCGGTGGCGATTATGAAGGAAGAAGCGCGGGCGATCCCAGCGATGGAGTACCCGGCGGCAATAGCGGCGCAGGCACAGGCGGAGCCGGAGGAAGATCAGGTGGCTCAGGCAGTTACGGCGGTGGAAACGCAGGCGGTGGAAACCCCGGTAGTGCAGGCGGCTACGGCGGCGGAAGCGGCTCAGGCGGCAACAGCGGCTCAGCCGGTGCACAGGCTGGCGGTGGCGCATCAGCAGGCAATCCCGGTAACGCAGGCGGCTATGGCGGCGGAAGCGCAGGTGGCTATGGCGGTGGAAGCGCAGGTGGCTATGGCGGCGGAGAAGCAGGCGGCTACGGCGGAAGCGGCTCAGGTAGCGCAAGCGGATCCGGTAGCGCAAGTGGCTCAGGTAGCGCAGAAGAAGTGAGGGCCGAAATGGGATATATTGACATCGGCAACCCAGCTATAACAGTTGAGCCTTTACCTTATATGCCAATTGATGCGGGCATTCCGATCGATCATATCATGCCGGTTGATCCGGAAACAGGTATTCCGATTGAGAGATTCCCCGGAATACAGCCTATTCCTATGCCGGAACCTCTTATCCCCGGAGTAGAGCCTATTCCTATGCCCACACCCGGAGTAGAGCCTATTCCTATGCCCACACCCGGAGTGAATCCTATCCCTATGCCCACACCCGGAGTGAATCCTATCCCTATGCCTTCACCCGGATTTGAGCCTATTTATCCAGGTGGATCAGGCGGTCCTGTACCTATGCCTGTAATAGATCCTATTCCCGGATTGGACCCTATTCCTATGCCGACACCGGCTATTCCCGGAGTAGAGCCTATTCCCATGCCGGAACCTTTCAGACCCGGAGTAAGACCTGTACCCATGCCGGATCCCGGTCGTTATTTTGATCCTCGTTTCCTGGGGCCCGAGATATTCCCGGATGTTGAACTGTAATAACGAGATTTTTACTAAGCGGTTTACTTATGTTTTTTGCCTAAGTAGACCGCTTTTTGTGGTATACTAAAACATTATAAGAAGCGCTACGGGAGTAAATAATTCTATGAAATTGACATTTGTAGGCGCAGATCATGAGGTGACCGGAAGCTGTCATTTCATCGAATGCGCGGGTAAAAATATCCTGGTGGACTACGGTATGGAGCAGGGCAGGGACTATTTTGAGAACGTTCCCCTTCCCGTATCCGCTCCGGAGATCGACTATGTACTTCTGACCCATGCACATGTGGATCATTCCGGTAATCTGCCGCTTTTGTATGCCAAGGGCTTTCGCGGCAAGATCTATTCCACCGATGCCACTGCGGAGCTGTGCAACATCATGCTGCGTGACTGTGCACACATTCAGATGCAGGAAGCAGAGTGGAGAAACAGGAAGGCCAAGAGAAGCAAAGATATTAACAAAATGGAGCCTTCCTATACTATGGAGGATGCTGACAAGGCTATCAAGTGTTTTGTTCCCTGCCCCTACGGCAAGGAGATAGAGGTCTGTGAAGGTGTTAAGATAAGGTTCACAGACATCGGACATCTGCTTGGCAGTGCCAGCATAGAAGTGTGGCTCACGGAAAAAAATGTGACCAAGAAGATAGTCTTTTCCGGTGATATAGGTAATACCGACCAGCCTCTTATCAAGGATCCCCAGTACACCTCAGAAGCAGATTATGTTGTAATGGAGTCAACCTACGGTGACAGACTTCATGCCGAGGAGAAGCCCGATTATGTGGCTGAGCTGGCGGAGATTCTCGACAGAACCTTTGCAAGAGGCGGTAATGTGGTCATTCCATCCTTCGCGGTGGGAAGAACCCAGGAGATGCTCTATTTTATAAGGAAGATCAAGAAGGATGGGCTGGTTAAGTCTTATCCTAATTTCCCGGTATTTGTGGACAGTCCCCTTGCCGTTGAAGCAACCGAGATATTTGAGAACAACCAGTTTGAGTGCTACGATGAGGAAGCTCTTGAACTGATCAGAAAGAGGATCAATCCAATAACTTTCCCGGGAATTAATCTTGCTATTACTATGGAAGAATCCAGGGCGATAAATGAAGATCCGGAGCCCAAGGTAATTATCTCTGCCTCCGGAATGTGCGATGCGGGAAGAATAAGACATCACCTTAAGCACAATTTGTGGAGACCTGAGTGTACTATTTTGTTCGTGGGATATCAGTCCGTTGGAACAACGGGTAGGGCCATCATCGACGGAGCTACACAGGTGAGACTCTTTGGCGAGACCATTGACGTGAAGGCAGAGGTGTGCAAGCTCGAGGGATTGTCCGGTCATGCTGATAAGAACGGACTTATCAAGTGGCTTAAGGGCTTTGATATCAAGAGACCCAAGCGCGTATTTATCGTGCATGGTGAAGACAGTGTATGTATGTCTTTTGCCAAGTGCCTTGAAGAGGAATACGGCTATGATACCTATGCACCTTATTCCGGAACTGAGTTCGACATCATATCCGGAATGATAACCAAAGAAGGTATTCCGATTCCTATCAAGAAGAAGGAGTACACGCTTGTTTCGGATGTATATGCCCGTCTTAAGGCTGCAGGTGCGCGCCTTATGGGTATTATTGCCAGATCGGAAGGTATATCCAACAAGGACAAGGCCAAATTTGCGGATCAGATCAATTCACTATGTGACAAATGGAGCAGATAAGTGGAGCCATGTGTTTATCTGCGATGTAAATAGGATGAAAAAAGAGGGGAGAAGAGTATGTCAAGAGCAGATGAGATTTTTATTGATATGTGCAGAGATATCTTAGAGAACGGTACATCAACGGAGGGGGAGAAGGTACGTCCTCACTGGCCTGACGGAACATCAGCCTACACGATCAAGAAATTCGGCGTGGTGAACAGGTACGATCTGTCCAAGGAATTTCCCATAATGACCCTTAGAAAGACTGCCCTTAAGAGTGCGACGGATGAGATTCTCTGGATCTATCAGAAAAAGAGCAACAATATTCACGACCTTAACAGCCACATCTGGGATGAGTGGGCCGACGAGACCGGTTCCATCGGCAAGGCCTACGGCTATCAGATTGGGCAAAAGAGTATCTACAAAGAGGGTGAGTTTGACCAGATCGACAGGGTTATCTACGACCTTAAGAACAACCCCTTCAGCAGAAGGATTATGACCAACACCTACGTGTTCTCAGATCTTCATGAGATGAATCTGTACCCCTGCGCTTACAGCGTTACCTATAACGTAACTCAGAAGAAGGGAGAGGACAGGCTTACTCTTAACGCTGTCCTTAATCAGAGATCCCAGGATGTTCTTGCAGCCAACAACTGGAATGTTGTTCAGTACGCAGTTCTTGTTCATATGCTGGCTCAGGTCTGTGACATGAATGTGGGAGAGCTGGTGCACGTTATCGCAGATGCACATATCTATGACAGACATGTACCGCTCATCAAGGAGCTTATTGAGAGAAAGCCTCTTCCTGCACCTAAGTTCCACTTAAATCCTGACGTCAAGGATTTCTATGAATTTACAAGAAACGATGTATCCCTCGAGGGCTACGAAGTAGCCGGGGAGCAGATCAAGGATATTCCCATTGCGATTTGAGCGTAAGCGGAGCAATCCGTATATCGTTCATAAAGTAGTGGGTATCATACAACAAGTCAAACGGAGGAGTTTATGAAAGCAATCGTAGCAGTAGACAGTAACTGGGCCATCGGCAACAAGGGCAAGCTCCTTGTCAGCATTCCCGCCGATCAGAAGAATTTCAGAAACATTACCATGGGGAACACAATAGTATATGGAAGAAAGACCCTTGAGACTTTTCCCCAGCAGGTGGTTCTTCCCGGAAGAGACAATATTATTTTATCAACCAGAGAGGACTATGGGGTTAAAAATGCCAGGGTAGCCCACAGCAAGGAAGAGCTTCTTGATATGGTTGGAGGCCTTAATAGCGATGAGGTATTTATCATCGGAGGCTCCAGTGTCTACAATGAGTTTATTGATGAGTGCGACACTGCCATCGTGACCTTTATCGATAAGGAATATCAGGCAGATTCCTATTTCCCCAATCTGGACGAAGACCAGAACTGGGAGATGGTGGATGAGAGCGATGAGCAGGTATATTTTGACATAACCTATACTTACAGAACCTATAAGAGAAAGTAACGGTGGGTATTATGGCTGACAGGAAGAAAGCGTTAGTTCTGATTAATAGAAAGGCCGGAATGGGTAAGGCCGGCAATGAAGTCATGCAGTTT
Organism: Butyrivibrio sp. DSM 10294; assembly: GCF_028539135.1. Lineage (NCBI taxonomy): Bacteria > Bacillati > Bacillota > Clostridia > Lachnospirales > Lachnospiraceae > Butyrivibrio > Butyrivibrio sp. DSM 10294. The sequence goes on along the minus strand of NZ_JANSWL010000087.1, from coordinate 210,153 downwards.
GTGGAAAAGCTCGGGGCAAAGGGCTATGAGCCTATTGTTTATCCGATTATTCCGGGAACCGAATTAACTTCTGAGAAACTTGTGGCCGAATATGACACGGAGGCCGAGCTTATTGTGTGCAGTGGCGGCGACGGAACTTTGAACCACGTTATGAATGCCATGATGAACATGGAAAAGAGACCGCTTCTGGCCTATATTCCCGCAGGAAGTACCAATGATTTTGCCAGAGGGCTTGGGATTCCGTCCGGTCACCTGGCTGCCGCCGAGATTGCGGTTGAGGGCGAGCCTTTTTCCTATGATGTGGGAAAAATGAACGATCACTATTTTAACTATGTAGCTGCCTTCGGAGCTTTTTCCAAGGTAAGTTATGCTACGGATCAGGAGCTGAAGAACGTTCTGGGCTACGCAGCCTACGTAATCAGTGCCATTGCGGAGCTCCCTCAGAATATTGGTTATAACTGTCATATGAAGATAGTGACCGAGGATCTTACGGAGGAAGGGGACTATATCTTCGGAGCTGTGTGCAATTCAGCCTCCGTTGGCGGAATGAAGCTTCTTGAGAATGCAGATGTTCAGCAGGATGACGGCAAGATGGAGCTGATCCTTATTCGCGCACCAAAGAATATCGGAGAGATAAATCTGATACTGACAGCTCTGGCGGTGGGAGATGTTAACAGTAATTTCATCACCTTCAGACAGGTTAACAAAGTTACTTTTTATTCCGATGAGAACACCAGCTGGACCATAGATGGAGAGTACGGCGGAGACGCAAGAACCACTGAGATAGAAGTAATAGACAAGGCCATAACCATTATGACAGGCAAGAAAGGATAATCAATGTTTGATCCCGTATCCGTCGCTAAGTGCGACAGCTACAGTATAGAGGATGTAAGGCCCGCCCTTAAGGAAGTTCTGGACAATATCGGCGGGCTTGAATTTGTTAAGCCGGGGATGAAGGTTGGAATTAAGGCCAATCTTATTACGGCGCTGGAACCGGGGAAGGCAGGGACTACTCATCCGGCTCTTTTGAGGGAGCTGAGTATTCTTTTGACAGACCTTGGGGCAGAGGTGGTAATAGGAGACAGCCCCGGGGAGCTGTACAATCAGGCTGTTCTTGACAGAGTTTACAGAGTATGCGGCCTCACAGACATGGTAAAAGAGCTGTCGGGGGAACGCAAGGTCAGGCTAAATGACGATTTTTCCATAAGTAATGCGGTATTTCCCGAGGCAGAGTCCATCAAGACCTTTATCTACACGGGGTGGCTGGACAAAGTGGATGCCATCATAGATTTCTGCAAGCTCAAGACCCATGCAATGATGGGATTTAGCTGTGCGGTCAAGAATATGTTCGGAACGGTGCCCGGTACCACCAAGCCGGAGTATCATATGAGATTTCCGGAGGAGAGAGCCTTTGCCAATATGATGGTGGATCTCAATGAGTATTTTAAGCCGGTGCTGTATGTGGTGGATGCCGTAGACGGAATGGAAGGAAACGGACCGACCATGGGAGATAAGAGGCATGTAGGTGCGCTTCTTGCATCCAAGAGACCCTATGCTCTTGATATGGCCTGCGCTGATATTATAGGAATGGGGCTGTCTGACTGTGCTATTTTGGGAGCTGCCTATGAGAGAGGTTTGGGACCGAAGACTGTAGCTGAGGTTGATATAGTGGGAAGGGTTTCCCTAAGTGATGTGAAGATACCTGATTTTCACAGGGCCACCAGCCATCAGAGTATTACCTTTGAGGGTGAGGGCATAGGCTGGAAGATTGCGGCCTGGGCGGTGAAGACAGTGTTTAATGCAAGGCCTCAGGTCAAGGCGGCGGAGTGTATCAGCTGCAAGAAGTGTTATGAGACCTGTCCGGCCAAGGCTATTACGATGGTGCCTTATACCAAGAAGGTTAATGGGACGGAGAAGGAGATCACGATTCCGTCGATTGACAGGAGCAAATGTATCAAGTGCTTTTGCTGCCAGGAGTACTGCCTGGTGGGAGCAATGAAAGTGCAGGAAAATCCCATTGGCAAATTCATCAAAGGATTGCAGAAGAGCTAAATTGGGAGACTATAGGACGCTCATTGCCCGGCGAGCCTTGCTTGTATAGATAAATAAACCTCATGGTGCTGAACACTGCGAAGAGCCCATAAACGCTGTATCGCGGCGTGCATAAGGCACTTGCGATACAATGGTCTCTTCTTCGTAGCACCAAAATCGGTTTATTTATCTATACAAGCAAGGCTCGCCGGGCAATGAGCTGTATATGGCAAGCCAAGGTTATTTAGCGGACTTTCGTGGGGGTGCGGCAATCAGGAGCTGGTGGCAGGCTAAGTGCAATGAGCTGTATATGGCAAGCCAAGGTTATTTAGCGGACTTTCGTGGGGGTGCGGCAATCAGGAGCTGGTGGCAGGCCAAGGTAATTAAGAGAAAGATGTTTTAGATATAGATGGTTATATACGAGAAGAAGATTCATAAAGACGGACATGAGTATATTGAGATAACGGGCTATGAGGGGCAGGTTCAGGAGCTGGTGGTTCCGGGAGAGATAGAGGGGCTGCCAGTGGAGGCGATAGGGAATCATGCTTTTTCGGGGAGGCAGGATATTAGGACGGTGGTGCTTCCTGAGAGCATTAAGACGCTGTATGGATTTGCTTTTCATAATTGTAAGAGTCTTAGGAAGATCACGTTATTTGACAGTCTCGATGATTATTACGACGGTGTCTGCAGGCAGTGCGATGCGCTGGAAGAAATCGAGATTACGGTGAACAAGAGCTGGTTCGAGGTTGTAAGGAACTTTTTGGCAGACAGTGACAAGACGCTTAGGTTTATGATGCATATTAAGGATGAAGGGGATGTTTGCCTTACTTTTCCGGAGTATGTTTACGACTTCAATGAGAATACAATGGCCAGGACGATTCAGTTCTCTATTGCCGGTTCTGGTTATGCTTACAGGGAGTGCGTGGACCGAAGGAGCATTAACTACAGTGAATACGACAAGCTCTTTGAGAAGGCAGTTATTGACGGCAATGAGATCTCTGAGAACATTGCTATCGGAAGGCTCCTGTATCCCTATGGACTTTTAATGGGATACCGCGAGAAATATGAGCAGTTTGTCAGGAAAAATGATAAGAGCATCATGATAAGGCTCGTGGGCCGCTATGAAACACAGCGCTCAGATGAGCTTCTTGATATGATTTCAAAACTGACGGCTTATCAGGAAAAAGTCATTTCCGAGGAGGCGATAGATGCTGCTCTTAAGTTGTCCACAGCCAAGCAGCTGACGAGACTAAACGCTGTTCTTATGGGCCGACAGAAGCCACAAGCTGCAATAGAGGATGAGTTTGTATTCTAAAGCTACGGCGAAAAAACTGATCACTGGTAAAACAGACCGATTTATGATAAACTGTTAATTTGCTGAAATGCTTTAAAGCTTTAAATTTTTAAATCGGGTAGGTAATGAAATGAACGAACGTGGTAGTTTTCAGTCAAGACTTGGCTTTATTTTAGTGAGCGCCGGATGCGCCATCGGTATAGGAAATGTGTGGAAATTTCCTTATGTCGCCGGTGAAAACGGCGGCTCTGTTTTTGTATTATTTTATCTGATATTTTTGATACTTATGGGAATTCCGGTTCTTACCATGGAGCTTGCGATGGGGCGAGCTTCAGGCAAGACTCTTGTTAACGGCTACAAGGCCCTTGAAAAGGAAGGAAACAAGTGGCACATTCACGGCTGGGTCTGCATGATAGGTAACTATCTTCTTATGATGTACTACACCACCGTGTCAGGCTGGATGGTCAACTATTTCTTCAAGTTTGCAACAGGACGATTTGAGAACCTCACAGAAGGCGGCACTGCAAGCGTGTTTGAGGAGATGCTGGGAGACCCTACACAGCTGGCAATCTTTACAATTATCACAGTGCTCCTTGGATTCGGAGTACTTAGCTTTGGTGTACAGAACGGTCTTGAGAAGGTTAACAAGGTAATGATGATCCTTCTTCTGTGCCTTATTGTAATACTGGCGATTCACAGTATTACGCTGGAAGGAGCCTCCGAAGGAATTAAGTTTTATCTTTTGCCTGACATGGGCAAGGCAAAGAGCGTTGGTATCGGCAAGGTAATCACTTCAGCTATGAGTCAGGCCTTCTTTACCTTAAGTGTAGGTATGGGCTCCATCGAGATCTTCGGAAGCTATATGCCCAAGGATTATGCCCTCACAGGTGAAGCAATCAGGATCTGTGCCCTTGATACCTTCGTTGCTATAATTTCGGGACTTATTATTTTCCCCGCCTGCTTTAGCTATAACATCAAGCCCGACGCAGGCCCGTCACTTATTTTCATCACTCTTCCCGATGTATTTATCAACATGGCTGGGGGAAGAATCTGGGGAACTTTGTTCTTCCTGTTTATGACGTTTGCAAGCTTCTCTACCGTTACAGCGGTGTTTGAAAATCTCGTAGCCTGCACCAATGATAACTTTGGCTGGAGCAGAGGTAAGTCGATTGCGGTAAACTGTATTTTCATGCTGATCGCCAGCCTTCCCTGCGTATTTGGCTTTAACATCTGGAGTGATGTCAATCTTATCGGAGCAAGAGGAATTCTTGATTCCGAAGACTTCCTTGTAAGTAATCTGATCCTTCCCGCAGGATCGCTGATTTTCCTGCTGTTCTGTGTGACCAGGCTCGGATGGGGTTTTGACAATTATATTGCGGAAGTTAATACCGGCGATGGCATGAAGCTTCCGGGGGCCCTTAAGTGGTACCTCAAACTGGTGCTTCCTGTGTTGATTCTGATAATCTTTATTCAGGGACTTATGGTGTAAGTATACATGAAAAAAATTGAACTGGAGGCCGCCGGACGGGAAGTTCTGGCGGCTTCAAGGACAGAACTATATATTGATATGCGCTTTTTCGGCGCTGCCCTAAACAGCCTTGGCTACGAGATGGACCTTTCCACAACTACAGTGGGAACGGATGCCGTCAACATCAGGTTTAATCCTGCTTTCGTGGCAAGGCTTTTTGTGGAGGAGCCGGGGAAGCTGAACAGGACCTATCTGCATATGCTGCTTCACTGCATATTCAGGCATATGTACACTTCGGCAAAATATGAGGACACAAGGTTATACGACCTGTGCGCCGACATCGTCACCGAATCGGTTCTGGATGGGTTCGACTATCAGTGCATCTACAGAGTCAGCTCCGATTATCGCGACCGCTGGATCAGCCTTTTGGAAAAAGAGGTTAAGGTCCTGACCGTGGAGCGCCTATACAGATTTTTTACCGAGAGAGAAAATGAACTTGATATCTTCGAAATGGAGAAACTGGAGCGGGAATTTGCCCTGGATGATCACAGCTTCTGGCTAAGGCTTGAGGATAATGAGGACAATTCCGAAGATAGCAACAAGGACAAGGATAAAGAGGAGCCTCCGATAGATGAGGACTACAATTCTCCCTTTGATAACAAGGATGGGAAAAAGACTGAGAAGTACATAAATCCACGTCGCCTTCAGAAAATCCGGCATAACGAAAAGAACTGGGAGAAGGAGGCCAAGCGCCTTCAGACCGAGATCGAGACAATAGGAAAACAATCCAGTGACAGACTGGGGAAGCTCGCCTGGATCCTCAAAATTGAGAACACCTCAAGGACAGATTATCGGGAATTTCTCCGGAAATTCAAGATACTAAGGGAAGAGGGGGGCATTGACCTTGACAGCTTCGACTACGGAATGTATTCCTTTGGACTTGAGTTCTACGGGGACATGCCACTTATCGAAGAGAATGAATTCCGTGAGGTCAAAAAGATTCAGGAGCTGGTCATTGCCATTGATACTTCCGCTTCCTGCAAGGATGAGCTGGTTCAGAGGTTCCTTAATGAGACTGCAGCCATGCTCCTTACAGAAGAAAATTTTTTCCGGAAGATAAATATACGTATAATAGAGTGTGACGATCAGGTGCAGCGGGAAGAGATCATAACTTCCGTCGATGACATGAAGAAGTTTGCGAAGGGCATCCACGTGGAGGGCGGCTACGGAACGGATTTCAGGCCTGTGTTTACAAGGGTTTCAAAGCTCATTGACAGTCATGAGTTTGAGAACCTGAAAGGACTTATATACTTCACTGACGGCTTTGGCATCTACCCGGATAAGCCCACGAGCTACGATACAGCCTTCGTTTTTCCACAGGATGAGGAATACGATGACGAGAAGGTTCCCGACTGGGCGCTGAAGCTCTACATCTGAACTTACATAAGAGAATACACAGTTAAAACAGGAGAACAGCAATGAACATAGATCAGGCAAAAGAGGAAGTAAAAAACGCAGTAACGGCCTATCTTGAAAAGGACGAATTTGGCCGCTACGAGATCCCTACTGAAAAGCAAAGGCCCATCCTTCTCATGGGACCTCCCGGAATCGGCAAGACCGCCATAATGGAGCAGATCGCACAGGACTTAGGGATCGGACTTGTTTCTTATACAATTACCCATCACACCAGACAGAGCGCCATCGGACTTCCCAAGATAAGCGAGAAGGAATTCGGTGGCAAAAAATTCTCCGTTACCGAATATACCATGAGCGAGATCATCGGTGCTGTTTATGAGCAGATTGAAAAGACAGGGATTGAGGAAGGCATTCTTTTCCTGGATGAGATCAACTGCGTCTCCGAGACACTGGCGCCTACAATGCTGCAGTTTCTGCAGTACAAGACCTTCGGAAGTCACAAGCTTCCTTCGGGTTACATTATCGTGACCGCCGGCAATCCGCCTCAGTACAACAAGTCTGTAAGGGAGTTCGACATTGTAACCCTGGACAGAGTAAGGCAGATCAATATCGAGGAGGACTTCGATTCCTGGAAGATTTATGCTTACAAGGCAGCAGTACACGGCGCAATTTTGTCATATCTTGAGATAAAAAAGGACAATTTCTACAGCATCAAAACCGATGTTGACGGCAGGACCTTCGTCACCGCCAGGGGCTGGGAGGATCTGTCGAGAGTTATGAAGGTTCATGAGAAGCTTGGTCTTCCCGTGGATGAGAATCTGGTGGTTCAGTATATTCAGAACAAGGAGATCGCCAGAGATTTTGCTGATTACTATGAGCTGTATCATCGCTATAATGAACTTTATAAGATCCCGGATATCCTTAAGGGCAATTTCCCGGAGAATATGAAGGCTCTTCGAGAGGGCTCTTTTGACGAGAAACTCAGTATTATTGGACTTCTATCAGATAAACTGATGGATGAGTTCAGAGACTATGCAAGGGATCAGGGAGTTCAGAAGATCCTGTTCGAGACCATCAAGGAGTTCGGGAGATTCTCAGATGCAGAGGGCGAGGATGCTGTGGACGGCGCCGAGTGGTTCAGGGACAGAGCAGGAATCATGCAGTACAAGCTGGATAACGACAAAGAGGCGGGGCTGGTAAGCCGTGAGGAGGAGAGAATTAGGACTATTGCCATAAGCCGGCTCAATGACTGCGTTTCCTATATTACAACTGCAGCCGGCACGGAGCAGGATCTCTCAGGTTCCTTCATTCTTGCAAAGAACTGGTTTACCAAAAGGGAGAACAGTCGTAAGGCAGGGATCAAGGAGACTGACGGGCATCTCACCAACAGCTTTAGGTTTATTGAGGAGGCCTTTGGAGATAAGGAATCTCTTTCCGGAAGCCAGGAGATGGTTATCTTCATCACAGAGCTGTCCAATGCCTATTACAGTCTTAAGTTTGTAAAAGAGGTTGGGAACGAGGCATATTATAACTACAACAAGCTTCTTCTTTTGAACGATCGCAGGCAGGAGCTGAAGAATCAGATATTGGAGATGGATTTCTAAAAACTTCTCATAGTTGTAAAGTGATATCTGAATATTTTATTAATTATCGGTATAACGTACATTTAGTTGCGAGAATAATGATAGTATTGTAAGTGGGGATGTGACTAATCCCCGCTTTTTTTGTAGCACAAGACCGGCAAGCGAATGGATGCTTGCATACAAATTCATTTGCCGGTCGTAAGAACATGGAGCATGAAATGCGGAATGTTCGTGTGCGAAATCGAGTAGGAGTCAGCCTACTCGATTCACTAATTATCGCAGGAGGTATGTTATGGCCAAAAATTCGTCGGGAAAAGGTTTTTCACTGCAAAGTGTGAGCACCAAGCTTATTTCTGTGATGCTCTTAATCTGTATTGTGCCTTTGGCAATTTCCATTACCGTTAACTATCTGAACAGCATGAATAAGTCCCTTAATGATGCTAAATCCATCAATGCCCAGAAGGCAGCGGTAGTTGAGAAGACCTTCATGGAAGAAGTGGAGAGGATGATGGAGGCCCTAAGGACCGTTGCTTCCAGTCCCGAAATACGTAACTACATAGAGGCTCCTCCCGAGGAGAGGGATGAAGAAGCTATGGTGGCATGGCTTGCCGGAATTGAAGAGTCCCTTGGCGGCGGTAACTCCATAGTTGTTACCGGAACCGATGGCGAACAGATTGTTCGTTCCTCCGGTAATCTGCAGAACATCTGGGATAGAGACTATTACCAGACAGCTCTTTCAGGAAAAGAGTACATCTCTGATGTTATTGCGTCCAAATCGGACGGATCTGCTACTATTTTCCCTATCATGCCCATTTACAATGAGAGTGGCGCCATAATCGGAACAATCCAGAGAAGCTATAAGCTGGTAACTCTCAATGAGCTGTTGGCGGAGTCCGTTAATGCAGCTAACAAAGAAGAGGCTATGATCCTGGACAGACAAGGCCATATGATCGGACATAACGAGAGATCCATCGATGCCAATAACCTTGAGGATATGAGTAATCTCCAGGCGTATAAGGATTCCCAATCCGCTGAGAGAGGAAGCTATTTAGGCAAATCCGGTGGCAGCAAGCTTTTGATGTCCTTTGAGAGAAACGAGGAGACCGGTTGGGTAGTTGTTATGGTTTCCGATTACAACGTTGTTATGAAGGAATCGATCACCGCAGCGATCTTTATTATAATTATGGGCGTTATCATGCTGATTATTGCTGTTATTATTTCGCTGGTAATGTCAAGATCCTTTACACAGCCTCTCAAAGAGGTCAATGAATCTGTCACCAAGCTTGCAGATGGCCGCTTTGAGCACATTACAAAGTTTACCTCAAGAAAAGACGAATTTGGCGATATTATAAATAATACAAACACTGTTATAGATAAGCTTGCTTCAATCGTACAGAGTATTAAGGATTCCACCGTTGCGGTGAATGAATCCTCTGAAGAGTTGGCGGATACTGCCAATCAGATATCTCAGACCGCGGATGATGTATCCAATGCGGTGCAGGAGATTGCATCAGGTGCTACCCAGCAGGCTGACGAGATCCAGAGCGTATCCGAGAGCGTTGGAAATATCGGAGAGGCAACGGGGCATGTTCAGCATAGTACCGATGACCTGTCCAATCTGGCAGACAGAATGCAGAATGTCAGCACAGAATCAGCCCAGAGTCTTGCTGACCTGCAGCAGAGCAGCCAGAGTATGAGCAGCAGTATCGCAGGTATCGCTGAGAAGATCAGTGCCACCAGCAAAGCCGTTGAAAGTATCAATGAAAAGGTTGAGGGAATTGCCTCCATCGCAACCCAGACCAACCTTCTGTCCCTTAATGCATCAATCGAGGCAGCAAGAGCCGGCGAAGCAGGAAGAGGTTTCTCCGTTGTTGCTGAAGAGATCGGTAAGCTTGCGGATGATTCAAGAAATATGGCTGATGAGATCAGAAAAGAGATGGATGTTCTTCTTGAAGAGTCTCAGGCAGCAGTTACCATGGCTTCCGAAGTTGAGCGCGAGAACCATGAACAGTCGGAGGTTCTTGGTGCTACAGTTCAGAGCGTAAATGCTATGATCCAGGATATAGCTGCTACTGTTGAGAGTGTAAAGAGTATCGAAGTCGATGCCAATACCTGCGTAAGTGCCAAGAATGTGGTTGCGGATGCTATGGATTCACTGTCTGCTATAAGTGAAGAGAATGCCGCATCCTCAGAAGAGACAGGAGCTTCCATGGAAGAGCTGTCTGCGACGGTTACAACGCTTGCTTCATCTGCTGATAATTTGAAGAGTATTGCTACTCAGCTCAATGAAGAGATGGCATTTTTCAAATAAACTTTTTGAATGATATAGGAGATAACAAGGGGGCGTTTTTATACCAATGGGGACGGTTCTGTTTGGTATAGTTTTGCGCGCAAAACTGTACCAAACAGAACCGTCCCCATTGGTATAAAAACCGTCCCCGTGTCATCTTAATTATATTGGAAGTTCATAAACTTCGCTGCTCCGCCAAAGGTCTTGGTGCTATATGCAAACAGTCCAAATCGCGCACCGGTGAAGTGATCCAGCTTGAAATACAGTTTTTTCTCGGGGCCAAGAGCTGTGAAGGTATCTGATCCGACCGCTGCGTAGCTGAAGCGAACTGTGTCTTTCATGTCAGTGAAATCAACGTCTGCTCTTAAACGAATAGAGGAAGCACCGGGAGATACTTCATCAAGGGCAATTGAGGCCAGTTCATTGGGAGCCTCATCGTCTTTTCTTTCACCCCAGATTCCTGGGACATTTATTTCTCTTGAACACATAACTATATAGAGCCTGCCGGATTCTTTTTTGAGGCCAATGAAGCCGTAGGAGCTCTGAAGAAGGCTAAGTCCTGCGTAGTCGCCGTCATTTAATGAGGAACCGTCGAGGATGACTTTACCGGAGCAGCAGGGCATAAGGGTGCGCTGGCTCAGGGTGTTCCGGGCCTGTACCAGATTGGAGGAGATCTTGCCGGTTGTGATCTTCAAAAAGCCCTCTTCAGTATCATGCTCTACCAGGCTAAGCTCAGGCTCGTGGTTAAACTGCCAGAAGCTCTTAAAGCCAAAGGAAGCTTTGTTCTCTGACTCCTTGAAGTCATCGGAGCCATAGAGAGGAGCATAGCTATAGCCCGGCTTAAGGTCTTCAATCTCGAAGTCTTCAGGCAGGTATGCACCAATGGTGGAAACAGTGTTTTTGGAGGTTTCAGAAACGCCGTATACAGGGAAAACGTCTCTGAATTCCACGGGAATAAGATAGGGAATCCTTCCCACCGCGCCGCTGTCCTGAAAGAGGATGGAGTACCATTTTCCTGAGGGCGTATCTACGATGCCGCCCTGAGCAATGCCGCTGTTGTGATAGCCATTGTCGTCGTCAAAAACATCTTTTCCCACAAATTCACCTTCTAAGGAGTCGGCCACAAAACAGCTCTCGGTGCGTCTTCCGGTGGACTTCAATATATGAATGAAGAAAATATAGTATTTGCCGTTTATCTTGTAAATGTGAGAACCCTCGTAGCCAAGGTAGTTCTCGTCAATATCCTTTACCACAAGCCTATGGAGGCCGCCCTCCTTGGGGCCTGTCAGGTTCTCATCCAGCTCGGTCAGATAGATTTCTCTGTTGCCGTAGACAATATAGACTCTGCCGTCGTCATCAAATAATAGGGAATTGTCGTGATAAAAGCCCTTGATCTCGCTCTTTTTCCAGGGACCGGTCACAGAGTCTGCGGTATACAGATAGGTCTTGTGGGTGTCGTTGGCGACAAATACCACGTAGAATCTGCCGTTATGATAGCGAAGGCTGGCTGCCCACATTCCCTGGCCGTAGGCATTTTCTTTCCCTGCAAGCCTCTGGGCATCGGTGGAGTCAAGTCTGTCATATACATAGGCGCAGTGCTCCCAATTCACCAGGTCGTGGGATCTTAAGATCTCGCAGCCCGGAAAAAAGTACATTGTAGTGCTGACGAGATAGTAGGTGTCGCCCACGCGGATAACGTCAGGATCAGGGTAGTCCATTCTTGTAAGCGGGTTGATGGTAGGATGATTGGCCATTGTGATATCTCCGTATTTGCTGTGATTAAGGTTTTTATTCATTATATAGTCGGGATTTGGCTGCGTTCTACGTAGATATTGCTATAATAAAAAATATCAATCAAAATGATTAATATTACCATGATGTAATTGCATAAAAATGTGGTAACATAATTATTATCAACAAAAAAGAGCAAATTTAACATTTCTATCTATAAATTTGTCAATAAAATCGACCGATATTAATATTGCAGTTTAAAAAAAATCAAGAAAACAAAGGGGAGCAGCATTATGGAAAATTACAAGAAGTACCAGCGTCAGTATTTTATGCCACCTAAGTCTACCTACGATTGGGTTAAAAAAGACTACATCGACCATCCGCCCATCTGGTGCAGTGTTGACCTTCGTGACGGCAACCAGGCCCTTATCGAGCCCATGAGCCTTGATGAGAAGCTGGAGTTTTTTACAATGCTGGTTAAGCTTGGTTTCAAGGAGATTGAGATTGGCTTCCCCGCAGCTTCAGAGACGGAGTTTGAATTTGCCAGAACTCTTATAGAGAAGAACATGATTCCCGATGACGTTACGGTTCAGGTTCTTACCCAGGCCAGAGAGCACATCATCAAGAGAACCTTTGAGGCTGTCAAGGGAGCTCCTAAGGCCATCATTCATCTGTACAATTCAACTTCTGTAGCTCAGCGTGAGCAGGTGTTCAAAAAGAGCAAGGAAGAGGTTAAGAAGATCGCTGTTGACGGTGCCAAGCTCCTTGATAAGCTGGCAAAAGAGACAAATGGCAACTTCTCCTTTGAATATTCCCCGGAGAGTTTCCCGGGAACCGAGGTGGACTATGCTGTGGAAGTCTGCAATGCGGTTCTTGATGTGTGGAAGCCTACCAAGGACAACAAGGTTGTCATCAATATTCCTACAACAGTTGAGATTGCTATGCCTCACGTTTTTGCAACTCAGGTTGAATATATCAGCAAGAATCTTAAGTACCGCGAGGCCGTAACTCTTTCTCTGCATCCTCACAACGACAGAGGCACGGGCGTATCAGACGCTGAGCTTGGCTGTCTTGCAGGTGCTGACAGAATTGAGGGAACACTTTTTGGAAACGGTGAGAGAACAGGTAACGTTGATATTGTTACCCTTGCTGTTAACATGTACTCCCACGGAGTTGATCCGGGACTTGATTTCTCGCATATCACAGAGGTGGGAGAGACCTACGAGAGACTTACCAGAATGCGTATCTATGAGAGACAGCCCTATGCAGGCCAGCTGGTATTTACCGCATTTTCAGGATCTCATCAGGATGCTATCTCCAAGGGCTTTGCCTGGCATGATCAGAAGAAGGACAAGGGCATCTGGTCCGTTCCTTATCTTCCCATCGATCCCAAGGACCTTGGCAGAGAGTACGATGGAGACGTTATCAGAATCAACAGCCAGTCCGGCAAGGGCGGCGTAAGCTACATCCTCAAGACCAACTATGGCATGATGGTTCCCAAGGAAATGCAGGCAGATGTATCCTATACCATCAAGGATATCTCCGACAGAGAGCATGCAGAGCTGTCACCTGCAAGAATCTATCAGATCTTCGAGGACAAGTACGTTCACAACGACAATATATTCAGGATTCCTGCATGTCATTTCAAGCAGATTGACGGTATTCTTGCAGAAGTAACCATTGCCCATGCGGACAAGGAGCACAAGATTGAGGCCAACGGTAACGGTCGCCTCGACGCTGTAAGTAACGCCATCAAGCAGTACTTCAATGTCAGCTACGAGCTCTCTGTATATGAGGAGCACGCCCTTTCAAGAGGTTCGTCCTCCAAGGCCTGCACCTATGTTGGTATCACCTTTAATGGCAAGAAGTTCTGGGGCGTTGGTATCGACGAGGATATCATCAAGTCCTCCATCAATGCGCTTGTTATCGCCGTTAACCAGATAGATGATGTAAAAGAGAGCGCCGGCGGCAAGGATGAGAGGATCAACTCCATCATCAACTATATCCAGGAGAATTACCTGACGGTAACGCTGGATGATCTGTCAAGCCAGTTCTATCTTTCCAAGCCGTATCTTTCCAAGTATATTAAGGAGAAGTCGGGAATGACGTTTGGGGAGAATGTGAAGAGGATCAGGCTTAATAAGGCTAGTACGCTGCTGAGGAATGGAAATATGAAGGTGGAGAAGGTGGCGGAGGCTGCCGGCTATCAGAATGTGGAGCACTTCAACCGCCTCTTCAAGAAAAAATATGGGATGACTCCTGTACAGTACCGCAGCAGCACCAGGTGATTGGGTGTTCCAACCCGGACGCCGTCCCTCCCCGGAGCCTTCTTCGGGCCAGAATAACAGAAATATTCGCCGCTCTTTCGCTTGAATTTGTGGCATTCCATAAAGACCCTGCCGGGTCTGCAACTCAAAACTCCGTCCGGATTATAGTGACATGGCTTCCCGTAAGGGACATGGCCGGACGTCAGACATTGAGCTGCGAACAGACCTGGCAGGGTCTTTCTGCAATGCTCACAAATTCTGACGCTCCCTCACAGGCTCACATTTCTGTTATTCTGGCCCGAAAGAAGGCTCCGGGGAGGGACGGCTGCGTGTTGGCAACATGATCTGGTACTACTTAAAGGTACATGTACAGGGGACATTAAGGGGCTGCAATCAGGGGGGAGGAGAGAGTCGGTTTTGTACTCCGTGGGCAATCTAATTGGAGTTTGTAAGTGAAATTATAAGGATACGCAGGAGAGGGGGGATTGCGATAGTTGGGGTGTGAACATTTGGAGGGATGCAGTTCTGAGAGCTGGATTGTGAAGTGGGAGTTTCGGATGTTTTAAGGCTTTTTTTAGAAATGGGGAGAACGGTAAGAAGTATAATTAATGTATGAAAAAACATACATTAAAGCGTGTAAAAAAATATGATAGAGCAAAAGCGGTTAAGGCTGTTATGGCTGTAGCTGTGGGCTTTTTTATGATGCTCTCTGTATCAATCACAAGCCGTGCTAGTGGCTTTGATCCGGAGTATTATGCCAGGAAGTATCCGGATGTAGTGAATGCGGTGGGAAGTAGTACTTCGGCACTGGTAAATCACTATATCAATTTTGGAATCTATGAAGGAAGATTTCAGAATGAAGAGGAAGAAAAGGCCGGAACACCGCTTAATACCTATGTTGACGTGGACATAGAGAATCAGACGGTGACCTTTGTTCAGGATGGAGTGCCTATCTTGTCGACTCCCTGTGTGACTGGAGATCTATCGCAGAATCGTGGTACGCCTACAGGAATATATGCTGTGTATGGGCATGTTCGAGGGAAGTGGCTTACAGGGCCCACATGGCACAGCTGGGTAGAGTATTGGATGCCTTTTACCAAGGGCGGCTGCGGACTTCACGATGCCAACTGGCGTAGCAAATTCGGAGGTGAGATATACAAGACTGCAGGATCCCATGGCTGTGTGAATCTGCCGCCGGAAATAGCGGCCCAGTTCTTTGAGTTGGCCCAGATCGGAACTGTAGTAAAAGTACATTGATAAATAAAAGTGCCTGTTACTTCATCAAACGAAAGTGCCTGTCACTTCAATATGCTAAAGTATCCTTTGAGACACTTTAGCATATTGAAGTGACAGGCACTTTCGTTTGATGAAGTGACAGGCACCTATTAATTAATCGCCGCGGACAGTTATTTCAATATCGCCTGAGCCGGTCTTGATGGTGCAGGTACCATTTCCCTCAGTGCTGGCGGGAACAGAAACATCACCTGATCCGGCTTTGGCTGTGAAGACCTTGCCGGTACGGAGAGTTCCGCGGATAGAACCGCTTCCGGAGCTCATGCTAAGGGACTGACCGTCGCAGTTATCAAGGCTGATCCTGCCTGAGCCGGTCTTAAGTTCTACTGTCTCACCAACGCAGTTTGTAAGTTCGATGCGTCCGCTTCCGGTTTTTGCTTCAAAGGAGCCGCCGGAAGTTACATCAGCAACAGTTATCCTGCCGCTGGAGGTGGTGATTTCAAATTTGTTTTTGCACTGTGCATTATTAACTATGATATCACCGCTGCCAATCTTGAGTGACAGTTCGTCGAAGTTGAAGGCTTCATCAATGGTGATGTCACCGCTTCCAAGTGTTCCTGTAACCTTTTCATAAGTGTCCTTGGGAAGATACAGAATGTTAGAAGGACAGTTGTTAAAACTCGCAAGATCAATGATGGTCTTGTTCTTTTTCTCTTTTATTACCAAGGTATCGTTCTTAACATCTACGCTATAGCTGATCTTGTCTGTTTCAGCGCAGGTAAAATAGGCTTTTTTGTTTGCGGATTTTTGGAAAATAATGTCATTCATGCCGACACCGATCTCAATATTCTCAAAATCCTCAGTGATATCGTAGGTCTTTACCTCATATTCATCGGTTCTGATAAGCTCTGTGAAATTGGTTCTGGCACTGGCTGCGGATACAGTCATCATGCCTGTTCCAAGAGCCATAAGAGCTGCGGCAATGATAATAGCAACTTTCTTTTCAGTTCTCATATTCATCTACCTCCTACAAAGGCTTTTTTGATACCAAGTCCAATGTGCTTACTTAAGAAAAGCATACCTTTGGATACCTGATTAAAGCCAAAGAACAACAATACTGACAATCCAAGAAGAAACAGTCCTGCTCCAATAAAGAACATAGCGGCCATAAACCCGTTACTTGCAAAAAATGCACCTGCGATTGCCGCAAAACCTGATACAAATACTGAGAGATCTACCACATAAAGTGACATGATGATTACCCAGAAAACCAGGTAAAGAGCAAGGCCAACGATTATGAAGGCCAAAAGGAGCGGAAGCCATATCGGAGCTCCCAGCACCAGGAGTACAATTTCTCCCGCCTTGAAATCTCTCTTGGGGGTGATCTTCTCTTTTACGATTCTGGCCATCGGAACATCCTCCAGAATCTTGGAGCGGATCTCCTCAATAGTACCGACAGCGGCAACCGCATCCTCCTCGGCCATACCATCTTCGATTCGGTCATCTATCATCTCTGTGTAATAATCCAAGGATTTTTTGATATCGTCTTCATGGAGCCCTGAAAGGCTGTCTGTTAACTGAAATAAAAATTCCTGTTTAGTCATTTTTAACCTCCCTTGTTACAAATTCATAAATCTGCTTGAGTTCTCGCCATTCTTCTTCGAAGGCGGCCAGCCTTGCCAGTCCGGCTTCCGTGATGTGGTAGTACTTACGGAGCCTTCCGTTGTGCTCAGCGGTCCGGACGGTGAGCAGCATCTGATTCTCAAGGCGCCTTAGAATGGGGTAGAGGGTGGACTCTGATATTTCCACATAAGAACTCATATCCTTTATGATCTGGTAACCGTAGGAGTCTTCACTCTTGATGGCTGCAAGGACGCAGACCTCAAGGAGTCCTCTTTTCATTTGGTTCTCCATCTCAATACCTCCTGTTACACAATACTATATGACGCATAGTATTATGCGTCAAGAGGTATTATGTAAATTTTTTATCGGTCGATTGTTATAGGTGCCTGTCACTTCATCCCCCTAAAGTGCCTGTCACTTCAACACCCTAAAGTGTCCAAAAGGATACTTTAGGGTGTTGAAGTGACAGGCACTTTAGGAGGATGAAGTGACAGGCACCTATAGGTTGGAATCGAGCTCATTTCATGATATAATATGCTGCTATGATTTTGTGTTATATAGGAGGTTATTTATGGCAAAAAACGTAGATGTCATCATTATCGGCGCAGGCCCCGGCGGCATTTTCTGCGCATATGAACTTATGGAGAAGAGACCTGATCTCAAGGTCCTTATGATAGAAAAGGGACGTTCCATCGAAAAGAGAAACTGCCCCAAGCGTGTAACCAAGACCTGCGCAGGCTGCCAGCCCTGCTCAATCACAACGGGCTTTGCAGGCGCGGGAGCTTTTTCAGACGGTAAGCTGTCTCTTTCACCGGATGTGGGAGGCAATCTTCCCGAGATTCTGGGATATGACAAGGCTACTGAGCTGATTCATGAGTCCGACGAGATTTATCTTAAGTTCGGAGCGGACAAGAGCGTATACGGTGTGGACAAGGAGAATGAGATTCGCGAGATCAGAAGGAAGGCCATCAACGCCAACCTTAAGCTCGTTGAGTGCCCCATCAGACACCTTGGTACCGAAGAGGGCTACAAGATCTACAGTAAGCTCCAGGAGCACGTTCTGTCCAAGGGCGTTGAGATAGAATTTAATACCATGGTGACAGATATCATTGTGGAAGATGGAACCGCTGTCGGCGTTAAGACCGACAAGGGCGAGGAATACAGAGCAAAAGAGATCGTCAGCGCCGTTGGACGTGAAGGCGCCGACTGGTTTAAGGATAAATGCGAAGAGATCGGCATTGAGACCAAGCCCGGAACAGTTGACGTTGGTGTCAGAGTTGAGGTTAGAGATGAGGTTATGCAGTTCCTTAATGAGAATCTCTATGAGGCCAAGCTCATTTATCACACACCAACCTTCGATGATAAGGTAAGAACCTTCTGTACCAATCCTTCCGGAGAGGTTGCGACTGAGTACTACGAGGGCGGACTTGCAGTTGTTAACGGACATGCTTATAAGGGAAAAGAGTTTAAGACCAACAACACCAATTTTGCCCTTCTGGTATCCAAGAACTTCACCAAGCCCTTCAAGACACCTATTGAATACGGCAAGAAGATCGCTGAGCTCTCCAACATGCTCTGCGGCGGCAAGATCCTGGTTCAGACCTACGGTGATTTCAGAAGAGGCAGAAGGACCACAGAGGAGAGACTGTGCAGGAACAACCTGATTCCCACCCTTAAGGATGCGGTGCCGGGCGATCTGTCCCTTGTTTTCCCTCACAGAATCATGGTGGATCTGGATGAGATGATCCAGGCTCTTGACAAGGTAACACCGGGAATTGCTTCTGACGAGACACTTCTCTATGGTGTTGAAGTTAAGTTCTATTCCAATAAGGTTATCGTCAACAAGGATTTTGAGACCAGTATCAAGGGACTTCGCGCCATCGGCGACGGAGCAGGTGTAACCAGAGGACTTCAGCAGGCCAGCGCCAACGGACTGTCCGTTGCCCGCAGCATCATTAAGACATTGGAAGCATGAGTAAAAGGCGTGATAACTCCAAAACAAACATGATCACAAGGAAGGCTCTTGCCCTGGTGGGAGCCTTCGTTCTTGCGTCTTCATCTCTTGCGGGATGTGCTGCTCCGGAGCGTAAGATCGTCTTTACCACGGGATTTTCAGACGATGAGGTGTTCAGAATAGAGGACAGTGTCTGCAGTATTCAGGAGGCCTTCGTCTATCTTGTTAATACACAGGTTGGTTATGAGAATTCCTTTGGCAGCGATATCTGGAAAAAAGAGACCGACAGCGGCAGCGTGGAGGAGAGGCTCAAGGAGTCGGTTCTTGCCAAGCTTGCCCAGATCAAGGCAATGAATCTTCTTGCCAAGGACAACGGCATAGAACTGGACGAGGAAGAGGAGAGCAAGGCCCTCGCCGCTGCTGAGGAGTATTATTCCTCTCTGTCACCTGCGGATATAGAAGCCATGAAGGGCGTTACTATGGATGATATCCTTCAGATAATGAGGGAGCAGGCCATTGCGGACAAGCTCTATGAATATATCATTAGGGATATCAATCCTGAGATCAGCGACGACGAAGCAAGAACCATCACAGTGGAGCAGATACTGATAAGGACCTACGAGCTTGACGGCGAGGGAGAGAAAATCCCTCTTTCCGAGTCTGACAAAAAGAATGCCTACCTTAAGATAAGGGAAGCAGCTGCAGCCCTCAGGGACGGCGAAACAAGTTTTGAAGAGGTATCCGCAACCTATAATGAAGCTGACGATTCTGTCCTTTCTTTTGGTAAGGGCGAAATGGAATCGATATACGAAGAAACAGCCTTCAATCTGGGAACGGAAGAAGTCAGTGACATCATCGAAACCAGTGAAGGCTATTGTCTGATTAAATGTATTAGTACGTTTAACCGTGAAGAAACAGAAGCAAATAAAGTTAAGATTGTTGCCAAGAGGAAAAGAGAAGTCTTCGGTCAGCAATATGACGCCTTTGTCGCAACTCTCACCAAGGAACTGAACGAACCGCTATGGAATTCGGTCAAACTGGTTTCTGACGAGAATGTCACAACTTCTGATTTCCTTACAGTCTACAAAAAGTATTTTAATTCTTAACATCACCTTTCCAGTACATGTTTTTGAACTCCGTGGGGGTACAGCCCTTATGGAGTTTGAACATGCGGATGAAGGATGATATCGACGAATATCCGCAGCTGACCGCCACATCGGTGACGCTGCTTCTTGGCTCAACAAGCAGTTCCTGAGCCTTGGCAATCCTCTTTTGATTAACATATTTATAGAAGCTCATACCGGTGAAGCGCTTGAAGAGTCTCTCGAAATAGAACTTGCTAAAGCCGCTGAGACTTGCAAGCTCATCCAGCTTGAGATCATCACAGCAGTGCGTGTTGATATAATCGCAGATCTCCGTGAGCTTGACTGCGATCTCATCCTGACTGCGGAGCTTCTCATCAACGGATCTGGCAGCGGTTTCTGCCTTGTTCCTGCCAATAAGTACCAGCATCTCCAGGAGCATGCAGTAGATATTGATCTCCGAGCAGGTGGTGCTGTGGAGATATTCTTTTTTGATGGAAAGAAGAAGATCCCTTACTTTGCCGTGAATTTCAGGGTAATCCTCCGGTGTGATGACAATATAAGGATAGATTGCGGACATAAGATCCTCAATCTCAGTCATAAATCGAAGATGGGAAGTGTTGGGCTGGAAGATGATTCTGCGACCGGTTTCGGGAGCAATGATCGCATGAATGCAGCCCGGACAGATCAGAACGATGTCATATTCTCTGAGTCTTACGAGCTTGTTGTTGAAATTCAGTGTATAGTAATTTTCCAAAGGCATAATGATCTCAATGGCAGAGTGCCAGTGAGACGGATAGTCTTCGTACTCGTTGTTGTCATAGAGCTTAAGGGTAGTACTGGTCTTGCAATTGACGGTCTCAATAAAGCCATTCAAAGTCTCTATCATATTCAGTTCCTCCCATAATACTTTTCATACCTTTCCCCGTGTTAATTGTTGCTTTTTTTCAGCAAAAAATCAAGAGAAAAAAGCAATATATTTTATACTTTTTTTAGAAAATAGGATGAGTTTTGTTAGATGTTCCTAAACTATTTTAAAGATAACGAAAAAATTAGTGAAATGCTACATGAATTCGGCTTTTGCGGAGGGCAAGAATTAGTAACCGGTCAACAACAATTTTGATATGTGAATTTCCTGTGAAACATCGCAGGATTTTATTGTATTCTCCATCGCAAAATGTTAACTTTTTTGTAATTGTTTTTTTCAGATCGCAGGTTCAATGCGATTTTTTTATGGGGAGAAATGAAAAAAATCGGAGGAAGTAATGTATAAGAAGTCAAAAGTATTTGTTGCTGCTTGTCTTACTGTCAACATGTTGGGGAACAGTTCAGTGGCAGTTCTTGCGCAGGATTTCCCTGCAGATTCAGAAGAAGTTTTATTAGAAGATGACATCCTTGAGGAAGAGGCGGAAATATCCGAAGAAATCCCGGAAGATATCGAGGTTGAAAGCGAGGATGCAGCGGAGATTGAGGAGACTTACGAAGAAGAGGTTCAGGCCGAGGTAGTGCCTGAGGAAATGTCGGAAGAGGTTTCGGATGCAGGTATGACCCTCACATCCGCGCAGAAGTCCATCAAGGGTAGACTTAGAGAGCACGCAGTGCAGCTTAACGTGGAGTCTCTTGATGAGGGCAAAGATTATGTATCAGACGAAGTTATTACTCTTGCAGATTCATTGGAGCAGGCACAGCTCATAGCGAAGGCTTACGGGGGAGAACTGGAGAGCTTTATGGGCGGTGTTGCCACCATCAGTCTTGCAGGCTCTGACTTAAGCGTTGCCACAGCCTATGAGCTTGGCATGGATGCAAACAGTGATCTTCCTGCTGTAGTTCCCAACTACATCACTGCTTTGGAGCAGCCCATAGCAGACGTCTACGGTGAAAGTGCTGATTTTACCGAATATTACGGCAATGGCTGGGACAGAAGCTATTATGAATTCGGATATAACGATCCGTATCTCAATCCCAATTCAGCTTATGACAAATATCAGTGGTTCCATGATGCCATCCATTCCTATTCAGCCTGGGGTCTTACCACAGGTAATCCTGATATAACAGTAGCGGTAATTGATACCGGAATACTTGCGACTCATGAGGACCTTAGCGGCAGGCTCATTCTTCCTGTGGATTTTAAGATCAATCTGGACAACGGCACAGACAAGGTTGGTCGAGGAACAGCCGTTGCAGGAATCATCGCCGCCAACGCAGGTAACAAAGCAGGAGGAGCGGGTGTTGCTCCCGGTGTAAGTGTTATGGCGATCAATGCTTCATCTTATGATGAGCAGAGCAAAGATTATGTCATCAAGGACAGTGACCTTATAACTGCCATCAATTATGTGGCAGGAACCGATAAAAGTGAGGTTTCTCCAAAGAAAAGAGCGAATATTATCAATATAAGCTTCGCTTCTTCTTATTATGATCCCTTTGTGGAGCAGGCTGTTAAAAAAGCCCATGACGCAGGTGTTACCATAGTGGCTTCCATGGGAGATTCAGCATCCAATGACTGCCGCTATCCTGCATGTTATGACGGAGTTATCGCTGTAGGAGCAACGAATGAGGGCGGAGAGAGAGCTTATTTTTCTTCCTATGGTGCATCCTGTGATATAGCAGCACCGGGACAGAATATTACATCAACCGACAGTTCTTCCAAGAACTCTTATAAGACAATGTCAGAAACTGCCATGGCAGTGCCTGTGGTTTCCGGAGCCTGCGCTCTCTACATGAGTGTATACGGACATCAGGATCCTGATACCATGGAGAAGGTTCTTAAAACTTCAGCAAGTAAGATCTCTGCCAAGGGATTGGGTGCAGGAATGGTGGATCTGGCCAAAATGTTCGGCGCAAATGTGACACCACCCACAGTAACTCTTTCCAAATATGTTAAGGGGTCAAAAGAGATAGTGGCCAAAGCTTCCGGCAACTCCGTTACTGCAAAAGGAACCCTCGACCCGGACCTTCGCGTTGAATTCGATTCAGACTACCTTGGCGGCGATGAAAAACTTAACAAAGAGACCAAGATCATATATACCGTCAACGGCCAGAACCCTGCGGTTAAAAACGGCGTTGTTACAACCGGTGAGGTTCTTGATTATGACATGTGGCATGACGCAATGCCTTCAATACCTGCAACTACAGCACTTAAGCTGTTCTTCTATGATTACAGTAAGCCCCTTACCGTTACTCTCAAGGCTGCATTCCTCTCAGGTACCGGTATTATGAGTAAGGTGACCACCGTTAAGTTTACAATTGTGGATGAATCCATAGTTGATGCCCAGAACAGACAGCAGATTGAAATAACAGGTCAGGATGCTATTGTTCCCGGAACAAGTGCTTCCTTCAAAACAGTTTTTTATGAGAATTACACACATACCAAAACAGTTAAGGCAAGACCTGTGGACTGGCAACTTGATAATGCGGCAGAGGCTGCAGGCGCTGTGATTGCACCAAACGGCAAACTCACCGTTCCTGCAGGATTCAAGCCAAAGAGCATTGAAGTAAGAGCGGTTTGCAAGGACAATATCACACTTGTAGGTTACAAGTCCATAACAGTGATGAAAGAGAAGGCAGACAGCGTTAAGATAGATGTTACTTCTCCCGGTGAGTTTAACGACGTTAAAAGAAATCCCAAGACTAATTCGGTAACCAAAGTGACGCTCTTTAGCTCAAACATCGACGGCACCGGCTTTGCAGGCGATGAGACCGAGCTTGTGGTTAGGCCTGAGGTCTACACCAAGGCCGGCATCAGAATGGCAATAGATATGAAGACCTCCTATTTTACCTGCACTTCAAGTAACAAGAACGTTGTCAGGATAGATAGGGATTCAGATACAGGCGCATTTGTAGCTAAGGGAGTATCCGCAGGAACCTCAACGGTAACCTTTACAGCAGGAGATGGCAGCAAAAAGAAAGCAGCCGTCAAAGTAACCGTTATAAATCCCGCTTCCGGAGTGGCTCTGTCGATTGCAGGCAATCAGGTTCATAATATCGCCTACGGCAAGAGCGCTACAGTCAAGGCTAATCTCGGAGATACCTATGGTAAGCCTTCTGTTAAAAAGGTTGACTGGTCCTACAGAATCGGATTTTATAACAGCGATCTTAAGGAAACTTTCGTATCCGATGCAGATGCGGCAGCACTGATTAAGCTCAAGGCCTTCACCTTCTCCAAGGGCAAGATAACAGCCGGCAAACAGGCAGTACTTACCAATGCTATCGCACAGTATTCACCTTACAGCGCAGCTGATACCAAGGGGCTTCTTTTTGTGGTAACAGCGGGGACCACGGATGGAACAGGCTATAAGGCGACAGACAAGTTCTACGTGGATTCACCCAGAACAAGGCTGGTGATCAGCGCAGGTGCATCATATGAGATATCTGAGGCCGATGCCGAGAAGATCATGGAGTTTACCATAGATTCCGACGGTGTCCATGCCTATGAAGTAATCAGCAGCAATCCTACCATTGTATCCGGATATACCGGCGGGCATATTTTGTATGTCGTGGCATATAAGAAGGGTTCTGCCACCTTGACCGTCAAGGCACTTGACGGCTCCGGCAAGACCGCCAAATTAAAGGTTAAAGTAAACTAATATCGTATTATTCCATGCAGGGCGCTGAATTTGGCGCCCTGCAATTTTGTTGCGAAAACTATCATCTTTTTTTAATGAAAATTTTAGTGACTTTCGAACCGTAGTGACATATAGTTATGGAAAAGCGTGCAAAGCTTATCATTATTGAAACTCGCAGTCTTAAAAATAAGGAGGTTTTTAATGATTAAGAGATCAAAAGTGTGGATGGCCGCATTACTTGCAGCTAACATGGTAGTTAGCCAGCCGGCCCTGGTTCTTGCGCAGGATGTCCCTGCAGATTCTGAAGAAATTTTCCTTGAAACTGATGATGAAGAGTATTTTAGCACAGATGAAGATGTGACCGAAGAGGCCGATTTCGAATTCGATATGGATTTGGAAGAGGAGGCCTTGGAGGAAGCCGAGCTTGCAGAAGAGGAAGGCGTGGAAGAAGAGGCAGTGCTGGAGGAAATCGGCACAGGCTCCGGTGGTTTTGCCCTAAGCGCAGAGCAGATGACTTTCAAAAACAATGTTATCTCACATGCAGACGAGAGAAACATTTCTACCTTAAAAGAAGGTAAAGACTATGCAGCAGGTGAAGTAATCACTTTGGCATTCTCAAGAGAGAATGCTGAGGCAATTGCAGCAGCATATAACGGAAAGCTTAAGGATTTTGGTTACGGTGTTGCTACGATTAGCCTTGAAGACAGTGATTATACCGTTGCCGAGGCTTATTATGCAGGAATCAGTAAGAGTGAACTTCCTGCAGTTGAACCCAATTATTATTATGTGATTCCAGATCCTGTAAATGATAAGGATGGAACGGAGTTTGAGTCAAAAAGCGCATTTGCTCCGGCTGACTGGGACAGAATATATAATGACTGGGGATATGATGATCCTGCGCTTAATCCTGCCAATAACAATGTTGATGGAATTACATATCAGTGGTTCCATGACATGATAAATACGTATTCTGCGTGGGCAGTATCCACCGGTGACCCTAATGTTATAGTGGCTGTAATAGATTCCGGTGTCAGAGATACCCATGAAGAGCTTAGCGGTAAGGTTATTATTCCAAGTGACCTGTCCCTTCACTTTGCCCATAATGACGATAGGTTGGAGCATGGCACACATGTCGCCTCAATTATTGCCGGCAAATTAGATAACGGTAAAGGCGGAGCAGGTATTGCTCCGGAATGTAAAATTCTTGGCATTAATGCTACTTATTATGAACCATCTATGGATGACTATGTTTTCGCAGCAGAAGATGAAGCAAAATCCATTTTATATGTGGCGGGTTATAATGAGAGCGGTACAAAACAACCAGAACGAAGAGCTGAAATTATCAATATGAGTCTTGGCGGTATGGGATATAGCGCTGTAGTCGATGACGCATGTAAAAAAGCTGCAGAAGCAGAGATTACGATTCTTGCGGCTATGGGTAATGAGTATGCCAATGCCATTGACTATCCTGCAGGATATGATGATGTGATTGCTGTTGGAGCTGTTAATCAATTAGGTGAAAAAACAATTTTCTCCAATTATGGAAGTTGGTGCGATATAGCTGCTCCCGGTCAAGAAATATACTCCGCAATATCTGCGGACGATTCTGCTTATGAAGCATTGGATGGAACATCAATGGCAACTCCTGTTGTGGCAGGAGCCTGCGCTCTTTATATGAGTGTCAATGGTGGTCATGTTTCTCCTACAGATATGAAAGATGCATTGATTAAGCATGCTTCAAAGACTTCTTCCAAGCAAATTGGCGCAGGAATTGTTGACCTTGCCAAGATGCTGGGCGGCGATGTAAATGCGCCTACAGTAACGGTGACAGATAAAGAGGGAAATTCCCTTGGAACTGCAAAGGGCGATACTTTAACTGTTCAGGGAGTTCAGAGCCTCGAAACCTTGATTTCACTTGATTCAAATAATTTCGGTGGTGATGAAGAACTCAACCAGAATACAAAGTTTGTATTTACAACAAACGGTAAGGATCCGGTTCTCAAAAACGGAAAACTATCAAACGGCTCTTGGGCAAATTATTCCTATTGGCACAAATATTCGTATTCTCTTGCAACTTATTTGGGAAGATCAGAAAAGCAGAGAGATGTTACGCTGAAATTCGCAACTGTAAGCGGAATGGGAGTTATCAGTAAGATTTCCACGGTTAAGATAAAAGTGGAGGGAACAACGGTAGGCTCATATTTCTACATTACCGGACAAGGTGCGATACCAAAAGGGACTTCAGCTACATATAAAGTCGTATTTTATGGGAAAGCCGTAAAGAATAAGAAAGTAACTTGGGATCTTGATACTGAAGCAAAAGAAAACGGAGCTTCTGTTAAAAACGGTAAAGTAACTATACCTGCTACATATCCGGATTCTTCTATTACTATATATGCTACCGGAGAGCTTGGGACAGAGAGCCTGACTGTTAACACACCTGATCAGAAGGTTAATTCTGTAGTGATCACAGTTAGTGGAGAACAGGATTTTAACAAGGTTGTTAAGAATAAAAAGACAGGTTCAGCTACGTCTGCAACTCTTTACAATGTGAACATTGACAGTGAGGCATTCCCGACTGATGAAAGCAAGCTGTATGTGAGTGCGAACTATCTTGACAAGGATGGTAAGGGTGTAACCGGAAGTAGTTTCTCTTATTCATCCAGTAACTCTAGTGTGGCCTATGTTTACTACGATGAAATAACAGGACGTGATTATATTAAGGCATTTTCACCCGGAACAGCCAAGATCACCTTTACTGCACGGGATGGTTCTAATAAAAAAGCAACTATCAAGGTTAATGTTATTACACCTGCATCCCACATGACCGTTCTTGGCAAGAATGATCAAACTCGATATCTTGCACAGGGAAAGAGCGTTACAATACGTGCAATACCGGGTGATGTATACGGAAAACCCACGAATTCCAAAGTAAAATGGTCTTATAAGATATATCTTGCTCCGTATGATGAAGAAAAACAGGATTATGTTCCTGTCAAGGAGCCATTTGATGAGAGCACAGCAAAGGCAATTATGAAGGACAAGATATTCAGCTTCTCAAACGGTAAGCTTAAGGTAGGAAGTGTTGCTAACTTCAAAAAGTCCTACAGCACATACACTGGCGGAATGAATGCTCTTATGGTATTTGAAGCTATAGCTACCACGGCAGACGGAACAAACTGCAGTGATTCTGCTAAATATATGTGCGTTCCTGCAACAACTAAAATAGAAGCTTACGGATATGATCAGAATGGTGCTGTGGTTGAAAAACACCAGACAAATTGGAGGATTCCTGTCACACAAGAAGAAGGAACTATAGTAATTAAGTCAAACGGCATACCGATGTTCGAAGTGACAAGCAGCGATCCCGAAATTATTTCAGCCTCAGTGAATAGTAAAAGCATTCTGCAGGTTGTACCGCATAAAACTGGCACTGCTTCTGTGAAAATAAGAGCAATGGATGGCACTAATAAATCAATAACACTTAAGATTACGGTTTATGATCCGGAATCCTAAGAGTAATTATCTGATTGCTCCATAATACCTAAGAGGGGCTGCAACACTACAATGATAGTGCTGCAGCCCCTCGCTCTTTGGTTTGAAAAATTTAGGATATTTTAGCTTATTTCGCTATACGTCCCTCTTTTTTACCATAATCATTATAATGCTTAAGAAGTGCATCGCCGTTAGCGCCGATAGCAGTTTGAAGATCTACATTGTTCACGTAATAAGCGTAAGCATTGAATTCCTTGGTATTTCCCTTATAAGTCTTAAGGGCTTCAACAGCCTTGTCATTTTTTTAATCAAATGCAGATATAATGTGGATTTCACGTCATGTATTTGTGATACAATAATCTTGTGCGCATTGTGCGCGGTTTTAGGGGTGTTTGATTGAAAAAATATATGTGTGAAAGGAGAACTGTATGAAGAGAAGGTTGATTGGTAAGATGCTTAGCATTACCCTTTCAGCTGCAATGGCGGTGTCCATGTTATCGGTACCTGCCTATGCTGCGGAGACAGAGCCTGAGGAGGCTGTTTTCGAGGAATCAGCAGAAGAGATCCTGGAGGTGGAAGATTCGGAAGAGGACACCGAAGAGTACACTGAGGATGAGTATTATGATGAGGACGGATCCGAAGAAGCCCCCGAAGAAGGCATCGCAGATGAAGAAGATGCTGAAGCCGGAGAGTTCTATACCGGCGAAGAACCTGCCGAAGATGTAACGGTAGAAGAAGTTTACGAAGATGTTGAGAACTTAACTGAGTTTGAAGAGATTCTTCCTGAAGAGGTTGAATCCGTCGAAGCAGAAGATGAAACAGAGACTATTAATGTGAAATCACCCGGTCCTTCACAGGGCACCTACAATGTAACATTCAGGCTTGGTAAACCTGCAGGCTGTCTCCAGGAACATCAGTGGGGATATATTGATGGCTACACCATGCAGGTTGAGCTGGGTGAGCCTGTCGTTCTGTACGGCGATGAGATGCAGATTCCGGGTTATGAACTGGTTGGTTGGACCTACAAGGACGCGGCAGGCAAGACAGGCAAAGTAAATACTGCCGCTGCCAAGCTTCCCTGCCTTGCAACCAAGGAGGGGGAGTATGCAGAAGTTACGCCTATCTGGAAACTTGGCACCTATACACTTACCTATAATTTCAACGGCGGAACATCCAAGAGTAAGACCAAAGTAACCTACAAGCTTGACAGTAAAACCGTCAACAGACAGCCGCTTCTTAATTATGTTGCTGACCCTTCTGAAGAAGATGGCTTCTCTATCAATACTGTCAATCCGGAAGTTACAATGCCCGGCTACACCTTTACCGGATGGAGCAGTTATTATTACGATGAGAGATATTACGGTGATGATGTATTCCGCGATATGGAGCTTAGAGCTCAGTGGCAGGCAATCCGCTATGAACTTGTACTTGATTTTGAAGATGCTTCACTGAAAGTTGGTGACATTTGGCACGATGATACTTATTCCTTCAAAAACTATACTATTTACGGCTGGATCAGAAATTACAGACCTGTAAAAGAAGGTTATACCTTCAAAGGATGGGCTGCTAAGGTAAAGGGAAAAGATAAGCTCTTCAAACCCGCAGATAAGATTGTACTTAATACTTTTGATATTGACACTGATGGCAAATACAGGATCAAGGCTGTATGGACACCTGATACCAATAAGCTGACCTATGAACTTACCGGCGGAAAAATCAGCAAGGCACCTAAGACCTTCAAGACAGGCGACGGAACAGCTATTCCTAATCCCTCAATGCCCGGATACAAGTTTAATGGATGGAAAGTCTGGGCACCCATCGATGAGTACGATAACATGGACCTAGTTGATGCCGTGGAAGCCGGTTACATCAAGGACGGCAAGTTAACAGAACTGGCTACGGATGATCTGCTATTGGTGGCAGATTGGAAAGCACTTCATTACGTCATTACAATCAAGAACAATGATGGTTCCGATCTTGTGGACGCTGACGGAAATGTTTTGGAAATGCCATGGCGCGACGACGTAGTCTATGATGAAAACCTTGATTTTACAAGTGCTGCATATTTCGTAGAGAATTACGGTGCTCTTGGAGAAGGCAAGAGTGTAGCAGGCTTTGCTACCGCACCCGGCGCCAAGAAAGCTACTTATAAGCTCAACACCGTTTATTCCAAGTTCCTTCCTAAGACAGCAGAGGGTAACAGCCTTGAAGTGCCTGTAACTCTTTATGTTGTTCCTCAGGATAAGGTATATCGTATTTCATATTATGCCGGAGGAAACGTAAGCAAAGCTACATATACATTTACTGCCAAGAACGTGACCAAGGATCTTCCGATTAAAGCAGTTGCAACCTCTAAGGGCTGGAAATTCTTAGGCTGGAAAGCAGCTCCCGGATCAGAAGAATATGTGGTTACCAATGTTAACGGATATGTAACTGCAATCAAGGCAGATACTTTGGCCAATGTTTATCTTGAGGCTGATTTCGGTAACGAGAATACCTATACCATCACTCTTTTGCCCGGTGCATCCGATGTTAAGAATGCAGAGGGTAAAACAGTTGATCCCAAAAAGGGAGAGCTGTATAAGGTTGACGGTGTGACAAACTTTACCTATGAAACTTATGATTACTACATCGAAAATCCCGGCTGGACAAGAGACGGATATGAGTTTGGGGGATTTTATACTGATTCCAAATTGACTAAGGCAGCAGTATACACAACCAAGCTCGGAAGCGGCAAGGATACTAATATCAAAATCTATACCCGCTGGATGCCTACAGAGCATTACATCACCACCTCAGATACAGCAGTTGTAATTAGGGGAACAGACCGCACAGAGGTAAGTCAGAGCTACATTGGTACCTCTTATTACTTCTGGCAGAGGGTTTCATATGGCACTAAGGATGTAACTCCTAAGGCTGTTAAGGCAACAGGTTTTGTATTCAAGGGCTGGACGATTGCAAATGATCTTACTGATGTCTCAGCTATCGAATATACCGATACTACCAAGACTTATGTTAAGAAGATCAAAAAGACCAACAAGCAGGATGTTGTGCTGATGCCTGTTTTTGAAGAAATATCCTATAAGGTATATGTAAATCCCAATGGTGGTACCTATAAGGGCAGCACAGCAAAGACTCTGGTAGCTGACAAAGTATACTACAAAGATACACTGGAAAACGTATATAACGAAGTATCCCCTTATGCAAAGAGAAGCGGTTATAACGTTAATACACTTTCAACCACAAAGGATTATAAGGGAAGCATTTACGCTACCTATATAATAAATGAAAACAACATCACAAGGTATGAAAAACGCTTCTATAGCGGCTTTGGTACCAAGCAGGATGCCTCTGTTGTACTCAATGTTATCTGGTATGCTGTTTCACCCGGGGTACCTAAACTGTATGTTTATGGCGATGATGTCAACGGTGATGAGCTTACTCTTCATAGCGACTATATTCCAAGTAATGGATATAGCAGAATCGTGTTTGAGTATTCAACAACCTCTGATTTCTCTGCTGATGTTCAGACAATTATATGGGATAAGGCAGTGAGAGACAGTGGCGATAATTACAATTATCCAAAGGTGAAGCTTACTTATGGCAAGAACTATTACATCCGCTTAAGACAGGAAGTAATTGATTCCACTGGTGATTACTTCGCAGGACAGTGGAGTAAGACCAAGATGGTTCACCTGACTAAACCAGAATATTAATGAGGCTATGACAATCTAAAACAGGCCCGGTACTTTTCGGAAAAAGCGCAAAGTACCGGGCTTTTTCTATGCCCTGATATAAAGGACGATGAAACTATATTTATGTCCATCAGTCAGATGATTGAAATTACATTGATAAAATGCCGTGATTTTATACTTTTTTAATTAAATACCAAAAATCACACTGCTAAAATAAATCTTGCGTTCGGGACAACGCAAATATGAATGAAAAGTGTATATGTGTGAAAGGAGAAACACATGAAAAGTAAGTTGATTGGAAAACTGCTTAGTTTTACACTGTCAGCTGCATTGGCAGTAACAGCATTTTCAACACCTGCATATGCTGCAGAGACGGATCTCGGGCAGGCAGAGGAAATCGCATTCGAAGAAGTTGTTGAAGAAGAGAGTCTCGAGGATGCGGTTGATAATACGGACGAGACTTTTGGAGAGACTACTGAGGCAGAGGAGACTGAGGAAGTTTCTTTTGAGGAAGAGTTAGTAGAAGATATTGACGAAGTAGAAGAGCAGGCAGAAGAAGCAACTACCGAAGCTGAAGAAGTATTTGCAGTAGAGGAAGAGGACGCTGACTTTGAAGCTGTTTCAAGTAACAATTCAAATACAATCACTGTTATTTTCCATTCCAATTATCGTGGAAATGATACAACAGTTAAGAGATTTTTTGACAAGACCAATCTTGATGAGAATCCCATTAACTACACATCACTGTTTACTGTAGGCTACGATAAGCTGTTCATCGGCTGGGAGCTGAACGGAGAGTTCAAGGAAACCGTTACTGAGAAAGAAGTAGTTGATTACGCGGTTGCCAATGCACTTAAGACAGTTGATATTTATGCTCAGTGGGAGTCTTTTGGAACCTATAATGTAACATTCAATCTGGGTGAGCCTGACGGTTGCCTCCAGAAAAATCATTACGGATATGGCGACGGAGAGATTGTAGCATTAGAGATCGGTGAGCCCATTATCCTTAGCGGCGATGAGTTCCTGCTTCCAGGTTATGAGCTTGTAGGTTGGACTATCAAGGATTCAACAGGCAATACAGTTAAGACTCTTAAAAAGGCTTCCGGCACTATCCCCAGTCTTTATGAGAAATATGGTGATTCCTTCACGTTCACTCCTGTTTGGAAACTTGGAACCTATACCATTACCTATGATTTCAATGGTGGTACATCCAAGAGCAAGAACAAGGTTACATACAAGCTTGACAGCACAACAGTAAATGCGCAGCCTCTTCTTAACTATGTGGCTGATGCTGACGACGAGTACGGATTTGTGATCAATAATACTGCTACTGCTGAAGTTACAAGAGACGGATATACTTTTACCGGATGGAATGGCGGATATACTAGATCTTACGGTGGAAACAGTTTCAATAATTTGACTTTGAAAGCTAACTGGACAGCTAATAAATACACAGTTAACTGGGATGCTAACGGCGGTTATCTCTTCGGAGAGAGCGTATATTCATCTAATTATAGTTTTAGTACATCATTCAATAACTATAAGCCCTATAGAGACGGCTATACTTTTAAGGGCTGGAAGACCAAGGTTAAGGGTAAAGATAAGACCTTCAAGGCTACAGATAAGATCGCACTTAAGGATATTGACAGAGGTACAGATGGCACTTATTCACTGACAGCTGTATGGGAAGCAGAGAAGAACAAGATAGCATATTACCTCGCCGGAGGAACAATCAAGAAAGCACCTAAGACCTACAAGAGCGGTGAAGAAACAGTCATTCCCAATCCTACCATGGACGGATATAAGTTTAACGGTTGGGTTGTTGAAGAGTACGATTATGAAGCAGAGGAGTATATCTACATTGACGCAGAAGAAGCCGGAATAATCAAGGACGGCAAACTTACAGCAACTAATACAGGATATATTTACTTAGAGGCTTCATGGTCACCACTTTATTATGATATTACTTTCAAGAACAATGATGGCACAGATCTTACAGATACAGAAGGCAATCCTGTTACCGTATCAGGCTTTACCGGTGTTTATTACAATCAGACACTTGATTTTGCCAGGGCAGCTACACAGATCGAGGCTACAGGAGCTCTTGGAGATAAGGGTATCGCAGGCTTTGCTGTTAAGGCCAATGCCAAGAAGCCTACATACAAGCTTAATGTAAATTATTACAAGTTCCTCCAGAAGTCCTATAACGGAGAGGGAACCACAGTTCCTGTAACACTCTATGTAGTAACTCAGGAAAAGGTAAATCGTATTGCCTACAACCTTAATGGCGGTAAAATCAAGAATGCCACATATACTTTCACAGCCAAGAATGTAGCAAAGGATCTTGCTATCAAGGCAACTGCAGCTAAGACAGGCTGGAAGTTCGTAGGCTGGACAGCAGACGAAGAATATGATGCATATGTAGTAAAGAATACAAATGGCTATGTAACTGCAGTTAAGGCTGGTACAGCAGCTAATATCGTTCTTGATGCAGTTTATGCTGATCAGAACAAATATACCATCACTCTTATGCCCGGAGCAGCAGATGTTAAGAATGCAGCAGGACAGGTTGTTGACAGCAAGAAGGGTGAGCAGTTCACTGACGGAGAGACCACTGAATTTGGCTATACGGATTACACACATCATCTTGATAGTGTCGTATGGACCAGAGAGGGATATTACTTCAGCGGCTTCTACACAGACAGCAAATTCAAAAAGTACGCTTATTACACAGCAGGACTCGGCAACGGCAAGAGCACCAATGTTAAGGTATATGCAAAATGGAATCCTATCCAGGTAGAAGTAGAAATTGACGATAATGCACTGGTATATAGAGGAACAGAACCACGCACTGTATATGAGAGCTATTTGAATGCTCGGTTCTCAGGTTATAATTTCGTTAAATACGGAACTAAGGATCTGACTCTTAAGGCAGTTAAGGCTGACGGATACATCTTCAAGGGATACAAGATCATCAACGAGATCACAGATGATTCCGGCATCGAGTATACAGATACTACCAAGACCTACGTAAAGAAGATCAAGAAGACCAACAAGGTAGATATCATTCTCAGACCTGTATTTGAGGAGATTACCTACAAGGTAATGGTTAACCCTAACGGCGGTAAGTACAACGACAGCACAGCTAAGGCTCTTGTAGCTGAGAAGGTATACTATACACAGACTCTTGATGAAGTATATGCTGATATCACAGCAAAGGCCAAGAGAAGCGGATATACAATAGGCTATGTATCAACAACTAAGGACTATAAGGGCAATATCAGACAGACCGGTATCAACAGTGACGAAAGCCGCTTTACATATTTCAAGGCCAGACTTGCAACCAAGCAGGATGCAACAGTTGTACTCAATGTTCTCTGGAATGCGGTAAGTACTGATGCGCCTGTTATAAAAGCACAGAATACCGGTGCAGATGGAGATACAATCTCTCTTTATTCCAGCGCCAGCCCAACTGAGAACTACCGCAGAGTAGTATTTGAGTATTCAACAAGTGCAGACTTCTCAAATAATGTTAAGTCTTATACATGGGATAAGCTCAACTATACTGAGGAGGGCATATATGTATATCCTACAGTAACCGTTACTCCCGGCAAGAACTATTATGTTCGCGTAAGACAGGAAATCATTGATTCCACAGGCGAGTATTTCGTAGGCAAGTGGAGCAATACAGTAATGGTAGCAGGCAGGTAATTTTAAATTATAATAATGGTGACAGGCACTTTCGTCCGCGAAAGTGCCTGTCACTTTTTTGCACTAAAGTGCCTGTCACCGAATAATTACTCAATAACATGCGCTAATATACACCATCTGCGGGGATTTGTCTTGGCATTTTCCCGGCTGATATGAAATTATTGCTAAAATGTGTCAACTTTTGTAAAAAAGTTGTCTAGTTTCTCTTGAAAGATAGATACATCTTTGGACACTCGCTATAATAGGGTTAAATAAAACGTCAACTTTGTTGTGGAGAGAAAAGAGAGGAGGTAATTGGGTGAAGAAAGGCAAAATTAAGGCATTGCTTCTTGCAATGCTGGTGGGTGTTTCCATGCTTAC
The DNA here is from genome assembly GCF_028539135.1 of Butyrivibrio sp. DSM 10294. Classification (NCBI taxonomy): domain Bacteria; kingdom Bacillati; phylum Bacillota; class Clostridia; order Lachnospirales; family Lachnospiraceae; genus Butyrivibrio; species Butyrivibrio sp. DSM 10294. Next base: position 174,358 of record NZ_JANSWL010000087.1, on the reverse strand, counting down.
ACCTTCAATCAAGGCACAGGCAGGAGCAACCTACTACGACAACAAGACCGGACAAGAGGACGGTTACGACTTTGAGCTGTGGAAAGACTACGGCAACACCAGCATGACACTGAACGGCGGGGGAACCTTCAGCTGTCAGTGGAGCAACATCGGCAACGTTCTGTTCAGAAAGGGCAGAAAGTTCGGTGGCAACCAGTCATATCAGCAGGTGGGAAATATCTCCTTTGACTATGGCTGCGATTATAGACCAAACGGCAATTCATATCTCTGCGTCTATGGTTGGACAACAAGTCCTCTTATCGAGTATTACATCGTAGACAGCTGGGGATCATGGCGTCCACCCGGGGGATCACCTAAGGGTCAGATCACCGTTGACGGAGGAACCTATGACGTATATGAGACAACACGTGTAAATCAGCCTTCAATCCAGGGTAACACCACATTCCAGCAGTACTTCAGTGTTCGTACTTCCAAGAGAACCGAAGGAACCATCAACGTAACCGAGCACTTCAAGGCTTGGGAAAAAATGGGCATGAGAGTTGGTAACCTCTACGAGGCAGCTCTTAATGTAGAAGGCTATCAGAGCAGCGGATCAGCCAATGTTTACAAGAACAACATGACCATCGGCGGATCAGGCAGCAGCCAGGGCGGCAACCAGGGTGGAAACCAGGGTGGCAATCAGGGCGGCAATCAGGGTGGCAACACCGGCAGCCAGACTTCAGGCAATGAGACCATCGTTCAGTGTGAGTCAATGACCAAGGCAGGTCAGTACACAGGAAATGTTAACAATCCTTTCGGCGGCGTAGCACTTTATGCCAATAACGACAGAGTTTCCTATACTCAGTACTTCGCTAGCGGAACCCATGATTTTACACTTCGCGGCTGTTCCAACAATGACAACATGGCAAGAGTTGATCTTAAGATCGGCGGACAGACCAAGGGAACCTTCTATTACGGCGGCTCTTACCCGGCAGAATACACCATCAAGAATGTAAGCCACGGAACCGGTAATCAGACCATCGAACTTGTAGTGACAGCAGACAACGGACAGTGGGACGCATACATTGACTACTTCAAGATCGGCGGAGCCGGCGTTGGCGGCAATGAAGTCGGCAATCAGGGCGGTAGCGAAGGTGGCAACCAGGGTGAAACTACACAGCCTGACCCTCAGCCCGAGCCAACACCTGAACCCGAGCCTGAATCTGAGCCGGAACCGGCACCACAGCCTGAGAGCAGTGAGACTTTAGTTCAGTGCGAATCAATGACCAAGGCAGGTCAGTACACAGGAAACGTTAATAGTCCCTTTGGCGGCGTAGCACTTTATGCAAACAACGACAGAGTTTCCTATACTCAGTACTTTGCCGGCGGCACTCATGACTTCACACTTCGCGGCTGTTCCAACAATAGCAATATGGCAAGAGTTGATCTTAAGATCGGTGGACAGACCAAGGGAACCTTCTATTACGGCGGTTCTTATCCTGCAGAGTACACCATCAAGAATGTAAGCCACGGAACCGGCAATCAGACTATCGAACTTGTTGTAACAGCAGACGACGGACAGTGGGATGCTTACATTGATTACCTTAAGATCACCGGCGCAGGTGTAGGAGATAACACCGGAAATACAGGCAACAACGGCGGAAACAACGGTGGGAACAACCAGGGCGGCAACTCCGCTAACCAGAAACTCATCGCCCTCACCTTTGATGACGGCCCCTCAAGCACCACAAGCGATGTTCTTGATGTCCTTGAGAAGTACAACGTTAAGGCTACCTTCTTCCTTATCGGACAGAACGTCAACAACAACACACTGTCAATCATGCAGAGACAGGTAAGGAACGGACATGAGCTGGCCAGCCACTCCTATACACATCAGGATATGACAAGAATGAGCGCACAGCAGATCCGCAATGAGATGGAGTGGACATCTTCAGCCATCAAGAATGCAGTCGGAGCTGAGGTTAAGTTCTTCAGACCACCTTACATTTCAGTAAATAACACAATGTACCAGAATATCGACTATCCTTTCATTCAGGGGCTTCTGATCAACGATTGGGAGAACAGCACCTCAGTTCAGCAGAGAGTAAACAATGCTCTTGGCGGAGCCAAGGACGGTCAGATCATTCTACTTCATGATTTCCAGGGCAACAGTCAGACAGTACAGGCTCTTCCTCAGATCATCGAAGGTCTTCAGAACCAGGGCTATACCTTTGTGACAGTAAGCGAACTCTTCAGACTTAAAGGTGTTAACGCTAACGTCGAGTACAAGATCTGGTCCAACGTAAATAACTGATAATACAAAAAAACTATACAGACATCCAGGCAAGGCATAAACCACAACAAAAAAGTTTTTGTTAGCACTCGTTTCTAACGAGTGCTAATTTTTTATTGACTTTTACTTTTCAGGGGTTAAAATATATTTTGTACGATGAATTCGTGCGGATATTATCTTTATGAGAAGGAGTGAAAGTTATGGCTTCCAAAAAGGGAAATTTATCAATTAACAGCGAGAACATGTTTCCGATCATCAAGAAATGGCTGTATTCGGATCATGATATTTTTTACAGAGAAGTAATATCCAACGCCTGCGATGCGATCACCAAGATCCGCAAGATGGATATGATGGGAGAGTATGAGCTGCCGGAAGGCTTTAAGCCCCGTGTGGACATCATCTTAAATGACAAGGAGAAGACCATCAAGATCGTCGATAACGGTATCGGTATGACAGCTGAGGAGGTTGAGGAGTACATCAATCAGGTGGCTTTTTCAGGTGCCACAGACTTCCTTAATAAATATAAGGACAAGGCCAACGCAGATCAGATTATCGGTCACTTCGGTCTTGGTTTCTATTCAACCTTCATGGTTGCAGAGAACGTAGATATCGACACACTTTCTTATAAGTCAGACGCAGCCTCTGTTCACTGGACCTGCGACGGCGGCTCTGATTTCGAGATGTCAGACGGAGACAAGACTGAAGTTGGTACCACCATCACACTTCACCTCTCAGAGGACTGCCTTGAGTTCTGCAACGAGTACAAGGCAAGAGAGGTCATCCAGAAGTATTGTTCCTTCATGCCTTATGAGATCTACCTTTCAAGAGAAAACGAAGAGGGCACAGAGACCATCAAGGCTTCTGAGAAGCTTGAGTCAGATACAGTTATAGAAGAGGTTCACCCTGAGAAGAAAGAGGGTGAGGAAGAGGAGCCCGAGCTTCAGTACAAGATTAAGAGAAGACCTCAGCTTCTTAACGACACACATCCCCTCTGGGCCAAGACCCCCAAGGACTGCACAGATGAGGAGTACAAGGAGTTCTACAGAAAGGTATTCCGCGATTACAAGGAGCCTTTATTCTGGATCCACCTTAACATGGACTATCCCTTCAACCTCAAGGGTATCCTGTACTTCCCCAAGATCAACATGGAGTTTGAATCCATCGAGGGAACCATCAAGCTGTACAACAACCAGGTATTCATCGCAGATAACATCAAGGAAGTTATCCCTGAGTATCTGATGCTTCTTAAGGGCGTTATCGACTGTCCCGATCTTCCTCTTAACGTATCAAGGTCGGCCCTTCAGAACGACGGCTTTGTTAAAAAGATCTCCGAGTACATCAGCAAAAAGGTTGCTGAGAAGCTCGCAGGCCTGTGCAAGACCGACAAAGAGAACTACGACAAATACTGGGATGACATCAGTCCCTTCATCAAATACGGTTGCCTTCGCGACGACAAGTTCTGCGAGAAGATGACAGACTACATCCTCTTCAAGAACCTTGACGGCAAGTACCTCACAACACCCGAGGCTCTTCAGATCAACAAGGAAGCCGAAGAGGAAGCAGCCAAAGAAGAGGCAGTAGATGAGAATGGCAACAAGGTCGAGGCAGAGGTAGTTGACGATGCCAAGACAGATTCCGCAGACTCCAAGGCTGACAATAAGGAAGAGGACAAGGAGCCCCGCACCATCTACTATGTAACCGATGAACAGCAGCAGAGTCAGTACATCAACATGTTCAAGGCCCAGAAGATGGAAGCCTTCATCATGAACCACAACATCGACGTACCTTTCATGGAGCAGCTTGAGCGCAAGAACGAGGGTATCAAGTTCCTTAGAATCGACGCTGACCTCACAGATGCATTTAAGTCCAAGACCTCCAAGAAGGCTGCAAAAGAGCTTGAGGAGCAGGAGAAGGGCCTTGCAGAGAAGATTAAGAAGGCTCTTAAGAACGACAAGCTCACCGTTAAGCTTGAGAAGCTCAAGGACAAAAAGGTATCTTCAATGCTCACCGTATCAGAGGAATCCAGACGTATGGCTGAGATGATGAAGATGTATGCCATGAACGGCATGAGCATGGGCGACTTTGGAAATGAAGGACAGACTCTTATCCTCAACGCCAACCATCCTCTTGTACAGTATGTTCTTGAGAACGAGGACGGCGCCAACACAAGAATGATCTGCGAACAGCTCTACGATCTTGCCCGCATCCAGAATGCACCGCTTGAGGGCGAGGCCATGAGCAAGTTCGTAATGAGAAGCAATGATATCATGATGCTTCTTGCAAAATAATATTTCTGTAATCGCATAATACAGCTTAGTAATTCGCCAAGAAATTCATTGAATTTCCTGGCGAATTTTCTTATATTAATTGAGTCAATTTGAACAAGAAAAAAGTATTTATTTGGGAGTAACAATGAAACAGTATTTGGAAAGATTATTAATGGGCACATTCAGGAGAGTTCTGTTTATAGGAAGTTTGCCCGTAGTATTTATTTCAGTAATTAGAATCATAGCAGACTGTAACGTGCATTTTTCAGCTGCAGGAGCCGACAGATTATCCAAGCTTCTGCTGGCTGGTCTCATGTTTTACATCATATTTGTCGTGACCAATTTTTCCAACGCAATGGACGCTCTTTCAAGCGTTCCCGTATGGCAGAAGATCCTGGGCAGTGAGCAGGTGGATGCTTTTCTTACGGACGAAGAATTTGTTCCCTATGTTTATTCTGATAACTCGGAGAGCGGTATTGTCAAGATCAGTAAGAGCCACAAGTGGATCAAGGTGTTCGGAAGATATTATCCGGTTGCTCTTATTGCAGGTTACAAGAGCTTTGGCTCACAACTTGTAATGCTAAACGGCCAGACCGCATATTTTCAGTTTATGATGGGACATCCCGATGTTAAGAGGGCCCTTGCAGAGCTCCATCCCAATTCAGATTATTATGAGGAACTTCTTACCCAGCCCCGCAGCACAGGTATCCTTCAAGAAACCTATGATAAAGCCCTCAGAGCCTGTGGGACAGACCTTGAGAAAGCCGACTGGGAGGATCTTCGTTACAGATTTGAGATTGAACTTTCACGGGTTTGTTCTTCGGGAATCGATGCCGTATCAACGATGCATAAAAATGTTCTTAGTGAGAAGCAGCTTGAATATGCCATAGAACAGATCAAAAAAGTTGAGCTTAAGAGCACCAGCACTGTCCTTGATTTTAAGAGCTATGAGAATGAGTACTGTGTTTGCAACGGTGTGGCAGTTCTTGAAGGCATAGGATATCCCGCCAATAAGGAAGGCATCGATTTTCTTTTCAAATGCCTTGGAAGTGTGGATGCACCTTATTTTGTACATGCTGTAAAAGTGCTTAAGGAATTTGATACAGAAGAGCTTCACAGGAAGATCGACTATGAGATAAAGAGAGCTTTCATCAAGAGAGATGCTGTTTACCTGGCAGGTATCATTTATCTGGCAAAAGAGATCGACTACGACATTCCTTTTTTGAAGGAGCAAAAAGAAAACCTGCAGGCATCATCCTCAGAGTCTGAAGAAGAGCTGCAGGTTGCAGGAGCGCAGTTCTGATAAGATCAGTCTTTTAAATATGCTACATAGTAGGCGGCGCCGACACAAAGGCTTCCGCCTATTATATTGCCTATGGTTACCGGGATCAGATTGGTGATAAAGAAGCCAAAAAGTGACAGGCCTTCAGCGGGAACACCGTAAACAGCAGAGGTGATAAGGCCTGCGGGAATGAAGTACATATTGGCTACGCAGTGCTCAAAGCCGCAGATGATAAACAGCATAACGGGAAGCCACAGAGCCAGCACCTTGCCTGCAAGCTCATCAGCAGCAAAGGAACACCATACCGCAAGGCATACCAGAACGTTACACAGTATTCCTCTAAGGAGTCCGTCGCCAAAGGAAATATTTGCCTTGGTAACAGCAGTGTTAACGACCATAGTAGCGAGATTACCGCCATCAAAGGAATAGATGTGGCTAAAGGCTGCGATAAGGGCGATGATAAGTCCGCCCACCATATTTCCGAAATATACAAGGACCCAGTTTCTGAGCATGCCTGTGAGCTTAGCCTTGCCGGACAGAACAGGGATGATAATAAGACAGTTGCCGGTAAAAAGCTCAGCGCCTCCTATAAGCACCATAAAAAGACCTATGGGAAATACAACAGAGCTTACCATTCTTGCAGCGGAAGGGTCAGCGGCGCAGCAGCTTGCAATCTGGCTTCCAAGGCCCCCGAGAGCAATATAGGCTCCGGCCAGGATGCCAAGAAGAAATGTCTTTCCGGCAGCCAGCTCTGTCTTCCCCTTTCCTGCAGCTTCATATCTGCTTGCGATTTCAGCAGGTGATTTCATAATATAATTCCTCCAAAAAACATTTTTCACGGTTAAAAAACCTCTATAATCATACAATATTGACCATATCAGTGCAAACCGGGGCCAAAATTGGTGTATTTGGACAAAAACGCACAGGTATGGTTTATAATTTTTTTATATCTGACAAGATTAAATAGCTTTATTTATTTTTGGAAACGTTATATACTACAATAGGTTGCGTACAATTTTATTAGTACGATATCAGACGGGGGCTTGGTCTATTGGGAGGCTTTTTCTTGGAAACTGCCCTGTCTGCTTAAGAGGAGAAACATGAAGAAACTAGTTGAGATAAAGGATGTATGCAAGATATACAATCCGGGAGAAAATGAAGTCAGGGCCCTTAATCATGTGACTCTGACCATCGGAGAGGGCGAGTTTGTCGCCATCATCGGCCAGTCCGGCTCAGGAAAATCCACACTTATGAACATGCTGGGATGCCTTGATACACCCACCAGCGGCAAATATTATTTGCATGGACAGGATGTTTCCCATATGACCGACGATGAACAGTCGGATGTAAGGAACAGAGAGATCGGCTTTATATTCCAGGGCTTTAACCTGATACCATCACTTACGGCCCTTGAGAATGTGGAGCTTCCTCTTATATACAGAGGTGTTGGCAAAAAAGAGAGAGAAAGGCTTGCCAATTCTGCACTTAACAGCGTAGGCCTTGAAAAGAGAAAGACCCACAAGCCCAATGAGATGTCCGGAGGTCAGCAGCAGAGAGTTGCCATAGCAAGAGCTATAGCACAGGCACCGCCCATTCTTCTTGCTGACGAGCCTACAGGTAACCTGGATACAGCCTCCACCAAGGAGATCATCAGGATCATCAAGAGGCTCTATCACGAGGGCAGAACGGTCATCATCATCACCCATGACCCCGGCATAGCCAAGCAGGCCAAGAGAATAATAACGATTTCAGACGGGATGATACAGAGCGATATCATCAATCCGGATTACAAAGAGTGATATAGGGAGGAAGACAATGTCAAACAAGGAAAACAAGAATATTGCAGAGAACGCGCAGCAGGAAGAAAAGGTGACAGTAGCCGAGTCCTCCGCAGAGATCAGAGAAACCACCGGATCCACAGTGGAGATCTATGATGAGGATGACAGCATCGATCTTTATGACACGCCCAAGAAGAAAAAGAAGCTTAAGAAGAGATGGATAGTTCTTGCAGTAGTGGCTCTTCTTATTGCATTTTTCGTAGTAAGAGGAATTAACGCAGCCAAGAACGCAATAGTTCTGGTTGATACCTGCGAGGCAACCATGGGAGATATCGAGAACATTCTCTCTATTTCGGGAACGGTTGAGAGCGCTGAGACCAAGACCTATTTTTCAGATGTTACAGCTCCTATTGATGAGATCAATGTCAAAGTGGGAGATAAGGTAACCAGCGGAAGTATGCTCTATACCTACGATCAGGAGTCAATTGAGCTTGCCAAGAAGACAGCGGAGCTTAACATAACACAGGCCAAGGGCAGCTACAACAGTCTCTACTCCGGAACCGCCGCTGCCGACAGAAAATATGCTCAGGGCATGAATGCAGAGCAGATCAATGCAAGACTTGATGCCATCACAGCTGAGATCGATGCCATCAACAACAAGATCACCGAGAAGACCAACAGGATCAATCAGACCATCAAGGACATCCAGAACACCATGCAGGATGTTAACCAGAATGGTATCGGTGATAATTATGAGCAGTATTTTGAGAACGGCAATACAGGCTTTATCACAAGAACCGAGGACAGCTCCGATGACAACAAGGATGCTTCTCCCGAGAACAGACAGGCCAGCCTTGCTCTCCAGCAGACTTTGACAGACGTTCAGTACAAGCTCAACACAGATGAGGAGATCCAGGCCTGGAAGAATCAGATCACAGCCCTTCAGGAGGAGCAGAGCCATCTTCAGTCCGCCAAGGCTTCACTGGTGAACCCCGGAACAGCTCAGTCTTCCAAGGCTCAGTATGAATCCACAGAGCTTACACAGAATGATACCATTGCCAAGCTTGAGAAGGCAGAGGCAGGAGTTAAGGCTGATTTCAACGGCGTTGTTACAGCTGTAAGCGCCGTTGAAGGTGCTACCGTAACAAGCGGAACCCAGATCCTGTCAATGGCCAACCTTGATGATGTTCAGGTTTCTATTTCAGTATCCAAGAGTGACCTTCCCAAGATTGCCATCGGACAGAAGGTTGATATCACAATAAACGGTAAGGCCTACAATGGCGAGATCACACAGATCTCCGGTAATGCCACCAAGAATAACAACGGTGTTGCAATTGTTGCCACCACCATCAAGATCACCAATCCTGATTCAGACATTATTCTGGGAGTTGAGGCCAGCAACAAGATTCACGCCGAGAAGGCAGAGAACACAATGGTCCTTCCCTATGAGTACATCCAGACTGATTCTGAGGGCGATTACGTATATGTTGTTGAGAACAATACCGTGGTAAGAAAGAACGTTACCATCGGAATCGCCACCAGCACAGATGCCCAGATCCTTGAGGGAATCAAGTCCGGAGACAAAGTAATCACCTCCGACGTTTCAACTCTTACTGAGGGAATGGTGGTAGTTGACAGCTCACAGATGAACGGCTGATAGGAGATACTTTTTTTACAGATGGGTAAATTTGGCGAGTATTTTAAAAGTGCAATTAAACAGATAATAGGAAACGGCTATCGTACTGCCATGACCATGCTGGGTATTGTCATCGGAATCGCTGCGGTTATCGCTGTTGTTTCTCTCGGTAACGGAATGAGTGAATTCGTACAGAGTGAGCTCAACGGCATTGCAGGTAACTACGGACAGATTTCCATCGATTCTTCCAAGACATCGGAGACCTTTGGACTTGATGATATCGAACTATTGGAGGAACAGCTTCCGGATATTAAGGGTGTGTCTCCCGACTTTATGACCTATGGCAAGGTTAAGGGCAGAAGAGAGACCTTCGAAGCTCAGATCACAGGCGTTGCTCCGGCCTACAGATATGCCATGAGCAACGACATCGTTAAAGGTCAGTATTTCAACAAGCAGCAGCTTGACAGTAATCAGAAGGTCTGCGTTATGCTAAGGGACGATGCCAAAAAGATCTTCGGAACCGAGGATTGTATCGGCATGGAGCTTGAGATGACCATCTGGGGTAAGACAGCGACTTACACGGTAATAGGCCTTCGAGACAGTATGAACAGGCTCTACGAGTTCATTATGGAGGGGCAGGATTACTACGCTACCATAGAAATCCCCTATACTTCCATGGGCGTAGACTACGATTTCAATGTTGATACCTTTTATTCCATGATGCTTTTTGCAGATCAGAGTATCCTTACAGAAAACATTGATAAGGCAAGAGACATTCTTACCAACAGGCACGGACTTCGCGGAACTAAAGCTTTGACAGCCTATAGCATGGCGGATATCTCCGAGCAACTTGATCAGATCCTGGGATATGCCAGAACCTTCCTTCTTCTGGTATCTGTAATATCCCTTGTGGTAGGCGGAATAGGTGTTATGAATATCATGCTTGTTTCCGTTACTGAGAGGACCAGGGAGATCGGCATCCGCAAATCAATCGGAGCAAGTACAGGCGCCATTCTGACACAGTTCCTGGCAGAGGCTGCGATCCTTACGCTTCTTGGAGGAATTGTGGGAATTTTTCTTGGAATGGGAATGGCTTACATTATCTGTACGCTTATAGGATTTAAGGTAATAATCACACCGACTTCGGTTATCGGAGCGGCGTTTTTCTCAGTACTTATCGGACTCTTTTTCGGAATCTATCCCGCAAGAAAAGCAGCGAAGATGAAACCGATAGATGCCCTCAGACTTTGATGTTGTCAGATCAAATGTCTGAAGCGCAACAATTTTGCTACTGATCAGGAAAGGCAATAAATTGGGAACCTTTGGAGAATACATAAAAAGCGCAGTATCAAGCATACGCACTAATAAGGGCAGATCTTTTCTTACCATGCTGGGTATCATTATCGGTATCGCAGCTGTTCTTACAGTGCTTATAATAGGCGATGGCATGAAGGCTACCGTCAATTCTGAGATGGATTCAATCGGTGCCACCACCATCTCCATAAGTCTTGATACAACCAAGACAGACAAGACTATCACAAGGCAGCAGCTTAGGGAAATCGAGAGCAATATTCCCAATATTTACGGCATTTCACCTTCTATGTCAGGATGGGGTACCGTTAACGGCAGGAAAGGCACTGCGGATCTGTATATCACCGGCGGCAGTGAATCCTTGGTGGAGCAGGGCAGTGTTAAGATGCTTCACGGAAGATATTTCTCCAAATCCGATGTGGAGGATGACAAAAAAGTCATCGTTCTTAGCCAGACTTCAGCCAATTATATCTTTGGATATGAGGAAGTTGTGGGTGAGACCTTCGAAGTGGACTGCTATGGTCTGACCGGAGAATTTACCGTGGTGGGTGTAAGAGAAGACAATACTATGGACAAGGCCTATGCCATGTACGGCGGCGATAACATTATCCTGATGGCAGAGGCTCCGTTCACGGGCCTGGGCGATGTGATGGAGTACGATCTTGATGATTTCATAAACAGCTTCACCATATATCTTGACAGTGAGAACAAAGATGAAGTTCTCTCCAAGGCACGTTCTGTTGTTGAGAACATCCTTGGACTTCGCGGAGAAAATGCGGTCAAGGTTTCTGCAGGCTCAGGTTTTGACCAGACAACAGAAACAATCCTTAATATCATCACTTCCGTAATTGCAATAATCGCAGCTATTTCTCTGCTGGTTGGAGGAATAGGCGTTATGAATATCATGACCGTATCGGTTACGGAGAGAACAAGAGAGATCGGTATCCGCAAATCTCTCGGTGCAAGAACCAGTTCCATTCTGACCCAGTTCCTTGCTGAGGCTGCTATCCTTACCTTCACAGGAGGTCTTATAGGAATGGCGCTTGGAATGACTATTTCCTTCATCATCTGCAAGGTAGTGGATTTCTCTTTCATTGTTAAACCGGAGCTGGTGGTTTTGGTTGTGGCAATTTCCACGGGAATAGGACTTTTCTTTGGAATTTACCCCGCCAAACGTGCAGCCAAGCTTGACCCCATCGAGGCTCTCAGGACGGAATAAACGGCAGGGGACAGTCCCCATTAACAAATTGTGAACTATTAAAATTATCGGTAGACTATGTTGTTCACAGTTTGCTGATGGGGACTGTCCCCCTTAGCTACCTTTATGATATACTATATAAGATTATTAGGTTTATTGGGGTGAAGTTTTGAGAGAGATAATTGACCAGTTTTTAAAGGGGAAATTTGAATATACAGAGAAAAAATTAGACTTCTCCACTCCCAGAGTGGAGCTTTCTTTAGGTACCGGCGAAACAATCGAGGGTACCTTTACTGTTTTCGGTCCGGAGGGAAGGCTTACCGAGGGCCGTATAATCTCCAGTGATGTCCGCATGGACGTTCTTACACCTGAGTTTTCGGGATCACCCTTTGAGGCATCCTACAGATTCAATGCAATAGGCTTAACTCCCGGAGATGTTCTTCAGGGAGAATTTCGCATTATCTCCAATCAGGGAGAGTATCTTCTGCCCTTTGTGGTGACCGTAAGACTTGACCATATAGCTTCGAGCCTGGGAGATATTAAGAATCTTTTTCATTTTGCCAACCTTGCCAAGACTGACTGGGCAGAGGCTGTGAATCTTTTCTATTCCTCTGATTTCATAACCATATTCAAGGGAAATGACGGGCAGTACGAGAGCCTCTACAGAGGTCTGTCTCAGATTCCCGGAAGTGAACAGAACGTGGAGGAGTTCCTGATCTCCATCAACAAGAAGCAGCCTGTGACTTATATACCGGATCAGCAGGAGATCCTTCTTGATTTCACAGGATTGTCCCATGACACCACCTTCATTCTGTCAAGAAACGGCTGGGGCTATACACAGCTGACCGCCAAGGTGGACGGAGACTTCATATCTCTGGATAAATATCAGATAGGCGAGGAGGATTTCTCCGGCAGCAGTTGCCGCGTAAGGCTACGTCTCAAGACGGACAAGCTTCATTCCGGCAATAATTTTGGCTGCATAACCTTCGAGAACGCCTATGTTTCCGTCAAGGTTCCGGTGACTGTTTCCGTTGATTTTACCGGAAGTCATTTCAGAAGTGATTATCATGAGAAAAAGAAGCTCATCTTAGAGCTTATCAGAGTATACGAGAACTTCAGCTGTAAAAAAATAACTTCAAGGGCCTGGGTATCCGAGACCGGCAAGATCATCTCCAAGATGAATGCCCTTGATGAGAAGGACCTGGAGTTCAGACTCTATACCGCCCATTACTACATTACCGCCGGCAGAGTCAACGAGGGCAAATGGATCCTGGACCACGCCGAGAGGGAAGTAGAGGAGGCACCGGGAGATACACTGTACTGTTATTTCCTGTATCTATCAACTCTCTGTAGCAGAGAGGAAGCCTATATCAACGACATAGCGGAGAGAATGGAGGGAATATTCAGGAGAAATCCCGACAACTGGCGCATCGCCTGGCTCCTTCAGTTCGTCTCTGAGGAATACAGCTCCAGCACACCAAGAAAATGGATGATGCTTGAGCAGCAGTTCTCTTTTGGTTCCAGAAGCCCCATTATCTATATGGAGGCCATGAACCTGTTAAATGAGACTCCCCCCATTCTCACCAATCTGGATGAGTATGAGCTGTATGTGCTTATGTACGGCGCCAGGAGGAAGATCATCAGCCTGAACCTTATGGACCAGATTGTATATCTCTCCATGAGGGTCAGAAATTTTGACAAAAAGCTCTTTACAGTCCTTAAGGCCTGCTATGAGATCAAGGAGAGCGACGAAGTCCTTGAAGCCATCGTTTCTCTTTTGATAAAAGGCGGTAAGACCGACAGGGACAGTTTTGCATGGTATGCCAAGGGTGTTGAGAGAGAGCTTCATATAACAAGACTGTATGAGTACTATATGATGTCCATCTACACCGATCAGGAGGGGAATCTTCCCTGCGAGATCAGCAGGATGATACTGATGTATTTTTCCTATCAGTCGGATCTTGAGTATGACAAGAACGCCATACTGTACAAATACGTTCACGAGAACAGAGAAGATTTTCCTGAGCTGTATGAGAGCTTCAGACCGCAGATAGAGAAGTTTATGCTGGCGCAGCTGGATAAAGGCAGAATCAGCAGGGAGCTGGGGTATCTCTACAAGAATTTTCTGACCAAACAAATGGTGGATGCAGCCAACGCCTCCAAGGTTCTGAGCGTTCTGTACACCGCAGAGATCAGAACTGAGGACAAGCGTATCAGCGAAGTGCTGGTTGTCTATGACAAGTGCGAGAGGGAGATGAGATATCCTCTTACGGACGGAGTTGCTTTCGTTCCTTTGTACGGTTCTGATTATGCTATCATTTTGGCCGACAGGCAGGAGAACAGGTATGCCGCCAGCGTACCCTACAGCAGCATCAGACTCATGGCTCCCGGAAGAGTTGCCTCCTATGCCATTCCTTATATTCAAAAGGGCAAGGAAAATCTTGACCTCTTCCTTTGCGACCTGGGTAAAAACGCCTATACCATCAACATGGAGAATGTTGGCAGATACAAGGATCTGGCCGCCTCTGAGCTGGTTAGAAAGAGCTGCAGGGACGAGATCAGGAACAATCTGGTGCGCTTTTACTATGACAACGACTTTACAAGGCAGCTTACGGAGTATCTGATGGAGATAGATCCTTCAGGGCTTCAGACCAAGGATAGGAATGATATCCTTGAGCTGATGGTTATGGGAGGACTCTACGACAGAGCGCTTGAGTGGCTCAAGTGCTACGGCACCTACGGAGTTGATCCCAAGGTGGTGCTTCGTCTGTGCGGAAGGCTCATAGACAGAGATGCTTTTGACGGCTTCTGGCCTGAGACCGAGATTGCTTTTTATGCCTTCTCTGCCAGCAAGTATGACGAGCAGCTGCTGAAATACCTGGTGGCCAATTACAACGGCACTGTTAAGGGGATGAGAAATATCTGGAAGGCTGCAGAGTCTTTCGGAATAGATACCTATCCTTTGTCTGAGAGAATACTTGTTCAGATGATGTACAGCGGCTCCTATGTGGGAGAGAAGAATCTCATCTATCAGTCCTATGTTCAGAGCGGCGCCAATACGGATATTGAGATGGCATTTCTTGCCAGCAACTGTTATGAGAACTTTGTTCACGGCAAGATAACTGACAAGTATCTCTTCGAGAGAATAGAGAAACTGGCACAGGAGAAGCTTCCTCTGGATGAGGTGTGCAAGCTTTCTTACCTTCGCCATTATGCCAGTGAGAAGAAGGCCGACGAGGAGTTCAATCCGGAGGTTGTTATCAGCTTCCTTAGAGAGCTTCTTGCGGAGGGAATCTTCTTCCCGTTTTTCATGGATTACGCAGAGCTGTGCCCTGATATGTACCAGTTCTCCGATAAGACCATGATCGAATACAGAACCACTCCCGGCAGCGTATGTATGCTTCATTACAGACTTGCCGGCAGCGATGACAACAAGTATCACAGCCTGGAGATGAAGGAAATGTATGACGGCATCTACGTGTGCTCCTTCGTTCTGTTCTTCGGTGAACAGCTCCAGTATTATGTATCTGAGGAGAGGGGAGAGCAGGGCCCTGTAACCACCGAGAGTGCGGTGGTGTCCAAGAACGATATCGTCAAGACCGGCTCCGGCTCCAGATACAGTCTGATCAACGACATTATGATCGGAGAGACACTGCAGGACTACGACACAGTGGACAAGCTGATGCAGGAGTATTTCAAGAAAAAGTCTCTCTGCGATCATTTATTTAAACCCTTGAAAGAGGATGAGTAACTATGCTATTTGGAAGCGGTGATGAAAAACGCTTTGTACTGGGGTATGACCTGGGCGAGAAGGTATCGCAGATCAGCTTTCTTGCCTCCGATGCGGATATGCCGGAGACCCTTTCAGTGCTGGCGGGAGCAGAACTATATAATATTCCCACAGTTCTTTGTAAGAGGAAGGATGTGAATCAGTGGTTTTACGGCAAGGAAGCCGTCCGTCACATCGATGAGGGCGATGGGATTCCCGTGGAGGGACTTATTGCGGCGGCCAGGGACGGCAAGCCCGTTAAGGTTGGAGATTCGGAGTATGACCCTATTGCGCTTCTTACTCTTTTTATCAAGAGGAGCCTTTCTCTTTTGTCAATGGAACTGTCCCTTGATATGGTGGAGGCCATTATGTTCACCACCATGAGTCTTGACCACAGAATGGTGCAGGTGCTCAATGCGGTAACAGCTGCGCTGGAGCTTAAGACTACCAATGTTTTTTACCAGAGTCACGAGGAGAGCTTTTTTAACTACATGCTCTATCAGCCGGAAGATCTGATGCATCACACGATCCTGGCCTGTGACTACGATTGTGAGACTCTTAATGTCTTGCAGATGACCCTTAACCACAACACCAAACCTGTGGTGGCTACCATAGATACTGCAAGCTACGATTCCCTTAGGCTTGGTCCCGACGGATTTCCCAAGGATGCGGCACTATTCCACAGAGCCTGCGACAGGTTGGACGATGAGTTCCTTACCATAATGCAGAAGCTGTGCTCGGAGCGCATCGTATCCACTATCTTTCTTCTTGGAGACGGATTCAGGGAAAAATGGACCAAGAGATCCCTGGAGTTTTTGTGCAGAACAAGGCGTGTTTTCCAGGGAAACAATCTTTTTAGCAAAGGCGCAAGTATTGCAGCCAGGGAGAGGATAAGACCCACAGACAACAGCAGGATGTTTGTTTTCCTCGGTGAAGACAAGCTCAAGTCCAACCTTGGAATGAATCTTCTTAAGTGCGGCAAGGAGGCGTATTTCGCCCTGCTTGATGCCGGAGTCAACTGGTATGAGGCCGAGAATTCTTTTGACATAATCATGGATCCGGGCGGCATCATCAATATTCAGGTGACGCCTCTTACAGGAAAGAGTCCAAGGCTTGTCCAGTTCTATCTGGAGGGCCTTGAGAAGAGACCTGCCGGAACCACAAGGCTTCATATATCACTGAACATGTCCTCAGTGGATGAGGTGAACGTCAAGGTGCAGGATATGGGCTTTGGCGAGCTGTTTCCCGCAACCGGCAAGGTGTGGGAGCAGACCATAGAATTGTAATTTTGGGAGCAGTATATGAGCAGACCGATTCTTTGCATGGGAACCTATGCCAAAGAGCCCTACAACATAGAGCGAATAGGGCGAAATGTATATTGTATAGAGGAGCTGTGCTACTGTATTGTTCAGAACGCATTTCTTTTTGACGAGGAGAGCTTTGACAGAGAGCTGTTCGACTGGATCGACTACGAATGTTCTCTCACAAGGCTGGCGGATGAACTTAGGAGTATGTCGGCCAAGCATTGTTCAATGGCCTCCATTGCGGGAACCATTCTGGACTACGTGGGCTACAACTCCAAGGAAGAGGTGGACAGAACCGAGGAGATCCTTCGTGCCAACGCAGGCATGGATATCTATAAAAAGAGGCTGGCAAGGGCCGAGTTTCTCATGAAGAGCGAGAAGTTCGCCATGGCTTTCAGGGAGTATGAGTTTTTGCTTAACAACACTCCCGACATAGACAGGAAGCTTCGGGCCATGATAGAGCATAACGAGGGGGTTATGTATGCCAAGCTGTTTTTGTTTGATCTGGCAGCAGGCATGTTCAAGAAGGCCTATGAGGACGACCACAACTATGAGTCCTATCTGCAGTATTTATCGGCAGTTCGAATGGGACTTACGGACAAGGAATATGTTTCTTTTATCGCTGAGAACGAGGATGCCTACGAAGCTTCGCTTGAGCTGGAAAAAAGGATGAGCGAAGCCTCAGAGCTCTATGGAGCCGGCAATGAGAATCTTCTTCTCAAGAGTCTTCTGGTCTACAAGGCCGAGGGCAAGATGCATGAGTACTACGAAAAGGTAGGAAATTTAACCGAGGAGCTTAAGGACGATTACAGATTTACTGTTAAGGAAAAGAACGTAAGCAGGTGAGATAATGGGGATATTCGACACCATCTTTGGTAGAAACGTAAATATTGATCCGGAGAGCAAAAAAGAGCTGGAGAATTGGAACGATATTGTCTATACCAGAAAAGATCTGGATATGGACGATCCGGTTCAGAGAAGGGAATACATAAACAGCTGCCTTCAGCAGATGGAGGAGGCTGCAGCGGAGCTGGACGCTCTGGAGATGGAATACAACGATGTAACCAGTCACCTTCGGGATATGGAGGAGATTGATGCGCTTCCTCCCGAGCAGAGGGCGGAGATCAATACCTGCGCTGCAAGAATACTGGAATCTCAGGAGCAGCAGGAGAAGTACAACAAGCGCAAGAACCGCATGAGCGAGACTGACTATGAGCGCATGGAGAGGCTGGAGAACGAGGCCCCTTCAGGAATAAAGAAGCTGACAGAAGCCGAGAGCTATCAGAAGAAGATTAAAAATGACTTAAAGCGCCTGGACGGTGAACACGAAGCCTACATGTTCAGAGAAGAAGACCTGGAAAAGAGCATCGACGTATCCCACAAGCTCATTGTAGTGGTGGGTGTAGCACTGGTTCTGGCAATAATAGCGCTTCTGGTACTTCAATACGGACTTAAGCTCAACGTGATCTACGGTTATATGGTTGCGATACTGCTTGCGGGAATTGCAGTGACTCTTTTGTATGTGCAGGGCACCAACGCTACTGTGGAGATGAAGGGCGTAAGGAAGTCCATCTCAAGGCTTATAATGCTGCAGAACCAGGTCAAGATAAGATATGTGAATAACACCAATCTCATCGATTATCTCTGCCTGAAATATGGAGTCAACAATGCCAAGGAACTGATTTCCCTCTATGACAGATATCTTGAGGAAAAGAAGGAGAGGGCCCTTGTGGAGGATGCCCGCAAGCTCCTTGATACCAATCAGAAGGATCTTGTGTATATGCTTCGCCACTACAGGGTGAAGGATCCGGATATCTGGCTGCGACAGGTGGAGGCTCTTTTGGACCACAATGAGGAGGTGGAGATCCGCCATTCCCTCAATGTTCAGCGCTCCAATCTAAGGAAACGCATGGAATACAACAGGGATATCGTTGCCGGCAATGCCAAGTCTGAGATTGAGGACATGGCCCGTCAGTATCCTGAATATACCCAGGAGATTTTGGATATGGTTTCCCGATATGAAGATAAATATCCGGGAGTATAATTAATTGAATCTTGTGAAAAATGATGATTGCCACATACACGCATAGATGTTATTATTGTCGTGTTTGTGGCAGTTTTTGCGAAGTACAATAATGCTTCACATGAGGAGATCATAAAATGAACGCAGGTAGGACGGAGAATTACAAACGCCTCGGGGAAGAATGCGGCGTTTTCGGTATGTACGACTTCGACGGCGGCGATGTGGCGGGATCCATCTATTACGGACTCGTATCACTCCAGCACAGAGGTCAGGAGAGCTGCGGTATCGCTGTCAGCGAGACCAAGGGTCCAAAGGGCAAGGTTAGCAGCTACAAGGACATGGGCCTTGTGAATGAGACCTTTACTCCCGACATTTTGGATAGCCTTAAGGGCGATATAGGTGTCGGACATGTTCGTTATTCAACAGCAGGCAGCAGCACAAGAGAGAATGCTCAGCCGCTGGTTCTTAATTATGTAAAGGGTACCTTGGCAATGGCGCACAACGGTAACCTTATCAACGCGCCGGAGCTCCGTCACGAGCTTTCTTATACCGGTGCTATTTTCCAGACTACAATTGATTCGGAAGTTATCGCTTATTTTATCGCCAGAGAAAGACTTGTTTCCAAGTCCGTTGAAGAGGCGGTGGGACGTGCAATGCAGAGGATAAAGGGTGCATATAGCCTTGTCATCATGTCTCCCAGGAAGCTGATCGGAGCAAGAGATCCTTACGGTTTCAAGCCCCTTGTTATAGGAAGAAGAGAGAACTGTTATGTTCTTGCATCTGAGACCTGCGCCCTTGATACCATAGGTGCCACCTTCATAAGAGATGTGGAACCCGGCGAGATCGTAACAATTTCTCCCGAATACGGAATTCAGTCCGATAAGAGCATGTGCCTGTCTGGGGACAAGCATGCACGCTGTATTTTTGAATATATCTATTTTGCAAGACCTGACAGCACCATCGACGGCATCAGCGTATACGATGCCAGAATAGCTGCCGGACGTTTCCTTGCCAAGGATTCACCGGTGGATGCGGATATGGTTGTGGGCGTTCCCGAGTCCGGTAATGTAGCGGCTCTCGGTTATGCTCTTGAATCAGGAATCCCCTATGGTCAGGCCTTTGTAAAAAATGCTTATATAGGTAGAACCTTCATCAAGCCCAAGCAAAAGAACAGAGAGTCCAGCGTTCAGGTCAAGCTTAATGCCTTAAAGAGCGCTGTCAAGGGCAAGAAGATAATCATGATAGACGACTCCATCGTAAGAGGAACCACCTCCGACAGGATCGTGAGAATGCTTCGTGATGCGGGAGCCAAAGAGGTACATATGAGAGTCAGCTCACCTCCGTTCCTCTGGCCTTGTTATTTTGGAACAGACGTACCTGCAAGAGACCAGCTCATTGCATATAACAGAAATGTTGATGACATCTGCAGGATCATCGGAGCAGATTCCCTGGCCTATTTGGGAATAGAGAGACTCAAGGAAATGGTAGGCGGTAGCCTCGGCATCTGCGAAGGATGCTTCACCGGCCAATATCCCATCGAGCCGCCTAAGGAAGATATTAGGGGAGAGTATGAGCGATAAGTGTAAGCGGAGCCATGCGTTATCGCGGAGTAGATTATATAAAAGTTGTTATATT
The DNA here is from genome assembly GCF_028539135.1 of Butyrivibrio sp. DSM 10294. Classification (NCBI taxonomy): domain Bacteria; kingdom Bacillati; phylum Bacillota; class Clostridia; order Lachnospirales; family Lachnospiraceae; genus Butyrivibrio; species Butyrivibrio sp. DSM 10294. Next base: position 153,883 of record NZ_JANSWL010000087.1, on the reverse strand, counting down.
AAGGAGGATAAAATGAGTACAGACCGTTACAGCAGCCCATTATCTGAACGTTACGCAAGTAAGGAGATGCAGTACATTTTTTCCCAGGACATGAAGTTCAGAACCTGGAGAAGACTCTGGATCGCCCTTGCGGAGATTGAGAAGGAACTGGGACTTAATATTACTCAGGAGCAGATCGATGAGCTTAAGAGCCATCAGGATGACATCAATTATGATGTTGCCAGAGCAAGAGAGAAGGAAGTAAGACATGACGTAATGAGCCATGTATACGCCTATGGACAGCAGTGCCCCAAGGCCAAGGGCATTATCCATCTTGGTGCGACCAGCTGCTATGTCGGTGACAATACAGATATCATCATTATGACTGAGGCGCTCAAACTTGTTCGCAAAAAGCTTGTTAACGTCATCGCCGAACTTGCTAAGTTCGCTGACAAATATAAGGATCAGCCAACACTTGGTTTTACTCATTTCCAGCCTGCTCAGCCTACAACAGTAGGTAAGAGAGCGAGCCTGTGGCTTCAGGATTTCACCATCGATCTTGAGGACCTTGATTTTGTACTTGATAATATGAAGCTTCTTGGTTCCAAGGGAACAACCGGAACTCAGGCATCCTTCCTTGAGCTCTTCGACGGGGACCTTACCAAGGTTGACAAGCTTGATCCCATGCTTGCAGATAAGATGGGCTTCAAGGGCTGCATGGCTGTTTCAGGCCAGACCTACAGCCGCAAGATTGACGTTAAGGTAGTTAATGTCCTCTCCGGCATCTGCCAGTCAGCCACCAAGATGGCCCAGGACATCAGACTTCTTCAGCACCTCAAGGAGGTAGAGGAGCCCTTCGAGAAGAGCCAGATCGGATCTTCTGCAATGGCATATAAGAGAAATCCCATGAGAAGTGAGAGAATCTGCTCACTTTCAAGATATGTTATCGTAGATACTCTGAACCCTGCCATCACAGAAGTTTCACAGTGGTTTGAGAGAACCCTTGATGACTCAGCCAACAAGAGACTGTCAGTACCCGAGGGCTTCCTTGCAACAGACGGTGTTCTTGACCTGTGCCTCAACGTAGTTGATGGCCTCGTGGTTTATCCCAAGGTTATCGAGAAACACATGCTGGCAGAGCTTCCCTTCATGGCAACAGAGAATATCATGATGGATGCGGTTAAAAAAGGCGGAGACAGACAGGAGCTTCATGAGAGAATCAGAGAACTCTCCATGGAAGCAGGTAAGACCGTCAAGGTTGAGGGTAAGGACAACAATCTCCTTGAACTCATCGCCGCAGATCCTGCCTTTAACTTAAGCCTGGATGAACTCAAGGCTTCAATGGATCCGGGGAAGTATGTGGGCTGCAGCGCACATCAGGTTGATAAGTTCCTTGGCGAAGTTGTTCAGCCTATTCTGGAGGCCAACAAGGACATTCTTGGTGTAACAGCAGAGATTAACGTATAAGATAATTTTTCGGGAAGCCGACAATAGGTGTCTGCCTCTGTTAGGGGGCAGGCACCTTTATTGACTTCTCTTTTTCTTACTAATAAATCGATTATATCTTGCCAAATCCGGTGTCTAATTTTGTTGAAAAAGACAGTGGTATTTGATAGTATATGGTGAACTGAAAAAAAGTTTTGTATTAAGGAAGCAAATGGGGATAATATATGAAAATTAGTGATCTTATCAAAGAAAAAGAAGTAACTTTGTCTTTTGAAGTTTTCCCACCAAAAACAGATGACGGATATGAAGCGGTCGAGAAGGCTGCGGCTGAGATAGCTGCCCTTAAGCCCGACTTTATGAGCGTGACCTACGGAGCAGGCGGCGGAACCAGCAAGAACACAGCAAATATCGCAGCCGACCTTCAGAATAAATATGATACTCCGGTTCTGGCTCATCTTACCTGTGTATCCTCCACCAAAGAGCATGTGAGGAACATGATTTCCGTATATAAGGAAAAGGGCATTGAGAACATAATGGCCCTTAGAGGTGACATCCCCAAGGAAGGTCGTATCTGCTATGAATACGATCACGCCACAGAGCTTATCTATGATATCAAATCATTGGATGAAAACATCTGCATCGGCGGTGCCTGCTATCCGGAAGGACATATAGAGTGTGCAAGGCAGTCCGAGGACATTATGCATCTCAAGGAAAAGGTAGATGCGGGATGCGATTTCCTTACCACCCAGATGTTTTTTGACAACTCCACATTGTATCAGTTCTTATACCGAATAAGAGAGAAGGGAATTGAGGTGCCTGTTCTTCCGGGAATCATGCCTATAACCAATGCGAGACAGGTAGCCAGAAGCGTAGCACTTTCAGGATCAACTATTCCCCAGAAGATGAAGATCATGGTGGACAGATTCGCAGACGACCCTCAGAAGATGAAGGAAGCCGGTATCATCTATGCCAGCGATCAGATCATAGACCTTATATCCAACGGGGTCAGCCATATTCACGTATATTCAATGAACAAGCCCGACATAGCAGCCGGCATCATGAGGAATCTGGCAACAATAATCAGATAATACGGTAATACCTGTATATAGAGAAATATCCCAAAGGAGAGTAATTAAAATGAACGAACAAGCAAACACAGGTGCTAAGAGCGCCATTTTGGAGAGTGAATATCACTACTCACAGGAAGTAATCAAGAAACTGTCAGATTACTTCGATGCCAAGGTTGTAGGTCAGCAGCAGCTTAAGTTCTCACTTATCGCAGCTATCCTTGCTGACGGACATATTCTTGTAGAGTCGGTACCGGGACTTGCCAAGACTACAGCAGCCAAGGCTATTTCGGATGCGGTAGACGGTCAGTTCGCAAGAATCCAGTGCACACCCGACCTTCTTCCCGGCGATATCGTAGGTACACAGATCTACAATCAGGCCAACGGCAAATTCGAGACAATCCTTGGACCTGTATTCGCCAACTTCGTACTTCTCGATGAGGTTAACCGTTCCAGTGCCAAGACTCAGTCAGCCATGCTGGAAGCCATGCAGGAGAAGCACGTAACAATCGGTGGAACAACCTACAACATGCCCGAGGACGTTTTCATCGTTATCGCAACTCAGAACCCTATCGAGCAGGAAGGAACATATCCTCTTTCCGAGGCTCAGACAGACCGTTTTATCATCAAAGAGGTTATCACATATCCTCTTGCAGCTGAGGAAGTAGAGATCCTTAACAGAATCGAGAGCGGTGTTATCTCAAGAGTTGACCCCGCAGTTCTTACTATCAAGGATATCGACCAGGTTCAGGATATCGTGGACAAGGTATATGTAGATGAGTCCATCAAGTGGTATATCTCCAGCATCATCGTTGCCAGCAGAAGAGCAAGCCAGATCCAGGGACTTGAGATTGGTAAATATGTAAGAATCGGAGCCAGCCCCCGTGCTTCCATCGCATTCCTTAAGATGGCCAAGGCTTCCGCACTTATGCATGGAAGAACCTATGTTACTCCCGATGATGTCAAGATGGTAAGACATCAGGTACTTCGTCACAGAATCGGTCTTAACTATTCAGCGGTTGCAGACAATATCACCGTTGAGCAGGTAATCGACGGAATTGTTAATTCAGTAAAAACTCCGTGATAAAACAGGTCTTTTGAAGGTGAAGCAATGAAAATTGATTACGAGTATTTATCAAGAATCAGAAGGGCGGTAGCTCTTTATACTAATAAGAAGACCTCCAATATTCTTGACGGTGATTTCCATTCCATTCACAGGGGCCGCAGCATGGAGTTTGATGACCTCAAGGAGTACAACTTCGGTGATGACGTACACGACATCGACTGGAAGTCCTCCTCAAGAATGGGCTCCATTGTAGTTAGAAGATATATGACGGACCGCCGCCACAACGTAATGTTTATCTGTGACTGCGGAGACAAGATGATGGCCGATACCGACAAGGGTCAGCCCAAGAAGGAAACAGCACTTATGCTGTTCGGAACTCTTGCTTATATCACCGGAAGAAACGGTGCGGATTATGCGCTTGCTTACCCCAAGGGAGAGAAGACAACCATCAGCATGTTCCGTTCCGGCCCGGAGCATCTAGAGAAGCTCCTGTATGACTATGAGGAGCATATTCCGGCACAGGCAGCCATTTCTCTCGACAAAGTGCTGGATGAAGTGGTGGGATCGATCAATAAGAGAATGATCATTATCATCATCACCGATTCCGCCGGAGTTGAGAGTCTTGATCCCAAGATGCTGAGGGCTATCACCAAGGATCATGATCTTCTTATTTATAATATTGAAGATGCCTGGCTTACCGGAGATCATGTATATGACACCGGGATCAGGAAATATGAGAAGTTGTTCTTATCTCACCATGCCCAGCTCCATGAGGAAGAGGCAAGGCAGAAAAGGGCAATGGTGGAAAGCTTCAATGAAATGTGCAAACAGTGCAAGATCGGCATGACCAGCATCTCACAGGAAAGCGAGATCATAGACAAGACTATAGATTTACTTGAGAGGTATAAACATGGTTACTACGGTTACTTTACAGGCACCATTTGAGTACAGTTGGTGGGTAATTCTTTTGGGAATCGTACTTCTGGCAGCTGCAGGGGTGTGCTTTTTCTTCTTTTACCGCATGCTCAAGGCATATCTTCCTGAGAGACAGAAGAAAGAAGTACCTAAGATCAAGAGGCTCTCACCCCAGGAGTTGTTTGCTCTTAAGAGAAAATATGAAGGACAGCTTCAGGGACTGCTACGAACTTATTCCGGTAATCAGATAGAAAAAAGAGAGGCATATCAGGATCTTAGTATGCTGATAAGAGAATTTGTCCGTGATGCCACAGGAATTCATGTGGAGAATTATACGGTAAAAGAGATTAAGTCTCTCGGAATCAGAAGGCTTGATATGCTTATGGATGAGTATTATGTTCCTGAGTTCGCAGAAGAGTTCAGAGCAAAGAACAAGGATTTTATAACATCTGTTAATACAGCCTTAGGAGTGATCAGAACATGGAGCTAATGTACAAACAGGCCATCGCCTTTGGAATCGTGGCACTGGCCCTGGTATTGGGACTTACGTTTTTTTTAAAAAAGAAGAAAAACGATGAATACGACACCGGAACAAGAGCAGCTAATACGCAGAAGCTCAGAAGTACGGCGCTGTATAAAAAACTGAATGAAAGATATAACATCCTTCGAGCTGTTCTTATAGCAGGAATCGTGGGTTCGATCATATCAACTCTTTTCCTTGCGGCAAGGCCCTTCAGAACAGAGGAGGTCATGAACGGAGTTAAGAAGAGAGACATCATCCTTTGCATGGATGTTTCCTATTCATTGTACGATCTGAACTATGAGATTACGGATTACTACAAGGAAGTTGTTGCAGGCCTTAAGGGTGACAGATTCGGAGTTAATATCTTCAATACTTCCACCGTTACATACGTGCCTCTTACAGATGATTACGATTACGTTATCACCAAGCTGGATGAGTTATCTGAGTACTTCACACTTCAGAAGGAGTACATGGAGAAATATGAGGACAATCCCAATTTCAGCTACATGAATCTGACAGAGGAAGAGAAAGAGCACTACGACGAGATTAGCTACAAGCTCAAATATTACAATGCAGGTACCTTGTACAATAACGTTACAAGAGGATCTTCACTTATCGGTGAGGGTCTTGGTACAGCATTATATACTTTCCCCTATCTTGATGATTCCGAGAGAACAAGAGTTATCATCATGAGCACAGACAACGAGCTGAATGCTTCAGGCGAGGAGATCATGAATCTCAAGAGTGCTTCCGAAGCCTGCGCAAAGCATAAGGTTACGGTATTCGGAATTTTCCCTTCTGAGGAAAAATTCTACGATCCCATGACCTATAACTATTCATCATGTCTTGGCGAGTTCAAGAATGCGGTAGAAAAGACAGGCGGTAAGTTCTATGTCAGGACCGAGAATCAGTCCGTATCCGAGATCGTCAAGGATATCAACAAGCAGGAAGCAATGGTGGTCAAGACGGTTATGTCCAGTCAGACAGTAGACATGCCTGAGATACCGTTTATTATTTTAATGATTTGCCTCGCCCTTGGCTGCGCGGCAGGATTGGTGTTGCAGAAATGAGTATTAGGCCTATTTTTCCGGTATTTATATTGATTATTATATTGGCAGCCCTGATGGGAGCAACTGCTTATATATTATTCAGAAACAAGAATAACCTTAAAGATAAGATCTTTTCCATGGTAAGACTTGGCATCATCTATATTCTTCTTTTTGTAATAGGACTGAGGCCGGTGACGGTCAAGACAGATTACGAATTTGCAATGAAGAATCTGGATGTAATGATCGTAGTTGATACCACCATCAGTATGTGGGCCAGGGACTACGATGGCTCCAATGAGAGGATGAAGGGAGTTGTGGCAGATATAAAGGGTATTACCAAGGCGCTGGCCGGCAGTAATTTTGCCCTTGTTACCTTTGATGACAAGGCCAAGGTATTGTCTCCCTTTACTCAGGACTTCGAATATGTCAATGATCTTGCAGATACGTTAAAGTCCCCCGACAGTATGTATGCTTCGGGAAGTGATATGTCAATTCCTTTTCATGATATGCAGGCTCTTCTTTTATCCTCTTCCAAAAAAGAGGGAAGAAAGACCATCGTATTCTTTATGAGTGACGGTGAGATCACCAATAACAAGGAGCTCATGTCCTATGCAGAGCTTGCTGAGTATATTGACGGTGGCGCTGTTCTTGGCTACGGAAGTGCAAGCGGCGGTAAGATGAAGGATGAATCCGGTTATATCTACGATTACCAGACAAGGCAGGATGCTTTGTCCAAGATAGATGAGGATAACCTTAAGAAACTTGCTGAGGATATGGGAATAGAGTATATGAACCTCAACAACGGTGCAAGCTCCCTTACAGGACTTGTACAGCTGATCAAGGATGGTTCCGCCATAGTCATAGAAAAGGGTGACGGCGCGGAAGTGTACGAGGATACCTATTACTATTATGCAATTGCACTGGCGGTTATGCTCCTCTTTGAATTATTCTTTGTGATTAGGAGGGAAAAACTGTGAATAAAAAGAAATTTCCTGTGCTTATGCCGGTTCTGGCAGTAGTTGGAACAATCTTACTTGTTCTCGGACTCTCAATGATCATAAGAGTTGGTATAAACCACAGCTTTATATCTGATTACAACAACAATGTCTATGCATCTGACAAGGAGGAGGGACTCCTTGTGATGAATGTTCCGGAGAGCTACCTGCCTTATTACAACCTTGGCAACGTGTCCTTCAAAAATGGAGATTACAACGGCGCCATCGCGTATTACAATCAGGCACTGGCACTTAATCCTCCCGGAAAAAGAGAATGCAAGGTTAGGATTAACCTGGCTCTTGCAATGGTATATTCCATCGATCTCAATCACCTTGATTCACAGGAGAAGATTGATACAGCACTTATCATTCTCTACAAGGCAAGAGATACTCTTACCACCAACGGATGGGCTGCAGACAATCCGGCAGATGCCAGGGATGCCACAGCTCAGCAGCTCAAAGAGGATATCGACAAACTTATTGAGCAGCTGGAGAACCCTCCGGAGGGCGGATCAGGCGGAAGCAGCGAACAAAATGAACCTGATTCCGGAGAATCCGGGGATCAGGGTCAGGGCCAGTCTTCCGGCGGCGATGATGCCAAGAACAAGAAAAAACTTGAGTCTCAGCAGAAGGGCGCTCTTGATGAGAAGTCCAGAGAGCAGGACGACCTTGAGAAGAGCTACGGCGGACAGAAATACGGAAGCGGCAGCAAAGAAAACAACAACGGAGAGGGCAGCGATTCAGGCTACTCCAATCCCTGGTAAATAATTCGGAACTTAAGGTGCCGGGCACAAATGACATGTGCCCGGCACCTTTTTTTCAATATATTGTGTGGTTATGTAAATTTAATGTCTTGTCAGGGTTTTCTGAGAATACAATATGATGTATAATTAACGGGAATATAAGGCGATATTTAGTAGTGTTAAATCCTGTTTTATATTCATTATTCCGATTGAACAAGATACAATATATAGTGTTTTGAACAAAGGGAAGAGTAGTACGAAAAAAGTATATTATGTTAGGAGGAGAGAAACAGTGCATATGAAGAAATTTTTGGCTGTTGCCTTAAGTGCGGCAATGATAGTTTCTTCTGCGATTCCCGGCTATGCTGCCGAGGAAAGCGCGGTAGTTCTTGAAGAAACAGTTGACGCTGCCTATGAGGCTTCATCCATGGAAAGCACAGAAGATGAGACCGCAGGCGCTGAGGCATCGGAAGATGCTACAGACTTCGAGACGGAGGAGACACCATCAGAGGCTGCAAGTGAAGCTACATCAGAGACAGCTTTGGAGGAAGAGATTGAGCTTGAGGAAATCGTACCTGAAGAGGTGGAGATCGCTGATGAGGCTGCAACATCTGATAGCGAGGCTGCTCTTGTAGAGAGCGATGAGGAGATCGCTGAGTTTTTGTCAGACGCAGAGCCTTCAGCTTGTTTCGATGTTGACGCTGACGGAACACTGATCTGGAAGGATGATACTGCTAAGGTCCCTACAACTGCGTATATTCCTGCATCTGTTAAGAAAATCACCAGCAAGTTCTTTACTGATGACAGATTCAAAGGCAAAGATACAAAAATTTTCTTCCTTGGAGATAAGGCTCAGGTAGTTATTGAAGAGCAGGCCTTTTTCAAATGTAAGAATCTTCGTAGTATTAAAGATGGCGCCGCAATCAAAAGCGTTGGTAAAGATGCTTTTATAGGATGTACCAATCTGGTATATGTTGATCTTGTAGGTGCGGAGAGAATTGAGGATAGTGCCTTTGAAGGTTGTGCAAAACTTGGAACTGCTGAGTTTGGAAAAAATCTTAAATATATTGGCGTTTCAGCTTTTGGAGAAACCGCAATTACTAAACTTGATCTGGCAGCACTTGATTTGTCGGCATTTTCTATGGGACAGGGAGCTTTCGAGAACTGTAAGAGTCTTCTGACAGTTACGCTTCCAAATACTCTTGTAGAAGTTCCTGTAGAAGCATTCAGCAATTGTACGGTACTTAACTCCGTAACTTTTGGAGATGCAAGAGGATCACTTTCTACTATTGGTAGAAGTGCATTTGAGGGATGTACCAAGCTTGTAAGCCTTGAGTTTTTCAATGTTAAGAATTATGGAAGCTCCGCTTTTGCAGGATGCTCAGGACTTAAGGCTATTACTATCGTATATGAAGGCAATGATCTGGTGATTTCCGAGAGCGCATTTCCTGCCAATCCCAAGAACTGGAAGATTGAGATGACCGGTAAATCGCCTATTGTCAAGGATTATGCCATAAGACACGAATATACCTATCATGGTGTAGAATATGCGGTTACTATAGTATATCCTACAACCAGCGACAAAGAGCTGGTAACTGTTAAGAGATATGTTAATAACAAAGAGATAAAGAATGCTGAGAAGGGTGACGATGTTAAGATTACCGTTGCTCCCAAGGAAGGTTATTCACTTAAGAAAATAACTTTTGCCACCGACAGCAAGGGGTATTATAGCATTCCTGATTTCAGTTATTTGGGAGACAAAGACAAGGTTTTAAGCTTTGAGCTGAAGGATATGCCTGATAAGGATGTTTTTGTCCTGGTTGAGATGATTGCCAATAATAAGATTAAAGACTGGATTGGCACTCCTTCAATGAAGTTTGAACATAATAATGATTATGATTTTAAGAGCACCGGAGTATCAGACAGAGTTATCATGAGCGGTAGCAAAGCCGATACGGGTGCATGGTTATGGACTTTTTCATCCAGCGCCAAGGATAAGATTGCTATAACAGAGGATGGTGTTGTTACTGTCATTGGTAAGACTGTAGATGATAAGGGTGTAACTCTTAAGGCAACTTTGAAGGCTGACACATCTGTAGTTAAAAGTATTTCAGGTATTACAGTTGATGATAGCAAAGATATAAAGAGCATTTCATTTAAGAACTTAGAAGGCAGCAAACCCAAGAATTCAAGATTTTACAGTGCGGATAATACAGAGTATAACAAATCCGGCTATGATGTTATCGAGATCAGGAATTATTTCGTTTCAACATCTGATTTGATTTTCAAAGTCAAAATTGATGCATATACCTCTAAAGATGCAGAGCAGCCTTATTTGGTAAAGTCCAATTGGACTTCGGTTGACAGCAAGATTGCATCAGTAGGTGCAGCATCTGTTTATGACAACGAGAACCGTATTGTTGTTAAGAAGGGTGCCATCGGCGAGACCATGATTACTGTCTCTGTAGCCGGCAAGAATGACAAGGGTGAGGACATAGAGCTTAAAAAGCGCTTCATTGTAAGGGTTCTTGATCCTACACCAAGACTCAGCACACCTGATATTACCGTTAACTATGCATCAAGCCTCGGAACAGAGCTGGGACTTGTAATGGTTAAGGGATATCCTGTTGATCCTAACTCACTTAAGCTGGTAGACAGCAAGAACAAGGAGTCAGGTAAGCTCCAGATAAACTACAAGGACGGCAAGTTCTATATAAGCAAGCACAACAACTATGTTAAGTTCAAGGGCGATGAAGTGTTCACAGGTGATACACAGCTGTATGTTACCGGAACCTTCGACGGGGATTCCAAGGAGATTGAATTCCCCAAGATCGCTATTACCAAGATTACCTTTACCAACAAGCCTCTGGCTCCCACACTTAAGACCAAGAACAAGATCAATCTGTTCTATAAGGGAGCTTCCGCAGGAACTGTTGAAGTAACACAGAGTATCAAAGATGCTGCGGTTATAGGCTATGAGCTGTATTCCGTTGACAAGAGCGGCAAAAAGGTTGAAGCATCTTCCGATAAGTTCAAGAAGAACTTCGACATCACCTACAACCCTGATAACAGAACCTTTACAATTTCAAGAAATGACAATGAGATACTTAAGGATGACAGCAAAAAAGCTGTTGTATCCGGCTATTTTGCAATCAGCTATGCCGGCTATTCCAATCCTGTAGTTAAGAAATTCACTGTACCCAACACTGTAACCAAGCCTGCTTATGCACTTGATGTTGCAACAACAACCAAGAACATGAGAGGCAGAGATCATGTATTTGATCTTAAGCTGGTTAAGAAGGTTAGCAAGACAGAAGTTGAGGTTCTTGACCTGGACGATTGCGAAGTTGATCTTTTATACGATTACACAACTGAGTATTCCCTCGGAGTAGAAGATGATACCATTCATCTGAGACACAACGGCTATGCAAGCAATTCCAAGGCTCAGTTCCGTGTACGCAAGCCTGAGTGGAGCGATGATCTTGTATACACCTTCACACTTAAGGCTACCAATGCACTTCCTGCAAATAAGCTGTCTGTTAAGTCAGTGACACTTAATAAGAACTATCCTGAGGAGACAGCACAGTTTGAACTGGCAGCTCTCGCAGACGGACATTATGCTTCACTTGATGTAACACCTACGGGTAAGAACGCAGCTGATATTGCAAGCTTTGAACTTGTTGGTGACAGAAAGGTAGTTGTTTCCCTGAAGGAAGGCGCCGTAACAGCAGGTACCTACAGCTTCAGCGTTACTCCTAAGGTATCCTTCGGTGGATATGATGAGCCTCTTAAGGCTGCAACCATCAAGGTTGTTGTTACAGATAAGAAGCCCGTTGTTAAGCTTAAGAGTGGTACATTTACCTTTAACTGGAATTATCCCGGCAGAGAGACTATCAGCACTACATACTCCATCACCAATCTGCCTGCAGGAACAGAGAAAACCGTTGATATTTCAGATTACACTATCACTCCTAACGGACATAACTACAAATTTGAGGATCTTGCGGAAATCAAGAGTTTCGAGGGCGGCAATATTTCAATAGCAATCAAGGATGGCTATGCGCTTATCGCAAACAAGGGCAAGACTCTTAAGTTCAAGGTGTCCGGTAAGGTAGGCGCCAACGATATGGAGTCCTTCGATCTGTCAATCAAGCTTGACAGCAAAGCTCCTTCAGTTAGTCTCAAGGCCTCCGGAACCATCAATCCTATCGACAGAACCAGCAAGGTGACCTACACAGCCACCATCAAGAACCTGATTATTGATGATCCTCAGTTTAAGCTCGTAGAGCTCGATTCTAAGGGAGTTAAGCTTCCTGATGAACAGTATCATTTTGAACTTGTTCAGGATGAGAAGAACAAGAAGATTGTTTATGTCAGAGTTAAGGACGGCAAGAGCGTAAACAGCGGTGTTAAGTATTCACTTCGTATTTCATGCACCAACGTACCTATGGCAAAAGAGTCCAAGGTAACCGTAACACCTAAGCAGGCGCTTCCTAAGATCAAGACAGATGTAACCTCCAAGACGATCTATTCACTTCAGGAGAACAGGTCCTTTGACGTTAAGGTTTCTCATGTGGTTGATAAGAACACAACTGTTATGAAACCTGCGATCCATACAATAGTATGGGCTGACGGCGTATCTGAATCAATTAAGGATGCATTTGACTACAACTATATTTACACCAGCGCAGATCGCACCAGTGCAGATCTTAGTGTTGAACTTGTCAATCCCGCAGCTGTTGTTCAGAACAAGACCTATACACTTAAGTTTGCCGTTAAATATGATGACCAGGCAGAGAACACTGCCGGCAACTACGTCACAGTCAAGGTAACTGTTAAGAAGTAATTGGTTAATAAGTAATCAGTTAGAAATAATAATTTATTCTTTTCACACAAAAAAAGAAGGAGAATGGTTAACTGCCATTCTCCTTCTTAATTATTATTTGGAAATATTTACATAAGACCTATGATCATCAGCACTTCTCGGGCTCGGGATAATCAACTCCGAAGGTCTCAACTGTAACGGTCTTCATAACCTGATTGGTAACAGGTCTGTCGTTCCAGTCTGTCTGAGTATCGGCGATTGCATTAACAACTTCCATGCCCTCGATGATCTTACCAAAAGCTGCATAGTCACCGTCAAGGTGAGGAGAAGTCTTATGCATGATAAAGAACTGTGAGCCTGCGGAATTGGGCATCATTGAACGAGCCATTGAAAGTACACCCTCGGTGTGCTTTAAGTCGTTTTTGAAGCCGTTGGATGAGAATTCACCCTTGATGCCATAGCCGGGGCCGCCCATTCCTGTTCCTTCGGGATCACCGCCCTGAAGCATGAAACCGCTGATAACACGATGGAAGATCAGTCCGTCGTAGAAATTCTTCTTAATAAGTGAAATGAAGTTATTAACTGTGTTGGGCGCGATGTCGGGATAGAGTTCAGCCTTCATTACGTCGCCGTTTGCCATAGTTATTGTAACTATAGGATTCTGTGCCATTTTAATTCCTCCTGGATAAATGATAGTATATACCTGACAGTCATCAACTGTTAGTTTATCATATTAATAGCTATAAGGAGCAAAAAAATGATGACTTGCAACGAAGTATATGTGACAGACGTCAGTATCTACAAGGATCCTGAGGTGTTCAGGTCTTTTTACGATAAAATGGACAGCATGCGTAAAGAGAAGATAGACAGACTTCATAATGACAGTGACAAATATCTGTCCCTTGGAGCGGGAGTGCTGCTTAAAAGAGCTATGTCGGAGTTTGGAATAGATGAGCCTGAGATTGAACTTGGAGCTAACGGTAAGCCTTATATTAAGGGCAGAAGCGACATCTTTTTTAACCTGTCCCATTCCGGCACATATGCCGCCATGACCGTATCTGACAGGGAAGTCGGGATTGATATTGAGAAGATTAAGAACTTCAAGGATACGCTGATCAAAAGAGTGTTTGATGAAAAAGAGATAGCTATGGTCTCACGGCTACTATCTGAAACGGAAGGCACAAAAGAGAATATTGCCGGCGCAGATGCTCTCTATACGGGGCTCTGGACAGCGAAAGAGAGCGTTATGAAGTACTTTGGCACGGGAATAAGTATGGATCCGGCGAAGATTCATCTGGAGCTTGGAAAAATTCGGGATAACTCTTCGATTAAGTCCATGACCGTATCTTCCGAAAAAGTGGACTGCAGCGGAATAACTATTCAATGCTATGAGCTGGAGGATTATCGAATATCTGTATGTAGTGAATATGATAGCTGTGGACAGGTAGTGATCATATGACAAGGGGACGGCTGTGAGTCAATGGGGGACGGTTCTAAAAGGTATAAAAACCGTCCCCCATTGACTCACAGCCGTCCCAGCCTACTCACTGCAGATGTACTGTCGGCAGATTCCACTCGAAGTGCATTGCGAGCCAACGCAAAATAACAATAGTAAAGAATCCCGCCAGTGTAGTAACGACTTCATTCGCTGTATACTTCCACAGCACAACCGTCACAATAGATCCTGCAATACATGCAATTGCGTACACATGCTTGACCAGCACATAAGGCACCTTGTCCGCAAACACATCGCGCATGATACCGCCGCCGATTCCGGTCACAACTCCGAGGAAAGCCACCAGAAACATATTGTCGGAGTAGGGCGAACTGATCCCTGTGAAGGTTCCGTCAACGGTAAAGGCCGCAAGGCCCAGTGTATCCAGCCAGAACATGGACTTGTCGTACAAAGGTGAGATACCCTTGGGCATTGGTTTTTTCAAATACAGAACCAGAAAGGCTATATTGGCCGTTATAAGTGCGATTATGGTATACATGGGATTGACGAACATGGCCGGAGGCGTGTTATTGATAATAAGGTCCCTTACCAGACCTCCGCCTGTGGCAGTCACCAGCGCCAGCAGGTTTATTCCGAATATATCCATGTCTTTTCTTGCAGCCACTACGGCTCCCGAGATGGCAAAAGCTATAATTCCCACATTTTCTATTAACATCATTATCGGTGAGTTCATATTGTACCCCGTTATCGTATTTCAAAAAAGTTTCAATTGATTTTGCCCACAAAAAGCACTACTTATCTTATTCTTAATTCTCATTTTTGTCCATAAGAAAAATCCCCGGAAAAATTGTTGCAGATTTGAAAAATAATATGTTTTTTGAGGTAAGTTTTTCACACAAAAGACACAATTTAGTCGGAAAATAATCCTTGTAATTTTTGAAATAAGGAAAGGGGATAAAACATGTTTACTACTAGACTTTACAACTTGCAGAAGAAAAATCCGAGTACCTTTGCTGTTATGCTTTCAAAAAGAGACAGAAGAAGAGTCAGCGGCTATATCAAAGATATATCCGCTATACTGTCGGAAGAAGGAGAGGATATCGCTTCCTACAATAAATTATCAAGAAAGTTGGAGGAGGGACATTTCTCCTACAGCAATAACGAGCTGAGCGTAATGAGAGCAGCCATCACACTTAACAAATATGGAGTTGCGTTATCATATTTCTTTAAGAGATATGCGCTCAAGACATACAGGTAAAGGGATGATCGGGTCACATGGAAACATGTGGCCTATTTGTTTGCCCAAAATAAAGAAGAGGACATGAAAAAAGGATCGTTCCAGACGGAACAATCCTTTCATACTAGCAGGGGAAGCAGGATTCGAACCCGCATGAACGGTTTTGGAGACCGCAATACTAGCCATTGTATGATTCCCCTATATGCAGTTGCTACCGGGCTTTTCGCACCGACGAATGTTAGTATAGCATAGTGATTTTGGATTGTAAAGAAATAATTTTACTAAGAAAACGTTTTCTTAAAAAAATATTTATGCTATACTTGGTAAGATTGCTTTGAAACCCGCTTGAATACGTTATATAATAGACTGATACAGGCGCTTATGTTTGTTTAAGGGGAAGGTATTATGTATAAAAGGAACAGGTTGATCGCAGGCCTGTGTGTGGCAGCCATGTTGGTTGGCTGCACCGGAGTTTTGCTGGAGGCAGATAAGGACAGGGAGAATAACAGGGACAGTGCGAGGGAGCAGGTCAGTGCTCCGCCGGAGAATGTTGCTCATAAGGATGAACCTGATGAGCCGGTGGAGGAACCCGCTGAGGAACCTCAGCCACTGAGGGTAATAGATGACAAGTACCGCACTACCTATGAGATTTTTGTTTATTCTTTTGCGGACAGTAACGGTGACGGCATAGGAGATCTGCAGGGAGTTATTAAGAATCTTGATTATATAAATGACGGGGACGACGAGAGTGACTTGGATCTTGGCTGTAATGCCATCTGGCTCATGCCGATAAGTCCGTCTCCTTCATATCACAAATATGACATAACAGATTATAAGAATATTGATCCGGAGTATGGTTCCATAGATGACTTCGATGATCTGGTAGCAGAGTGTCACAAGAGAGACATTGACGTATACCTTGATCTTGTCATCAATCATACTTCCAGCGAACATCCCTGGTTTCAGGAGGCCGCAGACTATCTTAAGGAGCATACGGATCCTGCGCAGATAATGGATGAGGAAGGGGCCTTTACCGAGGAGGCTCTTGAGGAATGTCCCTACCTCGAGTATTACAATTTTGGGACAGAAGCTTCTGACGGTTACGAGAGATTGAACGGCACCGAGTGGTATTATGAAGCCAGATTCTGGTCCGGAATGCCTGATCTTAATCTTGACAGCGACAAGGTCTTTGAAGAGATAGAAGGAATCACCAGGTTCTGGTCTGTGCGCGGCGTTGACGGCTACAGACTTGATGCGGTCACTTCCTATTTTACCAAGGACATTGAAAAGAATACTCAGTTCCTGACAAGGCTCAACACCATGATCAAGAGTCAGAACCCCAAGGCCTATATAGTGGGCGAGGCCTGGACTTCTGAGTCTGAGTATGCAGAGT
The DNA here is from genome assembly GCF_028539135.1 of Butyrivibrio sp. DSM 10294. NCBI lineage: Bacteria > Bacillati > Bacillota > Clostridia > Lachnospirales > Lachnospiraceae > Butyrivibrio > Butyrivibrio sp. DSM 10294. The sequence continues at coordinate 137,189 of NZ_JANSWL010000087.1, read as the reverse complement.
ATTATAAGAGTGGTATCGACAGCTTTTTTGCATTTAACTACGCTAATGCTGAGGGCATGATAGCGAGACTTGCCAAGAGTAAGTTAGATGCAGCAAGTTTTGCTGATGCGCTTAGTAGTAGTGAAAAGCTGCTTGGAGCAAGTAATCCCGACTATGTGGATGCGCCTTTTTACACCAATCACGACATGGCAAGAAGCGCCGGATATTACACCGGCAAGGGAGCAGACAACAGTATCAAGTTCGCAGGAGGCCTTAACCTTCTGATGGGTGGTAACGCCTTCATCTATTACGGCGAAGAGCTGGGAATGAGAGGCTCAGGCAAGGATGAGAACAAGAGAGCTCCCATGTACTGGGTAAATGAGGCTGGTTCCGGAACACTGTACGACAAGCTGTCAGCATTCATGTGCGACGGCCCCAAGGATATGGACAAAATAACCATGTCCAATCCTCCTTACTATGTACAGAAGGACGATGAATATTCCATCTACAATTATTACAAGAATGCTATCAGAATGAGGAATACCTTCCCCGTGATTGCAAGGGGAACCACTACTCCCGTTCCGGAGATAGAAAAAGAGAGACTTGGCGTCTTTATCAGGGCTGTACCTGTAGATACAGTGGACAAGGAGACTTTTGGTCCCAACAGCGTTCTTGTGGTATTCAACAATTCTTCCGAGGAGATCACTGTGGATCTGGGAAGAAGCGCGGCAGCCGTTGATTACAACAAGATAGTCTACCAGCTCAATACTTCAGCCAAGGTATCCGCCATCGACAGGACAGAACTTACCGTTGCACCCTTCGGAATAGTTATCCTGGACAAGCAGTAAATACATGGATTTTTGCACCGCATTCCCGTCATGGGTTTGCGGTGTTTTTTCGGGCAAAATATGTTATGATAGGAAACGACTGTTTTTAGTCAGTCGCAGTTTTTTGAAAAGGAAGGTGAGTTATATGCAGGACAAATTGTTAAAAAGAGATGAGGTCAAGGAGGAACTTACCTGGCGCCTCGAGGACATATATGAGAGTGAAGATAAATGGGAAGAGGATCTGAAAGCTTGTGAGAAGATCGGAGAGGAACTGGCTTCATATGCAGGTAGGCTCTCAACAAGCTCAGCAACTCTTCTTGAGTTCTTCAAGCTCTATGAGAAGAGCGAGCTTATGCAGAGCGCCATCTACGGTTACGCTCACATGAGACATGACCAGGATACTTCCAATACCAAGTACACAGGAATGTATCAGAGAGCATATTCAACACTTGTTCAGGCTTCTGAGAAGGTTGCTTTTGTTGAGCCTGAGATTCTTGAGATGTCTGATGAGACAATCGAGAAGTTCTATAAGGAGCAGTCCGAACTTGAGAATTACAGAGTTACCATCACAGAGATCAGAAGGCTTAAGGATCACATCCTCAGCAAGGAAATGGAGGAGCTTCTTGCTTCAGCAGGAGAGGTTCTCGGAGCATCTCAGAACAGCTACAGCATGCTCTCCAACGCAGATATGAAGTTCCCTGAGGTTAAGGACGGAAACGGAGAGGATGTTCAGCTCTCCGACGGAAGATTCGTTCCGATCCAGAATTCCAAGGACAGAGTTCTTCGTAAGAATGCTTTTGAGGCATATTACAGCAAATATGCAGAGTACAAGAACACCTGGGCTGCTATGTACGCAGGAGAGGTTAAGGGCCGCATTTTCAAGGCTAAGGCAAGAAAGTACGACAACATCTTTGAGGCAGCCGTTGATCACAACAACGTTTCTCCTCTTGTATGCGACAGACTCTTCGAGGCTGTACACGACAACATGGACAAGATGCACAGATACGTGAGCCTTCGTAAGAAGCTTCTTGGAGTTGACGATCTTCATATGTATGACGTATACGTATCAATGATCCCAGAGTTCGACATGAAGGTGACCTATGAGGAAGCCAAGGAGCTGTCTCTTAAGGCTCTTGCACCTCTCGGTGAGGACTATCTTGAGATCGTCAAGAAAGCATATGACGAGAGATGGATCGATGTTCCCGAGAACGAGGGAAAGAGAGGCGGAGCATACTCCAGCGGTGTTTACGGAGTTCATCCTTACATGCTTCTTAACTATAACGATACCTTAAATGATGTGTTCACACTTGTTCATGAGATGGGACATTCAATGCACACCTGGTATTCAGAGCATGCTCACAACGTATTTGACGCAGGCTACAAGATCTTCGTTGCAGAGGTTGCTTCAACTACCAACGAGATGCTTCTTTTCCATTATCTCAAGAACAACGCCAAGGATGAGAAGGAGAAGGCATTTATCATCAACCACCTTCTTGAGAGCTTCAAGTCCACAATGTTCCGTCAGACAATGTTTGAGGAGTTTGAGAGAAAATCAGGAAGAATGGCTGAGGAGGGCGAGCCTCTTACAGCAGATTCACTTTCTGAGCTGTATTACAATCTGAACCTTGAGTACTTCGGCAAGGATATGAATATGGATGATCTTATCCGTTATGAGTGGTGCAGGATTCCTCACTTCTATTACAACTTCTACGTATATCAGTATGCAACCAGCTTTGCTGCAGCAGTTGCTATTGCAAACCGCATCGTAAAGGGTGAGGCAGGTGTTGTTGAAGCTTACAAGAAGTTCCTTTCAAGCGGATGCACACAGGATCCCGTAAGCCTTCTCAAGATCGCAGGTGTTGATCTTACAACCAAGGCTCCTCTTGAGGAAGCACTGGCAGTATTCGGTGAAGCTATCGAGGAGATGGAAAGCATCAAGCTCTGATACATTAAGAGAATATTATGAAATATTTTTTACTGTATATTAAACAAACATTGCGGTTTGTGCTTAAGCCTATGTCTTTTGTACCCGCAATCATCATGATGTGTTTGATATTTATGTTTTCCGAGCAGGATGGATATGAGAGCAGCCGCCTTAGCTACGAAGTGGGAGTCAAGGTCCTCACGGTGGCCAATGACACCTTCGACAAGGGCTGGTCCGCTGAGCATATCAGCCTCCTGTCGGAAAACCTGCAGTTCTATATCAGAAAGACGGCGCATTTTACCGAGTATTTCTTACTTGCGGTATCGGTGGCCTTTCCCCTATATGTATATGGGGTCAGGGGAATATGGCTGGTGTTGTCCGCCGGGACTTTCTGTATAGGATTTGCCTGTCTTGATGAATACCATCAGTCCTTTATCGACGGCAGAAGCCCTCAGAAAAGAGATGTGTTCATCGACAGCTGCGGAGTGATTCTTGGGGTTATTGTTACCCGTATTGTGGGATGGACAGGCAGGATGACCATATTCCGGCCACTTTCCAACCACGGGGAGAAGGATAAAGAAAAGGGTAGAAAAAAGCATGTTAAAGGTGTTTCTTGCTGAGGATGAGTTCGTCATCCGAGAGGGAATCAAAAATAACATCAATTGGGGTGAACACGGCTATGAATTCTGCGGAGAGGCAGGCGATGGAGAGCTTGCCTTCTCCATGATTCAGAAACTTCAGCCGGATATTCTTATTACTGACATCAGAATGCCTTTTATGGACGGGCTGGCTCTCAGCCGTATGGTCAAGGCGGAATTCCCCGGAATAGAGATAATACTGCTCACAGGTTATGAGGATTTTGAGTATGCCAAGGAGGCTATCAGAATAGGAGTCGCATCCTATCTGTCCAAGCCCATCAGCGGCCGCAATCTCCTTACTGAGATAGACCATGTGGCAGACAAGATAATAGAAAAGAGAAAAGAGAAGGAGGCTGCCCTTCGCTATGAGCAGGATATGAAGGAGAAGGCGCAGCTGGATAAGCAGGAGTTTTTCAAGGACCTTGTCACAGGCGGAAGACCGCTTACCTATATCCTTGACAGAGCCAAGAAGCTGTCAATAAATATCCTGGCCCTTCGCTATAACATAGTTCTTGTTAAGATCTGGTCCACCAGACATGATGCCGGAGAGTATTCCGGAAGCGTTGTTAAGGTGGAGGAGAAGATAGATGAGATCGCAGCAAGATATAATGCGCTTGTATTCGATCTTAATCTTGAAGGCAAGGCTATTTTGTTCAGAGCGGATTCTGAGGAAGAGCTTAGCGGCAATATCAGCAGCGCCCTTTCTGAGATGAAGGAAGCTTTTGCTAAGTACAAGCATATAAGATATTACGGCGGCGTAGGTCAGAGCGCAGAGAGACTTACGGATATCCCGGCGGTCTTTAATTGGGCAAGCCGCGCTTTTGCCCATCAGTATCTGTCTTCTGACAGCGACTTTTTATACGGCTCGGAGGAGAAGCTTGACTTTGGCAAGGATAATGTCATCCTGTCGGAGGTGGATCCCAAGCACATTGACAGAAGGCTTATAAGGGAATTCCTTCGAAGAGGTGATGAGAGCGAGACAGAGTTTTTCATGGCGGAGTTCTTCGGAGGCATGGGCAAAAATGCCATGAAATCAACCATGCTCAGACAGTATATCGCTATGGATGTGTACTTCTGTGTGGCTGAGTTTGCCGAATCGGAGCTTAAGCTCTCAAGAAGCGAAATTGATGCTTCCATTCCTACAGCAGAGCTGATGGCCGATGAGAAGACTACCTGCGACTATCTGATCAATATCGTAAACAAGGCTATAGACCTGAGAAAAAAGACTGCGGCGGGAAGCTACCGCGATGTGGTCAATCAGGTTATTGAATACATCGAAGAGCACTATGCTGAGGATGAGCTGTCGCTTAATCAGCTGGCGGCTGTGGTGAATTTCTCACCGAATCACTTAAGCGCAGTGTTCAGACAGGAGACGGGACAGCCCTTCATCAAATATCTCACGGATTTCAGGATGGAAAAGGCCAAGGAGCTTCTTCTTTCAACCTCCAAAAGGAGCAACGAAGTGGGACTTCTTGTGGGCTATAAGGATCCGCACTATTTTTCGTTTTTGTTTAAAAAGACGCAGGGTGTCACCACAACCCAGTACAGAGGGGCAATGCATCCGGAGGAAGGTTAATGGCTAAGGCACCGGAAGGATCGGGAAAAAGAAAACAGAATAAATCAAGGCTGGCAAGCCAGATCCGTATCTCGTACCTGGTACTTCTTTTGCCCAGTATCATCTTCATGGTCTTTGCCTTCTACAATCTCCGGCTGGTGAATGAGAGATACAACAAGATGCTGAGCTCTGTTGTGGCAGCCAGTGAGTTCAGTCTGGACTTCAAGGAGGATTTCGACTACGAGACCTATCTTCTTATTGTTGGAAATGTGACTCCGGAGGAATCCAGAATACCTGAACTGTTAAGAGACGCGGGAAGAGTAGTTGACAGTCTTGAAGATTATACGGACACTCCGGACAATATCAAGAGAATTGAGAACGCCAAGAAGTATCTCAGCAACCTCTCCGGCTACATAGACAAGATAGAGGCCAATCTCGAGGACGGCAACCGGTATGAGAAGAATATGACGATCTGGGAGAATGACGTTCAGATAGTTACAGCTCTTTTACAGGAGACCGTCAACGAATATATCTATTATGAAAACAAACAGATACAGAGCGCGCAGGCAGACAACAGGGAGCTCTATCTCAACACCGCCAAGATGTCCATTGCGCTGTTTTTCATAATCCTTTTTGCTATTATCGGTGTTTCAGTTGTGGGACCCATGTGGATCACAAGACCTATAGAGGAACAGGTTATAGAGGAGCAGAAGAAGCTTCGAAAGGCTGAGTTTGAAGTACTGCAGGCCCAGATCAATCCTCACTTTCTATACAATACTCTTGATGCCATTGTATGGTCTGCGGAAGCAGGCAATCAGACTCAGGTCGTTAACATGGTGGGAAGTCTCTCTGACTTTTTCAAAGCCTCTCTTAACAAGGGCAAGGAGATTGTGTCTGTCAGGGATGAGCTTCAGCATGTCAGAAGCTATCTGGAGATTCAGCAGATCAGATATCAGGATATCTTAAGCTATGAGATCAATGTGCCGGAATCTCTGTATGACTGTTCTATTCCCAAGATCACATTGCAGCCCGTGATTGAGAATGCCCTGTACCACGGGATCAAGAACAGAAGGGCACTGGGCAAGATATCCGTTATGGGCATTGATGAGGAAAATACCATGCTCCTTAGAGTTGTGGATGATGGAATCGGCATGAGTGCTGAGAGACTATCGGAAGTCAGGAAGGCTCTGTCCGGAGACGAACCCGGAAGCGGCGCAATATACGGTCTCTACAATGTTAATGAGAGAATCAGACTTAACTACGGCGAGAACTATGGCATAACCATTGAGAGTACTCAGGGAGAGGGCACCGAAGTTATGATAAGGCTCCCGAAAATCTCAACCGGAATCGTAGAAAAATCAAACAAAATAAATAATTCATAAAAAAATCAACATATCTTCGTTGTTTATTTAATGGTGCTTTTTCTTCATATCTTTAGAATATTAGTTATGTAAGGAATGGTCCTTACAAGAATAATAATTTATTCAGGAGGGTTAACATGAAGAAAAAGTTTTTAGCAGCAGTATTGGCATCTGTAATGGCCTTTGGCCTTGTAGCTTGCGGAAATAGCGGAGCAGGCACAGAGACAGCAAAGACATCAGGCGGAGAGGGCGGACTCATCAAGGTTGGTATCATCAACAACGATCCTAACGAGTCAGGTTATCGTACAGCTAACGATGCAGACCTTAAGGCTAAGTTCACCAAGGAGAACGGCTATGATGCATCATTTGCTTACAGCTTGAAGAACGATGAGCAGATTCAGTACGCTCAGACCTTTATCCAGGATGATGTTGATTATCTTCTTTTATCTGCAGCTGATACAGCGGGTTGGGATTCAGTTCTTAAGGATGCTCAGGCAGCAGGCGTTAAGGTTATCCTTTTCGACCGTACAATCGATGCAGATTCAAGCCTTTACGAGGCATCAATCGTATCTGACATGGCTAAGGAAGGCCAGACAGCAGTTGACTGGCTTGCAGGTCAGAACCTTTCAGAGTACAACGTAATTCACATTCAGGGTGTTATGGGATCAGCTGCTCAGCAGGGAAGATCCGGAGCACTTGATACCAAGGTTGCAGCAGAAGGCAACTGGAACATCGTTAAGCAGCAGACAGCTGAGTGGAACGCAGAGAAGGCACAGCAGATCGTTCAGTCAGTTATCGATGCAGGCACACCTTTCAACGTAATCTACGCTGAGAACGACGACATGGCTAAGGGCGCTGTTGCAGCTCTTGATGCAGCCGGAATCACACACGGTGTTGGCAAGGACGTTGTTGTTATGGGCTTTGACTGCAACAAGTGGGCTCTTGAAGAGCTTCTTGCTCAGAACTGGAACTACGATGGACAGTGCAATCCTTTCCAGGCTAGCTACATCGACGACATCATCAAGACTCTTGAGGGTGGCGGAACACTTTCACAGAAGACCATCATCATGGACGAGAAGGGCTTCGATGCTACAACAATCACACAGGAAGATGTAGACAACTACGGAATTTAAACGATATTGGGATTCGAAGTAACAGTCATGCGTGTATCGTTTAAAACGATAAACTGGTCTAGTCCAATATAGCTTTACACAAGGCGCGGCGGCAGTGTCTGCCGCGTCTTTTTTAAACAAAAGGCGAGGAGAGTAAAAAGTGAGCGATACGACAATCCTGAAGATGCGAGGCATCAACAAATCATTTCCCGGGGTGCGGGCACTTCAGAATGTGGACTTCACCTTGAACAAAGGCGAGATCCATGCCCTGATGGGGGAAAACGGCGCCGGAAAATCAACACTTATCAAGGTTCTGACAGGTGTTTACACCAAGGACGCAGGAGCCATTGAGCTGGAGGGACAGGGAGAAGTTCAGATCCATTCACCTCAGGATGCTCAGAAGTACGGTATCAGTACCGTATATCAGGAAATTACACTCTGCCCCAATCTTACGGTGGCAGAAAATATGTTTATCGGTCGTGAGACAGGTGCCATTACTAAATGGAAACAGATGAATGAGAACGCCGATAAACTTCTTAAAAAACTGGATATCCCGGCAAGCGCCACACAGCAGCTAGGCAGCTGCTCCATAGCAGTTCAGCAGATGGTGGCCATTGCCAGAGCTATAGATATGGATTGTAAGGTTCTTATTCTGGACGAGCCTACTTCCTCACTGGATGAGCAGGAAGTTGACAAGCTCTTTGAACTGATGAGAGACCTTAAGAAAATGGGAGTTGGAATTATCTTCGTTACTCACTTCCTGGATCAGGTATATGAGGTCTGTGACAAGATCACGGTTCTTCGTGACGGCCAGCTGGTAGGTGAGTATGAGATCAAGGATCTTCCCAGAGTTCAGCTGGTTGCCAAGATGCTTGGTAAGGAGATGGATGATCTCTCTGATATCAAGGGAGAGAGCGCAGCTTATTCCGGAAGCGACGCCGGAGAGGTTGTATTTGAAGCCAAAGGCCTTCAGAGTAATGCCGGCATAAGGCCCTTTGATTTTTACATCAAAAAGGGTGAGGTTAACGGCTTTACAGGTCTTCTGGGTTCCGGCCGAAGCGAGTGTGTAAGAGCTATTTTCGGAGCTGACAGAGTGCTGGGCGGTAAGGTTAAGGTCCATGGCAAAGAGGTTAAGATCAGCAATCCATTGGATGCTATGAAGAACGGTATAGCTTATCTTCCTGAGGACAGAAAGATAGACGGAATTATTGGGGATCTTTCCGTACGAGACAATATCATTCTGGCCCTTCAGGTGCTTACAGGATTCTTCAAGCCCTTTAGTAAGGCCAAGGCCAATGCCTTCGCCGAGGAGTATATCAAGAAGCTCAATATCAAGACCGCTTCTGCGGACACTCCAATCAAATCACTGTCCGGAGGAAATCAGCAGAAGGTTATTCTTGCAAGATGGCTTTTGATGCATCCCGAATATCTTATTCTTGATGAGCCTACAAGAGGAATCGACGTAGGAACCAAGGTTGATATTCAAAAGCTGGTTCTGGAGCTGGCATCGGAGGGTATGAGTGTTACCTTCATTTCATCAGAGACCGATGAGATGCTCAGAACCTGTTCAAGACTTGTAGTTATGCGCGATAGGAAGGTTGTAGGTGAGCTTTCCGGAGAGAATCTCACCCAGAACAATATTATGAGTACTATCGCAGGAGGAGAGTAAGGTATGTCAGATACAAAAAAGAAAAAGGATCAGAGCTTTATAAAAAGGCTTACATCGAATCAGCTCTTTATTCCGCTTCTTGCACTTATTCTTCTTGCGGTAATAAACCTGATCTCGGATCCTATGTTTTTCAAGATCACAGCCGGATTTAACAATGCCGGCAACCCGGTTCTTTCCGGATATTTAATAACAATCCTGGATTACGGCTCAGAGCTGGCAATCCTGGCAATAGGAATGACACTGGTAACGGCAGCTTCCGGAGGACAGGACATTTCCGTCGGCGCCACAATAGCCATTGCGGGATCTGCAATGCTTCGCATACTCTGCGGCGGCAATTCAAGACCTGAGACCATTCAGGCCCCCATAATTGTGGCATTCTTGATTGCCTGCATCGTTGGTATGCTGTGTGGAGCCTTTAACGGACTTCTGGTTTCTGTATTCAAGATCCAGCCCATGATCGCAACACTGATCCTGTTTACTGCAGGTCGTTCCATTGCAGCCTGGATCAACAATAACGAGCTTCCCATTGTTCCGGATCCCAAGTTCTCATACTTCGGCGGATTTATTCCGGGCATTCCGATTCCTACAACTGTATTTATTGCAGCTCTTTGCATGGTGATAATCGCCCTTGTTCTTAAGTTCACGAACCTGGGACTATACACACAGGCAGTAGGTATCAACGAGAGCTCAGCAAGACTTAACGGTATCAACCCTACTTTTGTTAAGTTCCTTGCCTTTGTAATCCTTGGTCTTTGCGTTGCAGTTGCAGCTCTTATCAAGGTTAGCCGTCTTTCAACCATCAACTATTCAGTTATCGCTAAGGATATCGAAATGGATGCGATCCTTGCGGTTGCTCTTGGCGGCAATGCTCTTTCAGGCGGTAAGTTCAATATGTGGGCTTCAATCCTGGGCGCATATGTTATTCAGTTCCTTACCACAACCCTTTATAAGTTCAATGTTCAGTCAGATGCGCTGGCAGCTTATAAGGCTGTTGTAGTTATTCTCCTTGTTGTATTCTCTGCTCCCAAGGTAAGAGAGTACATGGGTAACCTTGTCAAAAAGGTTGCTCCGAAGAAGGGGGTGGCATAAATGAAACTTAAGAGAGACAGTATTTTTAACAAGATAAGTGATACTAATCTGCTCCTTACCATTACAATAGTCATCTTCTTCCTTATGTATATTGGAGCTATTTTGTTCCAGGGCGGCGGTTTCACCAAGCCCCAGATGTTCTTTAACATCCTTAATGCCAACGCTTCACTTATTATTACTGCCTGCGGAATGAGCCTTGTAATGATCTGTGGCGGTATCGATATCTCCGTTGGCGGCGTTGTGGCACTGGTTTCCATGTGCTGCGCAGTTTACCTCGATTATCACGATGGCAGCATTCTGGGATCGATCCTTATTGCACTTGGTATCGGTCTTGCCTACGGCCTGGTTCAGGGTTTCCTTGTTGCTTATCTTGATATTCAGCCCTTTATCGTATCACTTGCAGGTATGTTCTTTGCAAGAGGTATGACAACAATCGTTAATACCGCACCCTTCAATGTAGAGGATCCGGAGTTCACAGCCCTGAAGCTCACAAGAATCAATGTGCCTTTCATGGGATCTGTTAACAAAAAAGGTATTTATGTTCCTGCATATGTCGAAATTGGTGTGATCGTAGCTCTTTTAATTGTGGTATTATTGTTTGTGGTACTCAGATGGACCAGACTGGGAAGAAGCTTCTACGCAGTTGGCGGAAACAAGCAGAGTGCTCTGATGATGGGAATCAACGTTAAGCGCACCAAGTTCCTGTCTCACCTTATCTGCAGCCTTCTTGCAGGAATCGGAGGCTATGTATACTTCCTTCATGTTGGTTCGGGAGCTGCCAGCCATGCAATGGGTATGGAGATGAACGCAATTGCCTCCTCCATCATCGGCGGAACAATGCTGACAGGTGGTGTAGGTAATATCATCGGAACTCTGTTCGGCGTACTGTCACTTAGTACGATCCAGAACATAGTTGCATCCGCAGGCCTTGACGATGCCTGGTGGACAGGAATCACCATCGCTGCGATGCTGTGCCTCTTCCTTATTATCCAGAGCGTAGTAATGGCTCAGAAAAAGAAAGCTCTTAAAGGCTGACGGGGAATATGAAAAAATACCTATCTATATTTGCAGTAGTATTTCTTTTAACAATAAGCATAATGTACGGCTGCGGAGGAAACACTGTTTCCTCCGATGAAGCCGCAGACTTAAGCAGTAGTACATCAAAAGCCGACACGTTAATAACGGTCGGCTTCTCTCAGTTGGGGGCAGAATCCGACTGGAGGAGTGCCAATACCAATTCGATGCTGGGAACCTTCACCGAGGAAAACGGTTACTCTCTGGTCTATAAAAACGGACAGCAGAAGCAGGCCAATCAGATAACCGCCATCAGAACCTTTATTCAGCAGGATGTGGACTATATAGTTCTGGCCCCTGCCAATGAGGACGGGTGGGAATCGGTTCTCTCGGAGGCCAGAGAGGCGCATATTCCGGTCATCATAGTGGACAGAAGAGTGAATGCTTCAGACAAGAATCTGTATTCCTGCTGGGTGGGCTCGGATTTTGAACTGGAGGCCAAGAAGATAACTGCCTGGATCAATGCCTACACTACCAAATGCGGAGTTGCACCTGAGGATCTTCATATAGTAAATATCCAGGGAACAATAGGTAATACAGCCCAGATCGGAAGAACCAGAGGACTAGCCAACGCAGCAAGAGACTATGGCTGGGATCTGATGGAAGAGGTGTCGGGAGATTTCACCGAGGCCAAGGCCCAGGAGGTAATGGAGGCTCTTCTCAAGCGTTTTGACAACATCAATGTGGTTTACTGTGAGAATGACAATGAGGCTATCGGAGCTATAACCGCTCTTGAGAATGCCGGCAAAAGAGTCGGCTCCAATATTAAGTCCGGTGAGGTCATGGTGGTTTCCTTTGACGGAGTTAATGAGCAGGCACTGAGCTACGCAAGAGAGGGCAAGATATCCTGCATCGCTGAATGCAATCCCATGCACGGACCAAGGGTTGATGCTCTTATCAAGGCTCTTGAAAGGGGAGAACAGCCCGATAAGTTCAATTATGTTGATGAGAAGATATACAGCTCAATTCCTGACGTTACAGCTGTCACTGTAGACGACAAGACTTACACTGTAGAGAAACCATAATTAATAGATATGTGTATAAAGACGGCGGCCCGGAGATTCAATCAGGCAGATTGGATCCCTGAGCCGCATTTTTTATAGCAACTTTTTTATTTTATTTTGATATCAATACTCCGTCTGCATCAAAGCTGTACTTCTTGCCCCACTTAGTTATGGTCTCAGATTTTGCAATTTTTCCGTCGGACTTAGCATAATATTTTTTATCAGCGATGGTAATCCAGGCGGTATGTACCTGTCTGCCATCTGCTTTGAAGTAATAGGTATCACCATCAATATCTGTGAAGCCTGTCTGCATCACACCATCTTCGTCAAAGTAGTAGGTTGATGCCCACTTGGTCATCCAGCCTGTAATTCTCTTGCCATCTTTTCCGAAGTAGTAAGTCTTTCCATCATCCTCATAGAAAGTGGCTGTCTGACGAACGCCTCTTTTGTTGAACAGATAATAATCTCCATCAATTACAAGAACTCCGGTAGCCAGTTCACCTGTGGATAATTCATAGTACGTTGCGCCATATTTCACAAACCACCTGCCGCTAACGGGTTCAGGCTGTACTTCTATCTCAAAGTATGGAGAATAGAAATACATAATATATTTGCCATAGCTGTTTATCTGATTATGGGATTTCACAGCTACTCCGTCAATAACAAGCTGTGTGTTTTCATCCAGCTCATATTTGTCAACATAGGATGCATTAAGATAAACAGCTAATTCAAATCTGTATTTTCCGGGGGTAAAGGTCTTATCATAGAAGTCTTTTTCTGTTCCATCTTCTGATACTTTGCGCCAGTTATAGAAATTCACGGTTACTTCAGGGTTCTCTTCATTTGTTATCTTTGCTTTTGTTCTGGCATTTCCGTCTTTCAAAAGATCTTTGGCATCAGTAGATACTGAGATGCTATCAATGAGAGTCCTATTATTATATGTATAATTAAGCTCATATACGTTCGTGATTCTCTCATTGTTCTGATTAAGTGCAGAGAAATAAATTGTATAATCACCTGATATCAGTTCGGTCTTGCTAAAAGCATCTTTCAGGTTATAGGGCATATCATCCTCTGTAAGATAATTAATATGTGCGCCTATATCAAGTCTGTATGAGGACGCATCCTTCACCGGATCCCAATACAAAAGATCTCCTTCAACGCGAAGATTATTGATCTTGGGAATCTCTTTTACTTCATAGTTGCCGGATCTGAAGAAGTAAACGGGGTTTTCAGTACTGGTTATCCTGTCATAAGGGGTACAAGCTACTCCGTCAATTGTAATCGTTATGTTTTCATCTATCTCGAAGGTATCTTTATATGCATCATTAATAACGGCCATACATGTGAAATTATAAGTTCCGGGAGTGAAAACCGAATCATCATAAGTGCGTGAATATCCGTTAGAAAGAACTTTGAACCAATAAGAGTATTGTACGCTAAGTGCCTGATTATCTGTGGTGATAACAACCGGCCCCCTTTTCACGGCGCCGTCTATAAGGAGCTGTTTGGCATTAGTCGTGATGTTTACATTTTTAACAGGAGTTTTTTTTGGGGTATATGTATATTCAAGCTCACTAACTTCACTGCTCCTGTAACCATCCCAATTTATTGCATAGAACTGCAGGGTATAGGATCCCGGATCCAATTTAAAGGTGTCATGGAAGAGTACAGACAGATCACATGGCATGCTCTCATCAGATAAATATTCTCTCTTATCACCTACATCAAGCCAATATAAGGGGGTATCAGGGAAAGGATCCCAATACAAAAGATTTCCTTCAAGTCGCACACCGGTAAGTGACGGCAGCTGTGTCACACCGGGCATAGGGTCTCTGACTTCATCCGGTTCTGCAGGCAAATTGGTTGGCGCAGTTTCCTCTAAAACCTCTTCAAGAACTACCTGTTCTGTAATTTCCTCATCAGCAGACTGTGAGGCATAAGCAGTCACGGGCTGTAAAATAAGGCCTGTACACAATGCTGCGGCCAGTAACCTTGTTAAGAATATCTTTCTCATAAAATCCCACCTTTCCTATAAGAAAATTTGTTATAATGGCAATACAAGAAGCGCCACTTCCTAAATTTTAAGCGAGATTTAAACGAAATAACATTAACCTTTAGTTAGTAAAAAATTTTAAGTTTGGTGTTGACAACATATATTTATCTGTGTTATATTATCTCAGTATTTGAAAACAAAGCAGAGTATCCACTCTCACCCTGCGGCTTCGCCAGTAGTGGTTAATATCTTTTCAAATCTTCTCAGATCATGAGAATTGATTGACTTAGATTTTCAGTGGATACATGCGAGTATCCACTTTTTTTATTTTATCGGAGGATAAAGCCATTAGCGAGTTATTTATTAATGACCAGATCAGAGCTAAGGAAGTACGTGTAATTGGTATCGAAGGGGATCAGCTGGGTGTTATGTCAATCCAGGATGCAAGGAAGATCGCTGACGATGAGGGTGTTGATCTTGTAATGATCGCTCCCACAGCCAAGCCACCTGTTTGCAGAGTTGTTGATTACGGTAAGTTCAAGTATGAGCAGCTTCGCAAGGAGAAGGAAGCAAGAAAGAAACAGAAGACTGTTGAGATCAAGGAGATCAGACTTTCTCCCAACATCGACACCAACGACCTTAATACCAAGGTCAATGCAGCCAAGAAGTTCCTTGAGAAAGGAAACAGAGTTAAGATCACTCTTCGTTTCCGCGGAAGAGAGATGGCTCATATGGGTGCCAGCGTTCACATTCTTACTGACTTTGCAGAGGCCCTGGCAGATGTAGCGGTTGTTGAGAAGCAGCCCAAGGTTGAGGGACGTAGTATGACCATGTTCCTTACCGAGAAGAAGAATTGATTTTTAGCCACATACCTGGTTAAAGATAAATCTATGATATTTATCTATCATAAGACTTAAGTGAAGAATTAGGAGGATTTAGTTATGCAGCAAAAGATGAAGACAAAGAGAGCTGCTGCCAAGAGATTCAAGGTTACAGGAACTGGCAAGCTCATGAGAAACAAAGCGTATAAGCGCCACATCTTAACAAAGAAGTCCACAAAGAGAAAGAGAAATCTCAGACATGCCGGACTTGTTGACGCTACAAATGTAAAGACAATGAAGAGCATCCTTCCTTACGCTTAATTCTCAGCGTTATAGAAGATGTATTTCCGGTTTAGTTTATTAGAATTTTAGGAGGAATTTAAGATGGCAAGAGTTAAAGGCGCATTAAATGCCAAGAAGAAGCATAAAAGAGTATTAAAGCTTGCAAAGGGCTACAGAGGAGCAAGATCCAAGCAGTACAGAGTAGCTAAGCAGTCAGTTATGAGAGCACTTACTTCAGCATTTGCTGGACGTAAGCAGAAGAAGAGAGATATGAGATCTCTCTGGATCACACGTATCAATGCTGCAGCTAGAATCAATGGTCTTTCATACAGCAACATGATGCATGGTCTTAAGCTTGCAGGCGTAGACATCAACAGAAAGATGCTTGCTGAGCTTGCAGTTAACGATCCTGATGGATTCAAGACACTTGCAGAGCTTGCAAAAGAGAAAATTGCTTAATCGAAAATTACAAGTTTTATTTGGGAAACTTTCATTGATTAAATAGTTTTTTTAGAGTATTATTATGGAGTATCGAGTCCTTCGATACTCCATTTTTAGTGGAATTTTACAAAAATTAACATAAATACAAAGTGAGGAATAATTATGGCATTTGAGAATTTAGAGCCCAGGGAAGTATTTCATTTCTTCGAGGAGATCTGCAGGATTCCGCATGGCTCCGGGAATCTTCAGAAGATCAGTGATTATCTTGTTTCTTTTGCAAAGGAGAGAGGTTTTGAGGTACGCCGCGACGACGAACTCAATGTAATAATCAAGGCTCCCGGAAGCGCAGGCTACGAGGACAAGGCGCCTGTTATTCTTCAGGGCCATATGGATATGGTTGCGGTTAAGAATGATGACTGTGACATTGATATGAAGACTGAGGGTCTTCGCACTGCCACAGACGGTGAGTTCGTATGGGCAGAGGGAACCAGCCTTGGCGGCGACGACGGAATTGCGGTTGCATACTGTCTTGCACTTCTTGATTCCAAGGACATTCCTCATCCTCCGCTGGAGGTTGTAATAACAACCAATGAAGAGACAGGTATGTTCGGAGCAGCAGCAATTGACCTTTCAGATCTTAAGGGCAAGCAGCTCATCAACATCGACAACGAGGAAGAGGGAGCATTTATCGTTAGCTGCGCAGGCGGCGCAAGGATCTATTCCCAGTTCCCTCTTAAGAGAGAGAGCTTTGTTGGTAATCTTCTCAAGGTAGATATTTCCGGACTTCAGGGCGGACACTCAGGAGAGATGATCAAGTGCGGAAGAGGTAACGCGAATATTATTCTTGCAAGAACTCTTTTGGAGGCGCTGGATGATGTAGACGTAAGGCTTGTTACTATCGAAGGCGGTGTTGCCGATAATGCTATTCCTTCCACAGCTACAGCTCTTGTTCTTGTGAATGCAGAAGACGTTGATGCTTTTGTTAAGAGCGTAGGAGTTACCCTTAAGGACGTGCAGGGTGAGCTTGAGGTGAAGGATCCCGGCCTTGATATCGCAGTATCCGAAGTTGCTGAGTCAGCGGAGCAGAGCGCAGTTACTCCCCAGGACACCAAAAAGGTTCTTACCGCAATCTGTGCAATGCCTGACGGAGTACAGGCTATGAGTTCTTCTGTCGAGGGACTTGTGGAGACATCACTTAACCTTGGAATCATCAAGTGCGATGAGGAGAAGGTTACAATCGATCAGTCAGTAAGAAGCAGCGTAGGTTCTTCCAAGAAGGCACTTATGAGGAAGGTTACTTCCATCACCACAGTATTTGGCGGAAGCTACGAGATCAGCGGAGAGTATCCCGGATGGAAGTTCAGACAGGAGTCAGAGCTTAGAGACCATATGGTATCCGTTTACGAGAAAATGTACGGCAAAAAACCTCAGGTTATGGCAATCCACGCAGGTCTTGAGTGCGGTCTTTTAAGTGAGAAGATTGATGACCTTGACTGCATCTCCATCGGACCTGACATGCAGGATATCCACTCAGCCAAGGAGAGGCTTTCTGTGGCTTCAACAAAGAATGTATGGGAGTATTTAAAGGCAGTTCTTGCCTAATTGGGGTATTTAATTCGTGAGACATGCCTTGGCGTGTCACCGTACAATTTAATTCGTGGGACATGCCTTGGCGTGTCCCCGTACATCTATAGGAGGGTTACAAGTAGTGAATGAAATCAGACAGATGATAATGGATTCCGTTATAAACCAGTTCAACAAAAAGGGTATGAAGTTTACAATGGACGATATTTCCAAGGAGCTTCATATCAGCAAGAAGACCATTTATAAAGAGTTTGAGGATAAGAATGAACTCTTTTTTGCCACAGTAGATTACGGATTCTCTGCTATCAAGAGAAAGGAAGCAGAGGTTCTTGCGGACGACAGTCTTGATCTTGTGGAGAAGATCTCCAAACTGATCGTCTGCCTTCCCGATAATTATAAGAATATCGATTTCAGAAGAGTATATCAGCTCAAGGAGAAGTATCCTCTTGTTTACCAGAAGGTAGCACACAGGATTGAGACAGACTGGGAGGAGACGGATAAGCTCCTGGTCAAGGCAATGGAGCAGGGCCTTATCAGAAAGGTACCTCTTGGAATTGTGAAGCTGATGATTGAGGGAGCCATCGAGAGATTCCTTAGTTGTGAGGATCTTTCAGACACGAACCTTAGCTATGAAGAGGCTCTTAATGAGATGATCGATATCGTTATCAACGGACTTAGAGTTAAGTAACAGGGAGGGTAGTCAATGATCTACGCAGACGGACATTTATTTTTACTTCAGACAGCCGGCACTTCATATATGTTCAGAAAGCTGGATTCGGGGCACTTGGAGCATATCCATTACGGTGGATCTCTTTTTTCCAAGGAGAGAGTAAAAAAAGCCATGGAGAGCGGCAAGTGTGAGGAAGTAACAGAGCTTGGCAAGGAGGGCATCGAGAAAGTAGCTGATGCTGTTGCCCCCAAGCACTTCTTTGGCGGCGGAAACATGAATGTGTACTCTGATGAGTTCAGTGGTGTATTCCTTGAGCAGCTTAATCTCGAGATGTCTTCCTTTGGTAAAGGCGATATCAGAGAGCCTTTCGTTGAGCTTACCTATGCAGACGGCTCCAAGACTGTGGACTTTACCTTTGAGAATTTTGAGGTAAAAAAAGGTAAGGCAATGCTGGAGACTCTTCCTTCTTCCTATGAGGCGGATGAGCAGCTTTTTATCGTACTTAAGGATAAACAGTACAATGTGCGGCTGATGCTGATCTATTCGGTGTTTGAGAGCATCGATGTGATCACCAGAAGTGCGATCGTATATAACGACAGCGACAAAGCGGTGGTGATCGACAGACTCCTCAGCACCCAGATCGACTTTAATCGTCCCGCTTATAAAATGACTTCCTTCCATGGAAGATGGGCCAATGAGATGGGCAAGCACGAATCTGTCTGCACAGGCGGCAAGGTTGTATGCGAGGAGCTTAATGCCGGAGAGTCAGGATCAAGATCCAATCCTTTTGTTATTGTAAGTGATATCGATGCGGATGATGAGCACGGTGAGTGCTATGGATTTAACCTTATCTACAGCGGAGATCACTACGAAGCTCTTTCTTCCAACGGCGTAAATATGAGCAGGTTTGTATGCGGTATTCAGCCTAACAGCTTCTCCTGGCTTCTTGGCCCCGGGGATAGCTTCGAGACTCCGGAGGCGGTTATGACCTTTTCCGGCAGGGGCATGAATGCCATGAGCATCAACATGCATGAGTTCGTAAGAAAGCATGTGGTAAGAGGAACCTGGCGCGACAAGGAGAGACCGATTCTTATTAACAGCTGGGAGGCCGCGTATTTTAACTTTACCCAGGGGTCACTTGTGGCTCTTGCAAAAGAGGCTAAGAAGTGCGGAATCGAGCTTTTTGTCATGGACGATGGCTGGTTCGGCGTAAGAAACGATGATAAGAGATCACTTGGCGACTGGTACGAGAATAAGAAGAAGCTCCCCGGAGGAATTCAGGAGCTTGCTGATAAGATAACGAATCTTGGAATGATGTTCGGTATCTGGGTAGAGCCTGAGATGGTAAATGAGGATTCTGACCTTTACAGAGCGCATCCGGACTGGGCTGTACAGATTCCGGGTAAGCCCCATTCCAAGGGAAGAAACCAGATGAACCTTGACCTTACAAGGACTGAGGTTCAGGACTATGTTATAGAGTCCATGAAGAGGGTATTTTCTGCAGGTAAGGTTTCCTACGTTAAGTGGGATATGAACAGGATCTTTTCCGACAGATTTTCAGCAAGCCTTGGTGAGAGAAGACAGGGCGAGTTCATGCACAGATATTATCTGGGACTGTATCGCATCATGAAGGAGCTGACCCAGAGCTTCCCGGATATTCTGTTCGAGGGCTGCTCTGCAGGTGGTAACAGATTTGATCTTGGAATACTGTGCTATTTCCCTCAGATCTGGGGATCGGATGATACGGATGCCATGTGCAGACTTGATATCCAGAGAGGCTACAGCTACGGATATCCCGCCAGCACTGTGGGAGCACATGTTTCTGCGTGCCCTAATCATCAGACACTTAACAATTCGCCCCTTGAGACCAGGTATGAGATTGCCTGTGCGGGCTGCTTTGGCTATGAGCTCAATCTCTGCGATCTGTCAGAGTCTGATAAAAAGGTTATTGCAGAGCAGGTTGAGTTCTACAAGAATTGGAGAGAGGTATTCCAGTTCGGAGATTATTACAGACTTCCCGACTATGGATATATCATTGTCAGCAGGGATAAGAAGAAGGCTGTTTCCTTTGTTGTGGAGAGAAATTCCAAGCCCAACAATGATTACAGATGCTTAAAGACTGTCGGACTTGCTGAGGACAAGGTCTACAATATGAGAAACAGAGTGGTTCCTCTTAGTGTCAAGGAGTTCGGAAGTCTTGTTAATACGATGGTTCCGGTTCATGTGAAGCAGGATGGGCTGCTGCATACAATAATTGACAGAGTGGTGAATGTCAGCAGCGAGGAGCAGAAGGTTACGGCGACAGGAGCGGCATTCAATAATCATGGAGTAGCGCTGAATCCCTCCTTCAGTGGTACCGGCTACAACCAAGACACCCGCATAATGCGCACCGAGGATGTGCGCCTCTACGTATTCGAAGAAGCGTAAGCGAATAATTGAATCATAGTGGTTTCCCGGACCCGGCTCTTCTCGGGCCGCGACGGCTGTGATCATGACAAAATCTGTCTCACGGTGCTAAACGCTTCGCCAAGCCCCGGACATGAATCACTCGTGCATAAGGCGCTCCTGATTCATGGGGCTCGACTCCGCAACCCCGAAATCGACAGATTTTGTCATGATCACAGCCGTCGCGACCTGAGAAGAGCCGGTGTATATGTGAAGCCGCAAGAAGAGCAATTATTATTGTTTAAAATCATTGCAAGAATACCGAAAAGGCGCTTGAATAGAATGTTCTTCAATGCTAAGATTTTTGTAATACGTTTGGAGGACAATGTAATTTGGGGGCTGTAGTAAGGAGTGCTGCTAAGGCGGATTTTGAGGCGGTAAGAAGGATCATGAACCAGGTGCAGGAATTGCATGTGGAGTGGAGGCCGGATATTTACAGGCTGAATGAGAATTTTTTTACCGAAGAGATGTTTGAAGAGCTGTTTGAAGGCGGCAGGTTCTATGTTGCGGATATGGATGGAGCAGTTGTCGGAGTGCTGGGAATAGATTACAGGCATATCGAAACGCCGGCAAATGTGACGAGAGATGTTGTTTTTATAGACAGCATGGCTGTTGATAGCGAGTATAGAGGCAAGGGAATCGGTCATCTCTTTTTTGACAAGGTGAGAGAGCTTAAGAGAGAGCGAAATGCCGATGGAATCGAGCTTCAGGTGAATGCCAGGAACAGAGCTGCCTATGAGATGTACAGGAGCTGCGGTTTCACAGAGAAGTCCATTAACATGGAACTGTTGTAATGGGGGAATAGTCTATGATAATTCAGACGGGATCCCGTACTGATATACCCGCATTTTATGCGGACTGGTTTGCGAATAGGTTGAGAGAGGGATTTGTTTATGTGAGAAACCCTTACAATATGACCTATGTTACGAAGTATGTGCTCCATCCCTCTGTGGTGGATCTGTTTAGTTTCTGTTCCAAGAATCCGGAGCCGATGCTGAAATATCTTGATCTGCTAAGACCTTACGGCACATATTGGTACGTGACGATAACGGGCTATGGAAGGGACATTGAGCCAAATGTACCGGAAATCCCGGAGGTGACAGAGACCTTCAAAAGGCTGTCGGAATTTGCAGGGGTGGATTCCATGGGATGGCGGTATGACCCTATTTTTCTTGATGAGAAGTACACGGTAGGATATCATCTTGAAAAGTTTGCGGAGATTGCGAAGACCCTTGAAGGATATACCGAAACTGCGGTGATCAGCTTTATAGATCTGTATCAGAAGGTTAAAAAGAATTTTCCCGAGGCTAAGACGATAGAGAAGAAAGATCGCCTCTACCTTGGAGAGAACATGGTTAAGATTGCAGCAGAGCACGGCATGACGCTAAGACCCTGCGGAGAGGGAAATGAGCTGGAGCAATTCGGAGCTGATTGCAGCGGCTGCATGACTCAGGAGATCTTTGAAAAAGCAGTACATAACACAATGGCTTTTCCGAAGAACAAAAACACCAGGGCTATCTGCGATTGTTTCCTTGGAAACGATATTGGAATGTATAACACCTGTCTTCATATGTGCAGATACTGTTATGCCAATTATGATGAGCAGACTGTGCGCAATAACAGGAAGAATCATGATCCGGAGTCGCCACTTTTGATAGGTAATATAAGGCCGGAGGATGAGATCCATCAGGCTGTGCAGGAGAGCTGGATCGATGGACAGCTTACATTTGATTTTCTATAGACAAAAATGATAACGGGGAGAACCGGGATGAAAAAAGTATTTTCGATGCTTATGATACTTATATGCGCTACATTTATGACCGGATGTATGCGATGCGCCACCACTGTTAAGATAGATAAAAGCGGTAAGGCGGATATTTCCATCGTTATGGCCTTCAGCGACGAATTTACCGGTGACTCGGGGGATCAGTATGATTCAACGCTCAGCGAAGATATGAAGGGGCTTGAAAAGGAAGGCTGGACCATAAGCGAATATTACGACGATGGGTATACCGGATATATTGCGACGCAGGAAGATGTTGACCTGGAGAAGATGGATTCCAGACAGGATGCACTGCAGATGAAGGTCAAAAGAAGCGGCAGTAAATATACAATAGACTGGACTCTTTTTGACGAAGATTATTATGAACAGCTTGTTGTTTACAAGGATTACATGGATGCATATGATGGTTATATTACAGCAGTTATAGAGCTTCCTGTTGCAGTGACTGAGTGCAATGCAACTGATATATCCGATGACGAAAGGACGCTTACCTGGGATCTTATGGAGCTCTCCGGCGGTCAGGCAATCCACGTTGAGTATGACCTTGGTGATGCGGAATCGGGTTCGGGATCTATAGGGGGCTTTGAAGTTAAGGATCTGTATCAGATGGCAGGCTACCTTTTTGCTATTCTTTTGGTGGTTGGCGGCGTTATTTTTTATCTTATAAATAATTCCAAGAAAAATAAAAGTATGCCCTATGGTCAGCCCATGGGAGCTTACGGGCAGCAGATGAATCAGCAGATGAGACAGCCGATGAATCAACCGATGGGACAGCCTATGAGTCAGCAGATGAATCAACCTATGAGTCAGCAGATGAGTCAACCTATGAGTCAGCCTATGAGTCAGCAGATGATGAACCAGCAGATGATGAATCAGCAGATGAATCAGCAGCAGATGAACCAGCAGGTGATGAATCAGCAGATGAATCAGCAGCAGATGAACCAGCAGGTGATGAATCAGCAGATGATGAACCAGCAGGTGATGAACCAACAAATGATGAATCAGCAACAGATGAATCAGCAGATGATGAATCAGCAGCAGATGAACCAACAGATGATGAATCAGCCAGTGATGAACCAGCCAGTGATGAATCAGCAGGTGGAACAGCCTATAAGTCAGCAGGTGGAACCACAGATGAACCAGAGTAATGAACCTACCGCTGCAGCACTGGTTTCTGTATGTCCGAAGTGCGGCGCAACAATTAAGGATGGTAATTCTTTCTGCGGAATCTGCGGTTTCAGGATAAGTTAATAGAATAGGATATGAACAATAAAAAGGAGCTGCCACGCAGCTCCTTTAATCATTAATACTTATTATGCATTGTGCTCGCTCAGATACTCGTTAAGTGCATCTGTGATCTCTTCGCTGTCGATGCCGTGTACCACGCAGGCTTCAGCCAGTGATTCCATCTGGGAAGCGGGGCAGTGGATGCATCCCATTCCGCACTCCATAAGGAACTGTGCTGCAAGAGGATGCTTGGTAATGATATCTCCCATAAGCATATCGGGAGTAATAAGATCTTTAACTTCTGACATTGTATTCTCCTCACTTTCTGTATCATTTCCAAAGAATAAATCTTTTAAATTCATCTTTTACACCTCGAAAAAGATTGTGCTAAATCATTTTAGCGCACACTAACTTCTCCTGCAAGAACTTTTTTGTAATCTTCATAATTCTTCTTAAGAAGCTCCGGAGTGTTTAGCTCGTAAGGGCATTTGGTGGTGCAGGCTCTGCAATTAAGGCAGCCTTCGATCTTTTTCATCTCTGTCTGCCAGGCGTCGGTAAGCCAGTTCTCTGAAGGAGCGCGCCTTAGCATCAAGGACATGCGGGCACAGTTGTTGATCTGGATTCCGGCGGGGCAGGGCATACAATAACCGCAGCCACGGCAGAAGTCGCCGGCAAGCTCTGCCTGCTCCTTTTCAATGAACTCCTTGATCTCACCTGTGAGCTCAGGAGTCTTGTCCATATATGAGAGCCATTCATCCAGCTCGGATTCTCTTTGTATTCCCCAGATAGGCATTACATTGTCATACTGAGTCATATAGGCCATTGCTGCATCGGAGCGGTTGATAAGTCCTCCGGCAAGTCCCTTCATGGCGATGAAACCGACATTTTTTTCTTTGCACAGATTAACAAGCTCAATCTCTTTTTGGGAGGAGAGATAGCTGAAGGGGAACTGCATGGTCTCATACAGACCGCTCTCTACGCACTCCATGGCTACCATGACCTTGTGGGCTGTGGCACCGATATGTCTGATCATGCCTTTTTCCTTGGCTTGTAGCATACATTCGTAGAGACCTGTGGAATCGCCTGGCTTAAAGCACTGCGGTACCATGTGGAACTGGTACAGGTCGATATAGTCGGTCTTAAGAAGCTTAAGTGAGGTCTCAAGATCCTTCCAGAAATCCTTGGGAGTCTTGGCGTGGGTCTTGGTTGCAATATAGATTTTCTCCCTGATGCCGCCGGAAAAAGCGTTGCCAAGCTTTTCCTCGCTGTCTGAATAGGCCCTTGCGGTATCGAAATAAGTGATTCCGCCTTCATAGGCCTTTCGCAGGATTCTGACTGAAGTGTCCATGTCATCCCTTTGGATGGGAAGAGCTCCAAAACCGTTCTGAGGGGCGGTGATACCGGTACTTCCTAGCGTTATATTTTTCATAAGTAATCTCCTTTCAATTTCTTCTTATCATTTTGCGGAAGGGGAACCTGGGCCAGGATTATTGCGGTAAAAATGAGGGCGCAGCCCAAAAGTTCCCTTGCAGTCATGGTCTGTCCCAGAATAAGCCAGCCAAACAACGTGGAAAAAACAGATTCCATACTCATAATAAGCGATGCCAAGGTGGGATTTAAGTCCCTCTGTCCCACAGCCTGAAGTGTGTAACCAACTGCACTTGAGAAGATTCCGGTGTACAGTATCGGTATCCATGCACTTGGAACTGACAAGGAGGCTGCCCAGCCTGAAGGATCCGTAATAACTTCTGTAAAAACAGCCATTAAGCAGGACAGTACGCCGCTTACGAAGAACTGCACGCAGGCCAGGGACACCGGGCTCATGGTGGGAGCGTAATGATCAATACCAAGAATCTGCACCGAAAAGAGAAATGCGCAAAGAAGAAGCATTAAATTGGCTCCCGACATGGATAACAGACCGTTTCTTGGAAAAGACTGAAAACAAAGAAGATATAGCCCTGCCAGAGTGATACCTACTGCGATCCATACGATACCGGAGCATTTTCTTCCAAGGAATATTCCGATAACAGGCACAAGTACTATATAGCAGGCTGTAAGAAACCCTGCTTCTCCGGCTTCTGCACCCATGGCGATTCCTGCCTGCTGGGCTGTTGAAGCCAGGAAAAGGGCAGTGCCGCACAGTACTCCTCCCAGGAGCTTTTCACGGGATATGGAGGTGATCTTTGTTCCCTGTTTGCGTATAAAGGGAAGGAGACATATTCCTCCGATAATGAAACGAATACCGTTGAAGGTAAAGGTACCTATGCTATCTCCGGCAACGGACTGAGCCACGAAGGCTGCGCCCCATACAATTGCCGCCAGAAGCAGCAATAATGAGCTTTTCAGCTGTTTGAGACTTACGTTTGTTTTGGATGTACTCATAATTAAAATTAAAAAATATCTCCTTTAAATAAAATATTAAATGAAAAACATTAAAAAGTAGTTGACAAAAGATAAAAGACATTATAATATTGATTTATCGATAAACATTAAAACTTAAATGTTTTAAGTTAAACGCGCGTGGGGCATATAAAACCCGGTTCAAACAATAATTTAACAGACAACAACTCATTATTCAATTACAACAATAGGAGGTTATCATGAACAAAGAAAACGCTATCAGCAAGATCAATCAGATTGGTAAGACAGGAAGAGTACTCAGCATAATATGCATTGTTTGCACATGGATAGGACTTGTATGTGCTATCCTCGGAATAATAGCACTTCTCATCATCCCCAAGGATCTGTTCGCAATAAAACTTGACGGAACAGCAGTAATAGAAGTCAGAAATGAAGATATTTCCCAGATCTCTGCGAAGGATTTTGAAGAGAATGGATTCACATCCGAAGGCTCCTGGACTATCAATGGTGATAACTATGTACCTTCAGATACTACAGTTTCCGGTGATACCATATCTTTTTCATATGTTAAGGAGCCTGCAAGAGTTACTTCAAGCAGAATTATATTTGTTTTGATCACCGCGATTGTTTACATAGCAGTATGCCTGGTTCTTTTAACCTTTGTTAAGAAGCTGTGCAAGGCATTGGAGACAACTGCATCACCCTTTGAAGAGTCAATTATTTTCGGAATAAAGAGATGTGCATGGGCACTTATTCCCTGGGCAATCGTCGGCGGATTTTTAAGAAGTGCCGTAACCTCAGTTTTTTCTTCAAGAATGAACTCGGGTTTTGACTTTAATCTGGCAACAGTACTTGTAATTGTGCTTTTATTTGGACTTGCACATATATTCCAGTACGGCGCAATGCTTCAGACTGAGTCTGATGAGACATTATAAGGAGGGACGGACTATGGGAAAAATCATACTTAGACTGGACCGTGTTATGGCTGACCGCAAGATGAGTCTCAATGAACTCTCAGAGAAAGTGGGAGTCAGCAACGTGAATCTGTCGAAGATCAAGACCGGCAAGATAAGCGCCGTAAGATTTTCAACACTGGAAGCAATCTGTGAAGCACTTGACTGCCAGCCCGGAGATATTCTGGAATATGACAAGAATGCAGGACACGAAGAATAATATGATCCGAATGAAAAAATCGGAACAAGAAAAGATGGGCCTTCATTATGAAGACCCATCTTCGCTTAGTAAGAAAACCGCAATCAGTTGCCGTAACCGGTTACCTTTGAAGGTTCGTTACTGGCGATTCGGACATACATATAAATTGTTACCGTTACGGTAATAATCATGAGAAATGTCCAAAGGATGATACTGATTCCGCCCCAGACTATGGTGTTGTCAATACTCATAATGATTCCCCTTAAACCACAGTGAAGCGGAGCACTCTGACCTAACATGCTGTTATCTCCGTAGTGGTAAAACCAGGCAAAGTGCTTGAGCATCAGTACCGCTGGGATGATAGTAGCAACTAGCAAAAACATATAAGTAATAAGCACTATTATCCTTTTCTTCATAACGTCTTTCCTTTCTCCCTCACGTCCAAAATAATAACATATTGCGTAACATTTTTGTAAAAAATCTGACGAATGACACTTGAAATCGGACGAATGACACTTTTTTCAGGAAAAAAGGTCAAAATTTGCTCATTTTTTCTTTGATCTGTTCCTCTGTATGTTTTATCTCAAGTAAAAAATCTCTGGCAGAAAGTCTCAGGGCACCGCTGCTCATAACAATAACCTGTTCAATGTTATCGGAGGTGGCTACGGTTACTTTGTATTTTTTGCCAATTTCGTGGGCTGCTTTTTCTATGTACTGGTCAGCGGTCTCGGCCTCCTTGGTGTAGATGACGGTGAGATCGTGGTGCTTTACTATGTGCTCGGTACCTCCCGGAACCTTGTAGGCATCAAAGACAAGGATGACTATTTCCCTGCGAAAACCTGCGAAATTTACCAGCAGGTCAATGAGAGCGTCTCTGGCAGCCTTAAGGTCTGTCTGAGCAAGGCTTGACAGCTCCGGTGACGCATAGATCACATTGTAACCGTCAACCAAAAGATATTCTTTGGGGCGTTCGATGAGAGCGCTCTTGGCCTCGAGGCCCGCAGCTTTTTTCTTACTAAGAGATACCTCGGGAGCGGGGCCCTCGCTTGCAAGGGGAGTGTCCTTGGTGCGGCGTCGCTCCTCATAGTTCTCAACATATCGTGGCTTGATCTGGCCGTAGGTTCTCTCGAATATGGCCATCAGCTCATTGTTGGTGGCTCTTATCTCTCTGTCTATTTCCGCAAAAGAGCGGTTATCTTCAGTATCCTTCCTTTTATGGGCCTGGAGCTTTTTAAGGGCCTCCATGTCGATACTGTCAGTGAGGTCAGTCTTTTTCTCAAAGCCGGTTTCGGGATTCCAGCCGGTATCAAGGTGCATGTAACTACGTACCTCATTCCAGGGAATAAGTGTTCCTGCGCCGTGGGAGCAAAAGACAGAAGAGGAAGGATTGTCCTGATCAGCCTCCGGGTCGTAAGCAAAGGATGCAATGACCTCCTCCGGGTTGTGACAGGGAGCATAGCCGCTTAAGGTGGTGGTTATATAGCCCTCGCCGTGGGTGTAGGAGGTAAGCTCCGATGCGTAGTCCCCAAGGCAGGCTGCAGGAATGGTGCCTGTCAGCACGGATTTGCCGCCTTCCATGTCAGGGAGTCCTACAGTGCCGTTCATTCTCTGTATGTCGTTAAGGGCTCTGCCAACCGATTCCTGAGGCAGAACCATCCTATAATTAAACATGGGTTCCAAAAGGACTGAATCGCTCTCCATAAGTCCCTGGCGCACAGCCCTGTAGGTGGCCTGTCTGAAGTCTCCTCCCTCGGTATGCTTCTCATGGGCTCTGCCGGTCAAAAGAGTGATCTTGATATCCGTTATCTCTGAGCCTGTAAGGACACCCTTGTGGGCCTTCTCCTGCAGATGGGTGAGGATGAGCCTTTGCCAGTTAAGGGCAAGGACGTCGGTGCTGCAGATGTTATCAAGTATGATGCCGCTTCCGGGCTCTGCCGGTTCCAGAAGAAGGTGAACCTCTGCGTAGTGCCTTAGGGGCTCAAAGTGTCCTACGCCTTCCACAGCAGATGCTATTGTCTCCTTGTAAACGATGTGGCCCGGTCCGAAGGAAATATCCGTATCGAAACGCTCTTTGATAAGGTGATGCAGGATCTCTTTTTGGACTTCGCCCATTACCTGAGCTTCAATCTGCTTTTCTGAGGTTCCGGGAAGTTCCTTTAGGGAGATACGAAGCATGGGTTCCTCTTCCTGCAGTATCATGAGCTTTTTGTAAAAAGATAAGGTGTCAGTCTCTTCGGGAAGTATGAGAGAGCAGGAGATGATGGGCTGGATCAGTTCTGCCTCAGAGGCTTTTTTCTCGCAGCCAAGCCCTTCTCCGGCCTTTGTTGAGGACAGACCTGTCACGGCGCAGATTGTGCCGGGGCCTGCTTCCTTGACGGCTTCGAATTTCTCACCGTTGTAGATCCTGATCTGGTCTATCTTTTCTTCACCGATAAGGTCCCTTACCTTAATAACCCCGCCGGTGACCTTGAGGTGAGTCAGTCTGTTGCCCTGGTTGTCGCGGCTTATCTTGTATACTCTTGCGCCAAAAGCGCCTGATCCATCCTCTGCGGAGGGAGACAGGTGAGTTGTGATAAGATTAAGAAGCTCCTCTACGCCCTGCATCTTAAGGGCGCTTCCGAAGATTACAGGGAAGCTCTTTCTGTCGCAGATAAGACCGGTTATATCGGAATCAGAGACCTCTTTTCCCTCAAGAAATGCAGATAAAAGGCTGTCATCACATACCGCCAGTTCTTCCTGAGTATCGGGTGAGGCTGTCCCATCGGAGAAATCGATAACATTGCTTCCCAGCTCCTTTTTCAGGTGCTCCAAAATAGCAGCCTTGTCTGAGCCTGCCTGATCCATTTTGTTGACGAAAATGAAGGTGGGAACCTGATAGTGAGACAGGAGCTTCCAGAGAAGACGCACCTGACTTGTGACACCGTCTGCGGCGCTGATGATCAGAACCGCACCGTCCAGAACCTGAAGAGTTCTCTCCATTTCGGGAGAAAAGTCCGAGTGGCCGGGGGTGTCAAGAAGAGTAAAGCTATTGTTTTTCCAGTCGAAAAGAGCCTGCTTGGAGAAGATAGTAATCCCGCGGGCTCTTTCTAGTTCATAGGTGTCAAGGAAGGCGTCCTTGTGATCGACCCTTCCGAGTTTTCTTATGGTGCCGGAGAGATAGAGCATCCCTTCGGACAATGTGGTTTTGCCGGCATCCACGTGTGCCAGGATGCCAAGTGTTATCTTTTTAGTATTCATAAAAGCTATTATATGTTCTCAAGGGGGCTGTAGGCAATCTTAACATTAATATCCTGATTGTAATTGCCAAAGCCGTGCCCGAAAATAGTAAGTCCGCCTACGTGTTCGGCATTCTCGGGAACCTCAAGACGAAACTTGAGAGCGCTTCTGGAGTTCAATGTGAAGCTGTCTATCGTAACATCGGAGATCTTGATTCCATCGATGAAGGAACCCTTGTGGTTAACCACCAGTGTTTTGAGCATGCCGTACTGATTCCAGCCTGAGAACCACCAGTCGGGGGTGAAGATTCCCTTGACATCTCCGAAATCGCCGGGGGACACCCAGGTGCCAAGAAGAGTGTCGTTAAGGTAAAAATAGATATCGGAGGGCCAGACGTTGTTGACGCCCGGGGCCTCAGAGCTCAGTTCCGCGCAGATGCAGATCTCATCAATTTTCTGCCCCGCAGGAATGAAATTGGGAATCGCATAGTCCACATATCCCTTGGTAAACCAGAGAATATCAGCCTCATAGCGGTCAGGATGGGCAAAATATCTGGTGTCGTCAACCTCACCGATAAGTCTCTTGGAGGAAGCCAGGCCGCAGGTGGGATACACTTCATAATTGGTAAAATGTCCAACCTTGATATCGGAGGTATATACGTTGGTGTTACGAGGAGCGTTCTGAAGTTCGATCAGGATCTTGTCCAGACGAACCGAGCATACCTTCTCATTGCCGTGGCCGGTGCCTTCCGAGGAAACCGTAACAATGCCGCATTCCTCGAGCTTTCTAATATGGCTGGTGAGTGCACCGTTGGTTATCTTGAGGCGACTTGCCAGCTCGTTCATATTCATGCCCGTTTCGTTTAAAAGGATCTTGATGATCTCAACTCTGATATCTGAGCCGAGAGCCTTAAAGAGGTCAAGGCCTTCATCGAGGGATTTGATGTGTAACATAGCGTGTTACCTCTCTGTATATTTTGAATTTATCTCATAGTTTAAAAGAATATAAAATATTTCACTGAAAATTATAGTAAAGAACAGCCTGTTTTGCAACAAAATAAAAGCCCCCCACGCAGGAACAAGCCATACGCAAAAGGCTTTATTAACAATGTTACTCGTTGATCGTGAATTGTCCGATGAGTCTGTTAAGGCTTTCCGACTGCTCCGACAGCTCCTGGGAAACCGCGCTGGATTCTTCTGCAGTGGCGGAGTTGTTCTGAACGACGTTGGAGATCATCTCAATTCCCTTGTCTATTTCGTCCATGCTCTGGGCCTGTTGCTCTGCCAGATCTCCGGTTTGGACGATCATCTCTGTGATCTCTTCCACACTGTGCTGCATTGCGTCCAGAGCCTCGGTGGTTTCTGTAACTACGGCATTACCGTTACTGATCTCATCCATTGTATCGGCGATGAGCTGATGGGTATTCTTGGCGGCTTCACTGGACTGGTCTGCCAGCTTGCCGATCTGATCTGCTACTACTGCGAAGCCTTTTCCTGTCTCGCCTGCTCTTGCGGCCTCGATGGAAGCGTTAAGGGCAAGGAGTGAAGTCTGCTTGGCGATTGCTTCGATTGAATTGGTAACCTGCTCGATCTCCGCGGAAGCTTCGGTGATTCTCGTCATGGCATCTGTAACAAGATGCATCTTGCGGGCACTGGTCTCGGCGTTATCTCTTACAGAGGCTGCCATGTTTTTACTTCTTTCGGCAACTTCTGCGAGCTGCTTGGTCTGCTCTGTTACTGAATTTACAGAAGCGGTAAGTTCTTCAACAGCAGCGGCCTGGTCTGTGGCACCTTCAGCAAGATCGCTGGCACCCTGTGACATATTTGTGGCACCCTGTGATACCTGTGAGGAAGAATTCATAACCTCTGAGAGTGTGCTGGACAGGTTGTCTGAAATGTCTGTAAGTGCAGCTCTGATGGCCTGATAATCTCCTATGTAGAGCTTTTCGTTCCTGGAACCGGAGGAGAAATCACCTGCTGACATTCTCTTAAGGGTTTCATTAATATCTTTTACAATGTTTTCTATAACATTGGTGGATGCTGTAATATCATCGGCAAGTTTGCCAAGTTCGTCCTGCGAATCTGTATTGACCTTGACCTCCAGTTTACCTTTGGCCATGTCATCCGCTGCATTGGAGATTGCTTCGATGGGACCAAGGATACTGTTTGTGATGGCAATTCTTGCCTTGTTCGAAGAAATGATCGCATATATTACAACCAAAAGAGATATCGCAGTCATAATAATGACAGAGGTAATAGCAATTGTGTAAGCAGACTTGGCCTGCTCCTTGGCGGAGATTCCTATTTCTTTAAAATCCTTAACGACAACTTTGATGGCTTCGTTTACAGTACCTACATAATAATTGTAGATTTCCTCCTTGGAAGAGCCGGAGGCGGTCATATTTGTCAGTTCATCATCACAGTTATCGATATCCTTTACATGCTGGTAGGCTGCAGTAAGATCACCCTTATAATACTTGGAAAGACTGTCCAGACCATCATTAAGCTCCTGGAGCTTCTCCTGAACTCCTGCCAGTTGTTCCTCGCGGTCGTCAGCCTCTATGGCGCTCATGGACCACAGATAGTATTTGGCCAGAGCCTGAATGGTTATTCTGATCTCACCCTGCTGACTGTTCTGCTCATAATAAACCGCATAGATGCTATGCAGATTGAAAAGAGAAAGTACGTCAATAAGAATGACCACAATAAAAATAATGATAAGATTATTTGTTAAACGGTTAAAGACTTTTTTGAATTTATCGGAAATTTTTAAGTTTTTAAAAATGTCCTGTTTGGAATCATTACCACGTTTGTCGTTTTCAGCCATGATAGAGCCTCCTTATCATCATTTTAATCATCGGAATATGGTTGCAATTGCGACATCTTATATCTAATATTCTATGCGTTTTGACGGATTATTGTAATAAAAATGTATAAAATAATATAAAAAATTGGAAAATTAAAATTTTGCTTTTACTTATTAGGATAATGAGTGTACTATAGTGTAGGCGATTAATGGACAAAAAAAGGGTTTTGGACCGTTTGTCTTAGAACCGATAGGAGGATATGTAGATGGTAAAAGCAGTAGTTGGTGCCAATTGGGGTGATGAAGGAAAAGGTAAGATCACAGATACTCTCGCAGACCAGGCGGATGTGGTAATCCGTTTCCAGGGCGGAGCAAATGCAGGGCATACCATTGTCAATCAGTATGGTAAGTTCGCACTGCACACAATGCCTTCGGGAGTATTTCATCAGAATATAATGAATATCATAGGTAACGGCGTTGCCTTTGATATCACCAAGTTCATGAATGAGCTTAAAGAGGTAACCTCCAAGGGGGTTCCGGCACCTCAGATCATGATCTCTGACAGGGTACAGGTAATGATGCCCTATCATGTACTTTTCGATACATTGGAGGAGGCAAGACTTGCAGGTAAGAGCTTTGGTTCAACCAAGTCAGGTATTGCACCTTTTTATTCAGATAAATATGCCAAGATCGGCTGGCAGATCAATGAGTTTTTCCAGGATGATGATGTAATTAAGGAAAAGATCGCAAGAATCGCTGAGATCAAGGACGTTCTTCTTGTTAACCTCTATCATTCAGATCCTATTGATCAGGAAGCACTCTTTAACCAGATCGTTGATTGGAGAGAGCAGGTAAGAGATTATGTTGGAAACGTATCCCTTTACCTTGACAAGGCTATCAAGGAAGGTAAGACAATCCTCCTTGAAGGACAGCTCGGAACCATGAAGGATCCCGACCATGGAATCTATCCCATGGTTACATCTTCCTCACCTCTTGCAGCTTATGGCGCAATCGGCGCAGGAATCCCTCCTTATGAGATCAAGCAGATCGTTACAGTATCCAAGGCATATTCTTCAGCTGTAGGAGCAGGTGCATTTGTGTCCGAGCTCTTTGGTGATGAGGCAGAGGAACTCAGAAGACGCGGAGGCGACGGCGGTGAGTACGGCGCTACCACAGGAAGACCCAGAAGAGTTGGCTGGTATGACTGCGTTGCAAGTAAGTACGGCTGCAGACTTCAGGGCACAACCGATGTAGCCTTCACTGTACTTGATGTTCTGGGATATCTTGATGAGATCCCTGTATGTGTAGGCTATGACATTGACGGAGAGGTTACTACAGAGTTCCCTGTAACACACCTTCTTGACAAGGCTAAGCCCGTATTCAAGACTCTTCCCGGTTGGAAGTGCGACATCAGAGGCATCAAGAACTATGAGGAGCTTCCGGAGAACTGCCGTAATTACATCGAGTTCATCGAGAAGGAGATCGGCTATCCCATCACTATGGTTAGTAACGGACCTGCCAGAACAGATATTATTTACAGAAAGAGCAATTTAAAAAATGACTGATAACAATAAGGAAAAGACTCCTACCTATAAAAGAGTACTGGCACTTGCCGGAATAGTACTTCTTGTGGGAATGTATGTGGCACTGTTCGTGCTGGCCCTTGTAGGGTCTCCCGCCACCTTCAATCTGTTTGTCGGATGCGTGGCCGCTACTGTGGCAATTCCCATTATGCTGTGGTTACTCATCTGGGTAATAGGAGCTATGACCGGAAGACATACCATTGCATCCCTGGATGCCATGACCAGCAACAAGCAGCATGACAAGTACGGCAATGTTATCCCGGAGGGCAAGATTGATACTGTTGTCTTTGATATAGGCAATGTACTTGGCACCTTTGTATGGCGAGAATTTATCAAAAACAAGGGCTATGATGAGCAGATGACAGATCGCATCGCCAAGGCTTCCGTACTTAGTGAAGACTGGGTGGAGTTCGATAAGGGCAATCTTACTACAAGACAGATTGCAGAGAAGTTTGCGGAGAATGACCCTGAGATAGCCGGTGATCTTCTTGGTATCTTCACGGATCTTAATGACATTATTGAGAAAAGAGAAGAGACCGTGCCTTGGATCAGATCCCTTAAGGCAGCAGGTTATCGCGTGTACTACCTTTCCAATTTTTCCAAGGAAGCTCTTGAAGGGAATGAGGAGCCCATGGCATTTATTTCCGAGTGCGACGGCGGAATCTTAAGCTACAGAGAGCACGTGGTTAAGCCTGATCCGGCAATCTACAATCTCCTTGCAAGCCGCTACGATCTTGTACCGGAGAAGACAGTATTTATTGACGATACCAAGGTCAATATCGATGCAGCCAGGTCTCTTGGCTGGAACGGTATCGTATACGAATCATACGAGCAGGTTGTAAAAGACTTGCACAATCTGGGAGTCAGATATTAAGATAGTTAAGTAGTTTTTAGTGTAGATTTTTATTTACGGAGGAAGAAAAAATGTTTTGTCCAAATTGCGGGGCTGAGATACCTGATAACAGTGTGTTCTGTTCAAATTGCGGTGCATCCATTTCATCACAGAATGCTCAGCCACAGATGAACGGTCAGTTTTCCAATACACAGAGCGCTCCCTACCAGGAGCCTCAGATTAAGGGCTTTGACCCTGACAGTGCTTTTTCACAGCAGCCCTCGCCGACTCCTGCGGCACCTCAGCCATATCAGGGACAGCAGGGTTATCAGAACGGCACCTACAGCCAGTACAACCAGTATACACAGTACAATCAGTATGGCCAGTCCTATCACAAGGATGATACTCTTGATACAGTCATCAAGGTGTTCATGATCCTTTCCTGCGTGGTTGGTGCCTGTGCCTGCTTTATTCCTTTGGCATGGATGATTCCCATGACGGTTATTACTTTCAAGAAGATCGACAAGGGTGAGCTGTTTGATACCGGCTTAAAGGTATGCACACTTCTCTTTGTTGGTATTATCCCCGGAATTCTGATGTTTGTATCCGATTCCGAGAAACAGAAACTCATGTAATTCAGATTAAAAACCTGCACACTTTTGTGGCAGGTTTTTTCTTTATAATAGTGACATTTTTATCTGTACAATTAGGCGACCCCTTGTTATAATGTTTTCGGACTATGACTTGTGTTTTTTGTTGCCCTGATTGTTCGTGAATTGGCTGTAAGCCAGATAAGGAGCGGTTTCTAATGAGCATGGAAAATGACAACAATGTCAATGAAAACAGTGTCGAGGATATCGTTTCAAGATATCGCCCTCAGCTTGAGAAGATTCTTCCATACCTCAGATGGCTGAAGGACAACGCTTCCAATGTTGATGTATCTCACAGTTACAGCAGCAACGATCTTAAGTCTATACCTTTTCCGGTATATGACGCGAATCTGCTTGCTTTTGTCAAGGCGTGCCAGACCACTGAACTTTTGGATCGCAATTATGTCTACGTCTACAGCAGAAATCATTTAAACAGTCCTAAGGACGAGCTTATGTTCATTCAGGATGCCCAGATTACGGACATCGATGATCTGGCTGGCATTCTTTCCAAGTATATTTTATCCGGAATGACCAAGGGCAGCGTATGGAGCGAAGGGGTTCGCAACGGCGTTCTGTACAAGGTTGTTGAGAAGATGGATGAGCTTGTAAGGTTTTGGGGACATGAGGATTCCAAGCCTCTTGCGTAATATTCACCAAGCATAAAACTTTGTTGTGGAGGAGAGATGGGAGAGAAATCCGCACAGAAGAGGAAATACATCCTTGATAAGGCAAGGGTTGTTTTCTCCGAAAAAGGTTATAAGAATGTTACAATGAAGGACATTGTTGACGCCTGCGACATCAGCCGCGGGGGTCTTTATCTCTATTTTTCCAGTACACAGGAATTATTCCTGGCAGTTCTTGCAGATGAAGTTGATGAGGATGACGAAGAGGCAGTTGTGGCAGCTCTTTCCGGAGATGCCTCCGCAGGCGATATGCTTGCTATCTTCCTTAAGGAACAGAAGAAAGCAATCCTCAGAAAAAAGAACAATCTCACTGTCGCGACTTATGAATATTTTTCCGTTCATAAAGTGTCGGCAAAAGATAATCCATTGAAGAATCAGTTTGATACAGCTGTACGCATCGTTGAGAAACTTATCGAAAACGGCGTGGAGACCGGCGAATTCTATTGCGAGAACCCTGTTGGCTGTGCTCGCAATCTTATGTACGTGGTGGAAGGTCTCAAGATCTCATCCAAGACCATCGGCGTTTCCGAGGAAGCAATCGACAGAGAATTAATGTACGTATTGGAAGGCTTAGTGCCCGATGATATAAATAGTTAGTTATTAATTAAAGTGCTTATTATTCTGGATAAGCACTTTTTCTTTAATAAAATGTACCAAGAAATATAAAGGAATGAGGAGATTTTATGAGCACTGTAAGAAGAATCTATGTTGAAAAAAAGGCCCCATTTGCAGGAAAGGCAAGGGAACTGCGCCACGAGATTTCCGGTTATCTGGGGATTAAGAGCGTCAAGGAAGTAAGACAGTTCATCCGCTATGACGTGGAGAATGTTTCCGATGAGGTTTTTGAGAAGGCTTGCAGAACAGTATTCTCAGAGCCCCCTGTAGATGTGCTTTACAGAGAGAATATTGAGATTCCGGAGGGAGCTAAGGTATTCAGCATCGAGGCGCTTCCCGGACAGTTTGACCAGAGAGCGGATTCCGCAGAGCAGTGCGTGCGCTTTATTAAGGGCGATGAGGAGCCTGTCATCAGAACAGCCGTTACCTATATGCTGATCGGCGATGTATCTGATGAAGAGCTTAAGAAGATTCAGGAATACACCATGAACCCGGTTGACAGCAGAATTGCGTCAGACAGTAAGCCCGAAACTCTTGTTGAACACTACGATGAGCCCGAGGATGTCAAGGTCTTCGACGGCTTCAAGGATATGGATGAGAAGAGCCTTAAGGACCTCTATGAGTCCCTGGGCCTTGCCATGACCTTCAATGATTTCAAGTGGATTCAGCAGTACTTTGCAGGTGAGGAGCACAGAGATCCCACTATGACAGAGATCAGGGTTCTTGATACTTACTGGTCAGATCATTGCCGCCACACCACCTTCGGAACAGAGCTTAAGAATATTGAATTTGAAGACGGCTTCTACAAAACTCCCATTGAGAAGTCCTATGAGGATTATCTTGCTGCAAGAGATGATCTCTACAAGACTGAGGAGAAGAAGCAGGAGAAATTCATCTCCCTTATGGATATCGCCCTCATGGGCATGAAGAAACTCAAGGCCGATGGCAAGCTCACGGATATGGAAGTATCTGAGGAGAACAATGCCTGCACAGTTGTTGTACCTGTTGAAGTTGACTACGGCAAGGGACCTGAGACTGAGAACTGGCTTGTGTTCTTCAAGAATGAGACCCACAACCATCCCACAGAGATTGAGCCTTTCGGTGGCGCTGCCACCTGCCTTGGCGGAGCTATCAGAGATCCGCTGTCAGGAAGAGGCTATGTATATCAGGCTATGCGTGTAACTGGCGCAGCCGATCCTACAGTTCCCGTATCTGAGACCATGAAGGGCAAGCTCTCACAGAAAAAGCTGGTTAGAGGCGCTGCTGCAGGTTATTCCTCCTACGGTAACCAGATCGGTCTTGCTACAGGTTATGTCAAGGAAGTATACCATCCCGGCTACGTTGCCAAGAGAATGGAGATCGGTGCTGTCATGGGCGCAGCTCCTCAGGAACACGTTATCAGAGAGAGTGCAGATCCCGGTGATATCATTATCCTTCTGGGCGGAAGAACAGGACGCGATGGCTGCGGCGGAGCAACAGGTTCCTCCAAGGCTCATGATTCCAAGTCTCTTACAAGCTGCGGAGCTGAGGTTCAGAAGGGTAACGCACCCACAGAGAGAAAGCTTCAGAGGCTCTTCAGAAGACCTGAGGTTTCAGAACTTATCAAGAAATGTAACGACTTTGGTGCCGGCGGTGTATCCGTAGCAATCGGTGAGCTGGCTCCCGGTCTTGATATTAACCTTGACCTTGTACCCAAGAAGTATGCCGGTCTTGACGGAACAGAGCTTGCAATCTCCGAGTCACAGGAGAGAATGGCAGTAGTAGTTGCACCCAAGGATGCTGAGCAGTTCCTTGCATATGCTGCAGAGGAGAACCTGGAGGCTGTTAAGGTAGCGGTTGTTACTGAGGAGCCAAGACTTGTCCTTAACTGGAGAGGCAAGAAAATCGTAGATATTAAGAGAGCTTTCCTTGATACCAACGGAGCTCATCAGGAGACTCAGGTCAAGGTTGAGATCCCTGATAGGAAAGACAACTATTTTGACAAGATCGCATCAGAGAGCGCTGCCAAGGCACTGGCTGACGGTGATGCCAAGGCTGCATGGCTGGGTGAACTTGAGGACCTTAACGTATGCTCACAGAAGGGCCTTGTTGAGATGTTCGACTCCTCTATCGGTGCAGGCACAGTTGTTATGCCTTACGGTGGTAAGTACCAGCTTACAGAGACCCAGACAATGATCGCCAAGCTCCCTGTTTTATCAGGTAAGACAGATACAGTTACAATGATGAGCTACGGCTTTGATCCTTATCTTTCAAGCTGGAGCCCATACCATGGTGCAGCCTTCGCAGTAACAGAGTCTGTAGCAAGAATCGTTGCGGCAGGCGGAGATTACAGGAAGCTTCACTTCACCTTCCAGGAGTACTTTAAGAGAATGACTGAGGATCCCACACGTTGGAGTCAGCCTTTCACCGCACTTCTCGGTGCTTTCGATGCTCAGATGAAGTTCGGTATCGCATCCATCGGCGGTAAGGATTCAATGTCCGGGTCCTTCAATGAGATAAATGTTCCTCCTACACTTGTATCTTTTGCTGTAGATGTGGCAAGCCTCAAGGATGTTGTTACACCTGAGCTTAAGAAGGCAGGTAACAAGCTGGTTCAGTTCAAGATTGCCAAGGACGAGTTCGACCTTCCCGATTATGAGAAGATCATGAAGCTCTACGGAGAGATCCACGAGCTTATGGCAAAGGGAGTTATCGTATCAGCTTATGCTGAGGATGCCTACGGAATCGCTGCTGCAGTCAGCAAGATGGCCTTCGGTAACGGCCTTGGAGTTAAGATCGCTGATTCTATCAAGGCTGAGGAACTCTTTACCAACGATATGGCAGACATCATCGCTGAGGTTCCTGCAGATAAGCTGGCAGAGGTTCTTAAGACCACCGGCAGCAGAGAAATCGGTGAGGTTACAGATAAGGCTGCATTCGAGGCAGCAGGCATGACACTTACCATGGAAGAAGCTCTTGCAAGCTGGAAGGGCAAGCTTGAGAAGGTATTCCATTCAACGGTTAATGCAGAGAAGACTCCTGTCGAGAGCGGTCTCTACAAGGCAGACAGCATCTATGTATGTAAGAACAAGGTTGCCAAGCCTACAGTATTTATCCCGGTATTCCCGGGATCTAACTGTGAGTACGACAGTGCACAGGCCTTCCAGAGGGCAGGAGCCAACGTAAATATCAAGATCTTCAGAAACAGAAATGCTCAGGATATTACAGAGTCTGTAGCTGAGTTTAAGAAGGCTATAAATGATGCCCAGATCATCATGTTCCCCGGCGGATTCTCCGCAGGTGATGAGCCTGACGGAAGTGCCAAGTTCTTCGCAACCGCCTTCCAGAACGAGGAGATCAAAGGTGCCGTCGAAGACCTTCTTCATAACAGAGATGGTCTTGCCCTGGGTATCTGCAACGGCTTCCAGGCTATGATCAAGCTGGGCCTTGTACCTAACGGACAGATTACGGGTCAGGATGAGAATTCACCTACCCTTACCTATAACACCATCGGAAGACATATCTCTAAGATGGCATACATCAAGGTTGTATCCAACAATTCACCCTGGCTTGCAGGTGCACAGCTTGGCGGAGTATACACCAATCCCGCATCCCACGGTGAGGGAAGATTCGTTGCCCCGGAAGATGTTCTTAAGAAGCTCTTTGCAAATGGCCAGATCGCAACCCAGTACTGCGACCTTGAGGGCAATGTAACAATGGATGATGAGTGGAATATCAACGGCTCCTACATGGCAGTTGAGGGTATCCTTTCTCCTGACGGAAGATGCCTTGGTAAAATGGCACACTCAGAGCGTCGCGGCGACGGCGTAGCAGTTAACATCTTCGGAGAACAGGACCTTAAGATCTTCGAGTCAGGTGTTAAGTACTTCAAGTAATTAAGATTACGTAACGGAGGAGATTTATGAAAGCATTTTTGATATTGGAGGATGGAACGATCTTCGAGGGTAAGCATATCGGTGCTGACAAGGATATTGTCAGCGAGATCGTTTTTAATACCTCCATGGCCGGATACACAGAAGTGTTTACAGACCCGTCCTATGCGGGACAGGCGGTATGTATGACATATCCTCTTATAGGAAATTACGGTGTTTGTTTAGATGACATGGAATCAGAGAGACCCTGGGTTGATGGCATTATTGTCAGGGAGCTGTCACATGTTGCATCCAATTTCCGCTGCGATATGACACTTCAGGAATTCCTTGAGAAGTACGAGGTTCCGGGAATTGCAGGAATCGATACAAGAAAACTTGTAAGACTTCTTCGTGAAAAGGGCACCATGAACGGCATGATCACCACCAATGAGAACCTTAAGTTCGAGGATGTTAAGGACAAGCTCCATGCCTACACGACAGGTGATGTTGTCAGCAAGGTTACCTGCAAGGAAAAGAAGTTCCTTAAAGGGACGCAGGATCTTGAGGAGAACGGACCTTTATCAGGCAGCGCCTCTTTTAACAAAGAGGATTATGAAGCATGCCTTGCAGGCGATAAGACTAAGAGAGAGAAGAGACCTTCCATCGTTAAGAGCCTTAACGGCAAAGGACTTAAGGTAGCTCTTCTTGATCTTGGAGCCAAGAAGAACATTGCTGATTCTCTTGCCGCAAGAGGCTGCGATGTGACTATATACCCTGCGAATACTACAGCAGAGGAGATCCTTGCGGATGCTCCCGACGGAATCATGCTTTCCAATGGCCCCGGCGACCCCAAGGACTGCCCCGGTGTTATCAGGGAGATCAAGAAGCTCTACGACAGCGACACCACCATTTTTGCAATCTGCCTTGGACATCAGCTGATGGCCCTGGCTACAGGAGCTGACACCTACAAGATGAAGTATGGCCACAGGGGAGGAAACCACCCGGTTAAGGATCTTCAGACCGGCAGAGTATATATCTCCTCACAGAACCACGGCTATGTGGTAAATATGGAGAAGCTGGACAAAACAATAGCTGAGCCTGCATTTATAAATGTCAACGACGGAACCAACGAGGGACTTTCTTATGTGGGAAAGAACATTTTCACCGTTCAGTTCCATCCCGAGGCATGCCCCGGACCTCAGGATTCCAGCTACTTATTTGACAGATTCATAGATATGATTAAAAAGGGAGGTAAGAACTGATGCCAAAGAATAAGGATGTAAAAAAGGTTCTGGTTATCGGTTCCGGACCTATCGTAATCGGACAGGCTGCAGAGTTTGACTATGCGGGAACCCAGGCCTGCCGTTCACTTAAGGAAGAGGG
The DNA here is from genome assembly GCF_028539135.1 of Butyrivibrio sp. DSM 10294. Classification (NCBI taxonomy): domain Bacteria; kingdom Bacillati; phylum Bacillota; class Clostridia; order Lachnospirales; family Lachnospiraceae; genus Butyrivibrio; species Butyrivibrio sp. DSM 10294. The sequence goes on along the minus strand of NZ_JANSWL010000087.1, from coordinate 94,577 downwards.
GATAGAGGTAGTTCTTGTTAACTCCAACCCCGCTACCATCATGACAGATAAGGACATCGCTGATGAGGTTTATATCGAGCCTCTTACAGTCAAGGTCCTTGAGCAGATAATTGAAAAAGAAAAGCCCGACTCAATCCTTCCAACCCTGGGAGGTCAGGCCGGACTTAACCTTGGTATGGAGCTGGATGAATCAGGCTTTTTGAAGAGCCATAATGTAAGGCTCCTTGGAACCACAGCTGAGACCATCAGAAAGGCTGAGGACAGACAGGAATTCAAGGACACCATGGAGAAGATCGGTGAGCCCTGCGCAGCATCACTGGTAGTGCATAACGTTCAGGACGGTGTTGCTTTTGCTCAGAAGATCGGCTACCCTGTGGTACTTCGTCCCGCCTTTACACTGGGAGGCTCCGGCGGCGGTATCGCGCACAATCAGGCTGAGTGTGAGGAGATTCTTGAGAATGGACTCAGACTTTCCCGTGCCAACGAGGTTCTTGTTGAGCGCTGCATCGCAGGCTGGAAGGAAATCGAGTATGAGGTAATGAGAGACTCTGCAGGTAACTGCATCACAGTCTGCAACATGGAGAATATCGACCCTGTTGGTGTTCATACAGGTGACTCCATCGTTGTGGCTCCTTCACAGACTCTTTCTGACAAAGAATATCAGATGCTTCGTAGCGCAGCCCTTAACATCATCGATGAGCTGCAGATCACCGGCGGCTGTAACGTACAGTTTGCCCTGCATCCCACAAGCTTTGAGTACTGCGTTATCGAGGTTAACCCAAGAGTTAGCCGTTCATCGGCCCTTGCTTCCAAGGCTACGGGATATCCCATTGCCAAGGTTGCAGCCAAGATTGCTCTTGGATATACATTGGACGAGATCAAGAATGCAATTACAGGCAAGACCTACGCAAGCTTTGAGCCTACATTGGACTACTGCGTAGTTAAGTTCCCTCGTCTTCCTTTTGATAAATTCATTACCGCTAAGAGAACCCTTACAACACAGATGAAGGCCACCGGCGAAGTAATGAGTATCTGCACCAATTTCGAAGGTGCGATGATGAAGGCTATTCGCTCACTGGAGCAGCATGTGGACTGCCTTACAAGCTATGATTTCTCAGAACTTGATGATGAAGAGCTGTCAGCAAGACTTAAGGTAGTTGACGATCAGAGAATCTGGGTAATTGCTGAGGCCCTGAGAAGAGGCATGAGCCATGAGGAGATCCATGACATCACCATGATAGATCTCTGGTTCATCGACAAGATCCACTCACTGGTTAAGATGGAACTCAAACTCTTAAGACTTGGCGAAAAGAGCACCATCGCCCGTCATAAGGTATCTGAGGAGAACGTATCAGAGTACGATGAAGCCAAGAAAATCATCAGTTTCGAAACACTTCTTGCTGCCAAGAAGCTTGAGTATCCCGATAAGGTAATCAGCAGACTTACCAGATTTTCTGTGGAGACCATCAAGGCACTCAGAGATTTCTATGGAATAAAGGCAGCTTACAAGCTGGTTGATACCTGCGCTGCAGAGTTTGAAGCCGAAACTCCTTACTACTATTCCGTATACGGAGATGAGAATGAGGAGGATGAAGCAGGACTTAAGGCAGGCAGTGATAAGAAGAAAATCCTGGTTCTTGGATCCGGCCCCATCCGCATCGGACAGGGTATCGAATTCGACTATTGCTCGGTTCACGCAACCTGGGCATTTAAGAAAGCCGGTTTTGAGACCATTATCATCAATAACAACCCCGAGACTGTAAGTACAGACTTTGACATTGCGGACAAGCTCTATTTTGAGCCTCTTACTCCCGAGGATGTTGAGAACATCGTAAGACTTGAGAAGCCCGACGGAGCTGTTGTTCAGTTCGGTGGTCAGACAGCCATCAAGCTCACTCAGGATCTCATGAAGATGGGCGTTAAGATTTACGGAACCGATGCCAAGGATGTAGACGCAGCTGAGGACAGAGAGATCTTTGACCAGATCCTCGAACAGACTCAGATAAAGCGTGCTCAGGGTGCTACGGTTTATACTGCAGAGGAAGCCAAGGAAGTTGCTAATCGCCTGGGCTATCCCGTACTTGTAAGACCTTCCTATGTTCTTGGAGGACAGGGTATGCAGATTGCCCTTTCTGACGAAGAGATAGAAGAGTTCATGAATATCATCAACAGAATTGCTCAGGATCACCCTATCCTTGTAGATAAGTATCTTCAGGGAATCGAGACTGAGGTTGATGCGGTTTGTGACGGCGAGGACATCGTAATTCCAGGTATCATGGAGCATATCGAGAGATCAGGAATCCACTCCGGCGACTCCATCTCCGTATATCCTGCCCAGTCCCTTTCCGACAAGGTAAAGGAGACCATCGCCGAGTATACAAAGAGACTAGCCAAGGCTCTTCATGTAATCGGACTTATCAACGTACAGTTCATCGCAGTGGGCGATGAGGTATATATCATCGAGGCCAATCCCAGATCCTCAAGAACCGTTCCTTATATCAGCAAGGTAACCGGTATTCCTATCGTTGATCTGGCAGCAGAGGTTATGATGGGCAAGAAACTTAAGGACCTTGGCTACACACCCGGACTTCAGCCTGAGGCAGGGTATGTTGCTATCAAGATGCCTGTATTCTCCTTCGAGAAGATCAGAGGCGCTGAGATCAGCCTCGGACCTGAGATGAAGAGTACCGGTGAGTGTCTTGGGATCAGCAAGAGCTTCAATGAGGCTCTCTACAAGGCTTTCCTTGGCGCAGGTATCAACCTTCCCAAGTACAAGCAGATGATCATTACCGTAAAAGATTCCGACAAGGGCGAGATCATCGACATCGCCCGCAGATTCGAGAAGCTGGGATACATCATCTATGCCACAAGATCTACCTGTGACACTCTTACAGACAACGGTGTCAAGGCTCGTAAGATCAACCGTATCAGCCAGGAATCACCTACGGTCATCGACCTTATCCTGGGACATAAGATAGACCTTGTTATCGACACTCCTACTCAGGGTCGTGACAAGAGCCGTGACGGTTTCCTTATCCGCCGTACAGCCATTGAGACCGGGGTTAATGTTATCACAGCCCTTGATACAGCAAGAGCACTGGTAACCAGCCTTGAGAATGAGAGTACTGAGGAGACACTGCAGCTTGTAGACATCGCAAGAATTTGAGGAAGAATTCATGAAGATTTTAGTGATAAACGGTCCTAACTTAAACTTTCTTGGCATTAGAGAGAAGGCTGTATATGGCAATCAGGACTATGATTACCTTTGCAATATGATCAAAGAAAAGGCAGAGAAGGACGGCGATGAAGTTGAGCTCTATCAGTCCAATCATGAGGGCGCCATCATCGACAGGCTTCAGGCTGCCTACAGCGACGGCACAGAGGGGATTGTCATCAATCCCGGTGCCTACACCCACTACAGCTATGCTATCCATGATGCGCTTAAGAGCCTTGAGGATATCACCAAGGTGGAGATCCATATATCCGACATCCAGTCCAGGGAGGACTTCCGCAAGGTGTCTGTAACAGCCCCGGCCTGCGACAAGCAGATTTACGGTCACGGCCTTAACGGATATCTGGAGGCTATGGATTACTTACATTTTTAGTTGCTGCCTCACCGTTTTTCCCCCGCTCCACAGCATATATAGGGAAACAAGAACCGATCCGAAGATGTCGAAATATCTGGAAACGGCAGACCCCGGTAGCGCAGCTACGACCAAAAGGCTGAGAGTGACGCAGATATCAACCACCGACTTGGCGCCATAGAGCCTTCCCTGAACGCCGAGGATAGTATTTCCGTTTCTCTTATAGAGAGTTGTGTATCTCCACCAGAAAATGGAATTGGCTATAACTCCTGATAAAGCAATCACCATGGCAGGAACGACATTTCCTTTGTCTTCACTGCCGGTGGTGAGGGCCAGTATCAGCATGCTGAGTACACTGATGCACATGATCACACCCACAAAAGTATTGCTGCCGCGGGCAAGGCTTGCCTTCTTTTTGTCATCATAATCCTTATGCTTATCGATGATACAGAACACGACGAAGGATGAAATTATAGCCAGTAGTTCCGCAGTTCTTCTGACAAAATCGGAGATCTGCGTTGAGCTCCTGCCAACGGTAAGGCCCAGTCCCAGGATCAATGGCCCCGGTGAACTTAGTAGCACCGATGTCAAAAGGGTTCGATATCCACTTTCTTTTTTTCTTGAACGTTCCAAATCTTTTTCCATAAGCATCACATATTTAGATATCTGAACATAAGTTCAAAAGGGACTAATACTGCCATGGCAGCCACAGGGCAGAAGAAAGTGTCGAAGCCGCTAAGGACCTTAAGCTCGGTGATGGCAGTTACAATTGCAGTTAACAGGGATATGAATAACACCCAGGGTAGCGGGTATTTACCATAGAAACACAGAGCAATCAGAACACCGAGTAAAGAAAAAATGAACATTGCCATAGTGCCTTCAAGGGATTTCGTTTTCTTTCTACCAATCTTGTGCTTACCGTATTTTTTACCGATAAGCGCAGCTGCGGCATCTCCGGGACCCCAGGCTAATACGCAGGCCAAAACCAGCATCCTTTCTCCGATAAGGCCCCAGCAGATCGTTGCTACCACTGTGTACATTATCACAAACACCAGATAGCTCAGACTAAACTCTCCCTGTTTTCTGGCATTAAAAAAGCTTGTCATTCCGGGGATTTTTGATGCCAGAAATAGTAATGGGCATACAATGACAGCTGCAATTACAAAATAAGATACCGACGTTTTCCAGTCGTCGTATATATACAACCAGACGATGAAAAGCGCTATCGCAACGCTGTGCAGTATTTTTCTAAAGACCTCTTTCGAATAATTTCCCATATTACAAATATACAGGATGGCAATTGATTTGAAAGGAACTTTATCTATAAATAATCAATTGTTTATCTGTATTTTATACTAAAATGTTACAATTTATAATGAGATATTGTACGGGGGTGCAGGTAAATTGGCACCTATAGCGAGAGGATGATAGTTCACTTGAAAACAATGGCATGTATAAACTGCATATTGAGGACAGAATCCTTTGGGGCAACGGATTTTATAAGGAATGATAGAATTCTGCATATTGGCTTGTTCATAATAATTGTACTTCTTGTTGTGATCATCGTAAGGCAGCATAAATACCACCTCAATCAGATAGCAAAATTCCGTAAGATGCAGTACCACGACAATCTTACCGGAGTATACAACTACAAGGGGTTTGTTAATCGTGTGGAAGAACTTATCAGGGAACATCCCGATATCCCTTATATGATGTCTTTTAACAACATCATGGATTTTAAGTACATAAATGACAGCCAGGGAAGAAACTCCGCCAATGAACTTCTTAAGTTCTGGGTGGACAAATCCCTTGAGGTTATGTCAGATGTGGAGGCCATAGGAAGACTTGAGGGAGACCATCTGGCCCTGCTTCTTAGAATAGGCGGCCTTGATAAGATGCAAAAAGAGGAACAGCAGGTCTTTCAACCGGTTCAGGACTTTTCGTAAACAGAGGTAAGAACCTGAAAGTTCGAATTGTCAGCGGAATCTATGTGCTTATGCCGGAAGACTATGAAAATATCGATGTGGACAGAATGATCGACCTGGCAAGAAGCGCTGAGAGAAAGCTTCATGAGAACAAAAAGGACGGCTATGAATTCTATAATCCCAAACAGTGGGAGAAGGGAATGCGTGTTGTTCATATCGTTGGGCGTTTTCCGCTGGCTCTGAAATCCAAGGAGCTAAGGGTCTGGTATCAGCCCCAGATTGACTACGACAGCGGCAAGATCATCGGAGCGGAAGCGTTGTGCAGATGGAATAACCCTGACCTTGGCTTTATTCCGCCCTCAGAGTTCATTCCGGCGCTGGAGGATGCGGGAATTATCTATGACCTTGATTGTTATATCTGGAAGATGGTATGCCATGATCTGGCCGGGTGGAACAAAGAGGGAAAACACAGATGCATATCCGTTAATGTATCAAGACTTGATATTCAAAAGAACAGAGAGCTTCCGGAGTATTTCTGTGATCTTGTGCAGGAATATGATCTGACTCCGGACCAGCTTCACATAGAGATCACGGAAACCGCCTATGTGGAGGATGCGGAGCTTTTGATTAATACCACCTCCAAGCTCAGGGAATACGGTTTTCAGGTTGAAATGGATGATTTCGGAAGCGGTTATTCTTCTCTTAATATGCTTAAGGAGGTTCCTGTCGACAGGATCAAGCTGGATCTTCGCTTCCTCACAGGATCCGGTAACCGCAGGATGGGACAGACGATCCTAAAGCATGTGATCATGATGGCGAGGGATCTTAATACCGGCATAATCGCCGAGGGTGTAGAAGAAAAAGAACAGGCTGATTTTCTTCATGAGCTTGGCTGCCATGCTATGCAGGGATATCTTTTCCATAAGCCGATGCCGGTGGAAGAATTCGAGGAACTGATGGAAAAAATGGATTCTATATCATGATAATTATTAATTGTAAATATAAATTTTTGGAAACTGTGTTGACAATGATGCATGGATAGAGCATAATAAACCTGTCGGTTTTGCTACGAGCCGATAAATACTAAGAAAGCGAGGTAAGGAATTATGATGAATGTGGCAAGAAAATATGACAACCATAATATTTCTAGGACTTTACCTCGGGAAACTGTATTTGGAATGGAATGAACATGAGAATGGGATTCCATATCTGAATATTTTGTTGTGATAGTTTTACCCCGGTTAAGTCTGAGAATAGACATAACCGGGGTTTTTTTGTGCTTTCACACATCCCGGGGAAACATCTGTATACCTGAAGTAAGGTATGCGACAAGCAGTTAATTAGGAGGAACAATGAAGACACTTACAAGTTATGTGCGTAAGCACTGGGCAACCTACACCATGGCCGTGATATTCATGCTCTTTGCCATTGCACTGGACATGCTATATCCGAAAATAACTGAGATTATTGTTAATGAAACCATAGTGAGCAGGGATTTTCACAGATTTGGCCTGTTGCTTTTCCTTATCATTCTTATCGGAATCGGACGAAGCATCTTTGGCTATTTCAAGGAATTTACTTTTGACAAAAACTGTATAACCATAGGCACGGAGATGAGGAAGGACCTGTTTAATCATATTCAGGGGCTGTCTCTTGACTATTTTGACGACACCAACACAGGCGAACTTATGGCCCGTGTCAAGGACGATATAGACAAGGTATTCCAGATGGTTGGAATGGAAGCCATGATGGGAATGGAAGTTCTGCTGAACGTGGTTCTTGTGCTGTATTTCATGGTTAAGATCGATCCGCTTCTGACCATCGTTCCTGTGGTTGCAATGACTATCTGCGGAACAATAGCCATTGTGATGGAAAAGGAATTGGACAAGGTATACGACGAGATCAGTGAGGAAAACGCAACCCTCACCACCATCGCAGAGGAGAACCTGGCAGGGGTAAGAACTGTTAAGGCTTTTTCCAGGGAAAAGATGGAAATAGAGAAGTTCATGAAGCACAACAGGAACTACTACGACCTCAACATGAAGGAGGCCAGGGCTGATGCCAAGTATTATCCCATATTTCAGCTTTCTGCTATGCTTCTTCCCGTTATCTGTGCGGTTCTTGGCGGAATCGCAGTTGTTAACGGCAAGATGACACTGGGAAGCCTCACTGCTTACATCATCTACAGCCGCAGCTGTACCTGGCCCATGGAGGAGATTGGCTGGATAGTAAACGGCTTCACCAGCTCTTTTGCCTCTCTTAAGAAAATTAAAAAGATCTATGAGAAGCACTCCACACTGGCTAATAGCGATGCGCCTGTAACACTTCCCGCAATCGATGGAAGCGTTGAATTTGATCATGTTTCCTTATCCTTTGGAGATAAAGAGGTTCTTAAGGACGTGAGCTTTAGCCTTCCCTGCGGCAAGACCCTGGGAATTATGGGCGAGACCGGCTCAGGCAAGTCCACGATAATCAATCTTCTTCAGAGATTCTACGATCCCACCGAGGGCGATATCAGGATCGACGGAGTGAAGATTAAGGACATGGACCTTGGACAGGTCAGAAGCGCCTCAGCAGTAGTTATGCAGGATTCATTCCTCTTCTCGGATTCCATTGTTGAGAACATCAAGATGGGAAGAAGAGATGAGATGACAGAAACAGAAATAGAAAGTGCCGCTAAAATGGCTCAGGCCAGCGACTTTATCGAGAAGCTGGAGAACTCCTACGAAACAGTAATAGGAGAAAGAGGAGTGGGCCTTTCAGGTGGACAAAAGCAGCGTATCAGTATTGCCAGAGCTATTTCCAAAAAGGCTCCCATACTGGTTCTTGACGATTCAACCTCAGCCCTTGATATGGAGACTGAGGCAGAGATACAGAAAACTCTTGATACCATCACAGGAGTCACCCGCGTGATCGTAGCCCACAGAATATCAGCAGTCAGAAATGCGGATGAGATTCTTTTCCTTAAGGATGGACAGATCGCAGAGAGAGGAACCCATGACCAGCTGATGGCAAGAAGAGGCTTGTATTACGACACCTACGTGGCACAGTACGGACAACTTGAAGAAAGGAAGGTGAGTGCGTAATGGCAGCTAATTCATTTCGCGAAGACGAGACCATTAAGAACACGGACATGAAGAAGGTCTTCGTCAGAATGATGGGCTATCTTAAGGCGCATATAGCAGAGATAATACCGGTATTGATATCACTTGTGGTTTGTGTGCTTATCAATCTGGTGAGCCCGCTTTTTATGGAATATGCAATAGATGTTCATGTGGCGAACAGAAATGTGACGGGGCTACTCTTAACAGCGGGAGCCATCGTCCTTCTGGGTCTTGTATATGCAGGCTTTGTTAAGCTTCGTATTTACTTCATGAGCAGGATCGGAAACAAAATATTATTGGACATCAGACAGGAGCTCTATGAACATGTCCAGACCTTGTCACTGACATTTTTTGACTCAAGACCAACAGGTAAGATCCTGTCCAGGATCATCGGTGATGTTAACTCCCTGAAGGAGGTCATGAACAATACCATCACCAATCTGATCCCCAACTTTGTGACGGTCTTTGGCGTAGTTGTGATAATGATGGTCAAGGACTGGAAACTGGCCCTTGGTACTCTGTGCTCCATGCCATTAATGATGGCCGCTATCTTCTGGATCAGAGGAAAAAACCACAAGGGCTGGCAGGATGTGAGAAAGAAATCCTCCAACTTAAGTGCCTATATCCATGAGGATATCGCCGGAATCTCCGTGGTTCAGAGCTTTAGTGCGGAAAATGAGACCAAGAGTACCTTCAGAGACCTGGCCAATGAGCACAGGGATGCTTATATCAAGGCCTGCATGTATTCTGATCTCTTCGGACCTGCAATCGATATGAGCTGGGCTGTCAGCAGCATGGTGATGTATCTGGTGGCAGTGGTATTTCTTGGATATACAGAGGCTAGTGTGGGCATGATCGTTGCCTTTGCAACCTATGCAAATATGTTCTGGAGACCAATCATGGGGCTTTCCGGATATTATAACCAGCTGGTGACAAATATGTCTGCGGCAGAGAGAGTATTTGATCTTCTCGACACTGAGGCTGAGATCGTGGATAAGGAAGGCGCTACGGAGCTTCCTGAGATAAAGGGTGAGGTTTCCTTCGAGAACGTTGGCTTTACCTATGATGAGGGGACTAAAGAGGAGACCAAGGTCCTTGAGAATGTCAGCTTCACTGCAAAGCCCGGTGAGACCATCGCTCTTGTTGGCCCCACAGGCGCAGGTAAGACTACAATTGTTAACCTTATCAGCAGGTTCTATGACATTCAGAAGGGCCGCATCCTTATTGACGGTCATGACCTTACTGATGTGACAATAGAGAGCCTTCGTCGTCAGATGGGTGTCATGACCCAGGATAACTTCATCTTCAGCGGAACCGTAAGGGAGAACATTCTCTACGGAAGGCCCGATGCCACTGAGGAGGAGATGATCGCCGCAGCTAAGGCTGTAAATGCACATGATTTTATCACCAAGCTTGAAAAGGGCTATGATACCGAGCTTAAGGAGAGAGGCGCAGGTCTTTCCATCGGACAGAGGCAGCTTATTGCCTTTGCAAGGACCATGATATCCATGCCCAAGATCCTTATCCTGGACGAAGCCACCAGCAGCATTGACACTCACACCGAGATGCTGGTGCAGAAGGGCATTCAGGCTCTTTTGTCAGGAAGGACCAGCTTTGTTATCGCTCACCGTTTATCAACCATCAAGAATGCCGACAGGATCTTCGTGATTAATAACGGAGGCATCTTGGAGAGCGGTAATCATGACCAGCTTATTCAAAAAAAGGGTGCATATTATGACCTTTACATGGCACAGTTTGCCTAATGGTAGTATAATTTAATAATAATTGTCGGATTTATCAGACAATTTAGATTAAATATTCGGCCAATAGTTTTGGCCTGACCAGATTTGGGGGCAGCGTATGAATGAGAAAGTAGCTAAGCTAAGGGGAAGCATGCAGCAGAGAATAGTAGGAAAGGAGCAGGTGATAGACAGGCTCATCGTTTCACTGCTAGCCGGCGGGCATGTTCTCCTGGAAGATGTGCCGGGCGTTGGTAAGACGTCCCTGGCCAAGGCACTTTCAGATTCGCTGTCCCTGTCTTTTTCCAGAATTCAGTGTACACCGGATACAACCCCCTCCGACATAACGGGCTTCTCCGTATATGATCAGGGGACTTCTTCCTTCAAGGTCCTTCCGGGTCCCATAGTTAACAATATAGTTCTTGCGGATGAGCTCAACAGAACATCGCCCAAGACCCAGTCTGCCCTTTTGGAGGTAATGGAGGAGCACAGGGTTACTATTGACGGCAATCAGATTCCCGTTCCGGAGCCCTTTATGGTAATAGCAACCCAGAACCCATCCGAAATGGCTGGAACCTATCCGATACCGGAGTCCCAGATGGACAGATTCATGATGAAGCTCTCTGTGGGCTATCCCGACACCCAGGCCAGCGTGGATATGGCAGGGCGTTTCCTGGAGGGGCAGCTTCATGGTAAAATTGAGCCTGTTCTTACAGCCGCTGATATCCTAGGCATGAGAAAAGAGTCTGAGAAAGTCACTGTCAACGACACATTGAGACTCTACGCTGTTAACATTGTGGAAGCCACCAGAAAGAGTGCGGATATTGCCTGCGGCGCCTCACCCAGAGCACTTCTTGCAATGCTTCGCTGCAGTCAGGCCATCGCCTACATGGACGACAGAGATTATTGCGTGCCGGAGGACATTGCTAAGGCAGCATCCCTGTCACTCCCTCACAGGCTGGTACTTACAACAGAGGCCAAGATGAACCGCGTTACCAGAGATCATCTTGTGACACTGATCATAGAGAGGACAAAAGTCTCATGAGGATCACTTTCAGCAAAAAAGGAGTACTGTATTATCTGGTATTTCTGGCGGGGAGCCTGGTGCTTGCCTCTTTTTACGGCGGACCGGTGCCCTTTGTGATGTTCTACGGCCTTCTGCTGATACTTCCGCTGTCCCTTGCGTACATTTTTATCAACATCGTTCGTCTGTCCCTGTACCAGGAGATTGAGGTTCACAAGCTCTCCAAGGGCGATACCCATGACTACAGGATAATGCTGGAGAACACAGGATTTCTTCCGGTTCACAAGATGTCGTTTGGCCTGTACAAGGACCGATGCGATATGGGGAATCTTAGCGAAGAAGACCGGGTGTCTATTGGTATCTTTGGTAAAAAAGAGATCACTTCCGGAATCAGCTGCAAATACGCAGGGGCCTATAACGTAGGCGTCGAGCATGTTTTTTTTCAGGATCCCTTCAAGATAATGAAGGTAAAGTATCCGGTAAAGTATTCCTTCAGAGCCATCGTAAGTCCCAGAATAACGGATATTGCCGACAGCTCCCTTGACCTTGAGAATCTCATCAACAGCAGCGGCCTTAAGAGCAAAAGGCTATACGAAGAGATTCCGGGCAGCGACATGAGAGCCTACAGAAACGGAGACAGCCTTTCATCAATTAACTGGAAGGTGTCAGCCAGACTTTCTGAGCTGATGGTAAGAGTTCCGGACAAAATGGAGAAGAGGACAGTGACGCTGGTTCTTGGAGCGGTCAACGTTCCCGAGAGAGATCAGGACACCGAGTACCTGAGGAAAAGAGATTATTTCCTGGAGTTTGTTGTGTCAGCAGCCTGGCATTTCGGGCAGCAGGGGATACCGGTAAGACTTATATATCCTGCGGGAGTTATTAAGGAGTCCGTGGTGGATTCCCATGACTCATTTTTGGAATTCTATAATATCGTTGCCGATGGGATCTTCTACGGCGCCGATGAGGAGTATGAGAAGATGCAGGAGTTTGTAAAGAACGGGGGTAACAAGAGGGATGACATGGATATCTGGCTTCTCATCAGAGAGGACATGGAGCCGGGAGAAGATTACTGCGTTAGTTTCTGATGAGCTTAAGATCTGCATGTTCATATTTTCTCTGACAGGGGTGTGCCTTAGAGGGATGTTCCTTATTAGGAGTGATCTGGGGGAGTTCTGTGGCAGTTCCTTTTTATTTGCAGTGCTCATTTTCTTTTTGTTCTATACAGGGCTGTCACGTCTCTTTGAAGTCTTTGCGGGAAGAGTCTCCGCATCTTTGGTGGCGGTTCTTCCGGCCTTCGTGCTGTTTTTTCTTGTGAGAGATATCGATAGCATGCCTTATCTGCAGATGGCGGTAATCACGGCGGCAGTTTTGAGGCTATTAATGAATTTTGTTCCCTTCAGGGAAAAAGTGGTGCTGGTAGGGACTTTACTTCTGACGGTGGCAGCGGTGGCGCTTCGTTTTGGGTTCGGACCTTTTTATGAGGATTCAAGAGGTGAAACGGCGCTGTTTGTATGTCTGTTTGTGCTGATGCTGTCGGGGCTTCAGTATCTTATCCCGGAGAGATCCGGCGAACCCTTTCCCTTTTCATTTTTTGCTGTGATGGCTATTATCATAATACTGATTCCTGCCAGAGAGGCTCCGATCAACTGGAAACCCGTGCTGGAGGTGGGAGAGAGGATCGCAAACGGCGTGGAGGTTGCCTGCAGCAATGTATACTATTTGACCTCCGGCGTTTTTGGCAAAAATAAATATGTCGCAGGCTACAGCAGTCTTAAGGAGTCCGGCGGAAGTATCACAGGCAGGTCCAAGACCGAGCTTATCCTAAGGCCTAAGAGCCAGACCTATGTCCTGTACAAGGATAAGGAGACTCTTCAGCTTATGAAGAGAAGGAAAGCGGTATACCTCACCGGCGGAAAAGGTATTGATAAGGAAAGAGCGGTTGAGTTTCTTACGCTACTGTACAGGGCGGAAGTCACCGATGAGATGGCCAAGACCTTTTCCCAGAAGGTGGGCCTTGACATAGAATACGCCTATGTAAGGACCAAGGATGAGATCACACCTGTTTTTGCCATAGACCTTACGACCAACGGAAGAAATCTTAAATCCGGCAGGAGCGATACTGATCACAAAAAGGGATATACCATCAATTCGGTTTATCTTGACGTGGACTATGCAAGTCCCTATTTCATCGCGCTGGTTAAAAATGCAGACTCTGCGCCAAAGAGTAATATTTCATATGAGGAACTCTGCGACTATGCAAGAAGAATGTACAGCTTCAATCTGGCTGCGGTGGTGACAAAAGAAGAGTATGAGAAACTGGCTGATTCTGACCAAGTCTATGGCGCTAACTGCGAGGAGTATCTGGATACCACCGGTTACAGCGACAGGCTCCGGGAGTTGGCTAAGACTCTGACAGAAGGTCTTGATAACGATTATGACAAGTGCAGGGTGATAGAGGAGTATCTGAGACAGTACCCCTACAGTACTCAGCTGACGGATTCCGAGCCTCAGGATATGAATACAGCAGAAGGAATGAGCACCCTGGCTGAGGACTTCTTGTTCCATGCCGGTAAGGGCTACTGCGTGCACTATGCCTCATCGATGGTGATGCTGCTAAGGCTCTCTGGAATCCCGGCAAGGTGTGATGCGGGCTACAACTACCTGTATCCCTTTGAGGAACAGGAGGAGTTTGAGGTGTCAGGGACAAGGGCTCATACCTGGCCCGAGGCATTTATTAAGGATGCGGGCTGGATCCCTTTTGAACCCACTAGCGCATATACCTCCTATCAGGACAGAGCCTGGAATATGGAGATGAAACAGCCACAGAGCGATAAGGGAATGACCTATGAAGAAGATTATGACAGCCTGTCTGTGCCGGATATTGTAGAACTGGTGCCGGATCTTGCAGAGGAAGTTGTTGAGGAAGACGACAACAAGGAGATATTCACGCTTGTAAGGATAGCGGTGATTGTGGTGCTCAGCGTCCTGCTTTTGTATGTTCTGGTTCTTGTGGGTACAGCGCTGGTAAAAGATGCTGTGTACAGGAAATCCTCCTATGGAGGGAAACTTCGCACAGATGTTGAACTTATCAAGAAGGATATCAGGAAACATTCCGATGAGTTCTTTGACAGGGGCTTTTTGTCGGATTATGCAGACAGAGCACCGCAGGAATTCAGAGAATCTGTAAGTGAGATCTTCGGACTGTATTACAAAATAGAATACGGCAAAAATAAAGAGGCTGCCCTAACCGAACAAGACAGCCTCCATGTCAGAGACGTTAGAAAACAGCTCCATGAGAGCTATAGGAAAAACAAAAAGAAGGTCAGCTGATAATATCGGCAAGTTTACCCTTGGACAGAACAGCCAGGTGCTGTGTAGCACGGGACATAGCCGTATACAGGCAGTGTCTTCCCAGCTCGTCTGCGGGGTAAGCGTCATTTCCCGCATCGGGTAGAATGACGTGGTCAAATTCAAGACCTTTGGCATATCGCAGCTCAATAAGGAATGCTCCGCTCTTTGGAAGAGAGCAGTTCTCAGAGATGATCGCGGGAGATCTGTCACCTAATCTTTCGCTGATTCTCTCAAGGCTTCCTTCATTTCTGCAGATAATGGCGGTGAGACCGCTCTTTTTGCTGTATTCGTCCATGAGATTGATAAGCTCTTTGGTGAGTTCTTCGTCTGACTCGCAGGCCTTAACTAAAGTCTTTTCACCGGGGCGTTTCACAGAGGATACCATGAGCTTTTTTTCCTCAGGAAGGATGGATGCGAACATCTCGGTTACTTCCGGTGAGCTTCTGTAGCTGGTAAGAAGGGGAAGCTCTGCATAGGTCTTGCCGCCTTCACTGAACAGCTCCCTTATTCCGGAGAAGGTTGCGGTACCCTCACGGATTGCCTGGTATTCATCTCCCAGCAGCATGAAGCGGGCACCCGGGAAGTATTTCCTAAGCACCATGAGCTGAGCCATTGTATAATCCTGAACTTCATCTATCATGACATAACGCATATTTCGGTCACAGATTCCCGTGAGCTCCATCTTGGTGTAGAGCCACTCAGCGGCTGTGATCTTTTTAGTATCAAGGAGCCTTTGTGCCACGTGAAGGACGTTGACGAAGCCGCAGTGTCTTATCTGGCTCAGGGCGCCGCCAAAGTCATTTTCAATTCTGTTATCTTCTGCAGAGCAGGATTTGGCGGAGCCTTCCGATTCCTCGTCATTGTCACTATCCATGTTGTGAAGCTTATTCTTGGCCATGGCTTCAAGCTCATCCATTACAGTCTGCACAAGTCTTACGCCCATCGGGAATTTGGCAAAACGTTTGATGACTTGGAACACCTCTTTTTTGGAGAGAATCAGTCTGTCCTTCTGGAAGATGTCTGTAAAGTCGTCGATTTCCGGTGACAGTGCTGAGAGAGTCTCGTGAATCCTTACAAGGCTCTCATCCTCTGTGTAGTCATATTCGCTGTAGGCCACAGGAACATTTACGTGGTCCAGGAATTCCTTCCAGGTAAGAGTCACGGGATTGGTCTCGCCAAGATCCGGAAGGACGTTATCGATATAGTCCCTGAAGATCGGATTGGGGGTTATGAGGCACACCTGATCCGGGCGAAGGGACTTTCTCTTCTGATAAAAAAGGTAAGCTATACGCTGGAGAAGTACCGAAGTCTTGCCACTTCCTGCGATGCCGTTAACCAGAAGCACCGGCACATCGGGGTAACGAATAACAGCGTTCTGCTCCTTCTGGATGGTTGCGGTAATTGCTGTCATCTTATCGGAGCGGGTCTGGGACAGAGACTGAAGAAGCAGCGGATCCTCTATGGCGATGGTGGTGTCAAAGAAGGAGATGAGCTTGTTCTTTTCTATCTCGAACTGCCTTCGAAGCTTAAGGTCCACGGGGATCTCCCTGTCTTCTACGGTGTAGCTGGTGCGGCCGTTATCCTGATTGTAGTACACCTCCGCCACGGGAGAGCGCCAGTCAACAACCAGCTGATCGTATCCGTTCTCAGAAATTGCGGCTCTTCCTATATAATAGTCCTCAGTCTGGTCCTCGCCCTCGAACTGAAGAGATATTTTGGCAAAATAGGGAGACTGAAGGAGCTTCTCTACGGTATCAAGGCGCTTGCCAAGAGAAGAGCTCTCTACATTGTAGGTGTCGATATAACGGTTCCATACCTCAATCTCGGCCAGAGTTTCCATGGTGGTCTCGATATCTGCGTAGTCGAAACGGATATTGTCGCGGATATCGTTTTTGTCCTCCACTGCCTTCTCATTCAGGGAGGATATCTGTGATTTCAAGTCTTTTTCTATATTAAGAAGTTTGTTGTAGGTCTTGGTGAGATGAGCCTGTTCCTGCTCAAGTATATCTTTTTCCATAAAATTACTCCTTTTACGTAAGGGCATATTGCGGTTACGAAAAACAGGATAGTTTCCTGTGTCTTATCAGTATATCATGGCGGTAGATAATTGCATAGCGCCGCATATTCCTATAAAATGAAATGAGGGGATTTAATACTTGGTGCATTGGGGGTATCAGGTAATGCCAAAAATAATCTGTAACAATCCACTTTCCTGTGAAGATGATATAAAAGATTTTGTGCTGGAGGGAGAGGTTGACATCAGCTTTTCCGGCGGCGCTATGAGACTTGCAAGTAAGAGGCCTTCCTCAGAGGGGCAGAAGGCGAATTTCGTTCTGTGGTGTCCCAAGGTTTTTCCTGCGGATATCATGATCGAGTGGGAGTTTCGGCCGATCAGAGAGCCCGGCCTTGCCATGCTGTTTTTTGCAGCCAAGCCAAAGAACGGTCCCGGAAGCATCTTCGACGGAGCTCTTTTAAGGAGAACCGGAGAGTACGAGCAGTATCACAGCGGGGATCTTAACACCTATCATCTTTCCTATTTCAGGAGAAAAGAGCCTTCTGAGAGAGGCTTTCATACCTGCAATCTCAGAAAGAGCTACGGCGGCTTTCTGGTCAGTCAGGGTGCGGATCCTATCCCGGATGCTTCGGAGAACGCCGACTGGTACAACATGAGAGTGGTCAAAAGAGGTTCTAAAGTTTCTTTTTATATAAATGATCTTCAGATATTTGATTTTTATGATGACGGTATGACCTTCGGAGATCTGCTGACGGGAGGAAACATAGGTTTTCGCCAGCTCTCTCCCATGGTGGCGGAGTACAGGAATCTTAAGGTTACCTGGATCTGATAACTTGTAGTTGCTGTTTGTAGGTTACGGGGGGTATCAAAATGGCATTTCGTATTAGCGAGCTGACAAGTGCGGTCAATTCATATCTCAATTCCATTTCAAGTGTAAATAGTCGGGGCAGCAGTATCGGTGAGGACCTTAAGGGAATATTCCAGAAATATTTCAGCAAGGCCGTCAATGATACCAAGGTCGAGGCTCCCAATATCAGAGATGAGATCAAAAACAATATCGACAGCCATAATTTTGCAACAAAGACAACAGCGGAGGCTACGAAGGAAACTGCTAAGACTGCAGGTTCCGGGGCAGGTGAGGTTTCGGGCTCGGCAAGTAATGCGGCTGCAAGTAATACGACTGCAAGTAATACGACTGCGAATAATGCCACCAATCTGGCAAGTCTTATAACGGCCTCAAGACTTGGCGGCAATCTGGGCATTGCAGATGCCCTTGAGACTATCATGAAGGCTAACAGTCAGAACGCGGAGAATGCCGATGTGTATAAGGGAATCCTTAGCGATAAGGCACTCAGAGACCTGTCGGATTCGTCATATTTTTATACAAATATGGTTCAGAGTTCTCTTTTTAAGACCTCGGATGAGGATGAGGATGTGACCGGCAGCACTACCACCAATTCGATAGAAGGTCAGACCCTTGAGAAATTAAATGAGAATTCTCTTCTTAATGCAACCCTCGGAACATCGGATTATTCGTACTATCAGTCACTTTTACAGGCCTATAAGAGCACTCCGACGGAGTCGGTTTTCGGCGATTATTTGTTGTGATACAAGGCTTTAATATAACATGACAAAAAAATAGTTGAAAAATCATCTATGATAGTTTAAAATGTGATAGTTGTTTGATGTGAAGTAATTAGGAGGATTTTTTTTATGATTTCTGCAAGTGATTTCAGAAATGGTGTTACCATCGAGATCGATGGCAATGTATGTCAGATTATTGAATTCCAGCATGTTAAGCCCGGTAAAGGCGCTGCTTTCGTAAGAACCAAGCTCAAGGATATCATCAACGGCGGTGTTAAGGAGACAACCTTCCGTCCTACAGAGAAGTTCCCTGCAGCAAGAATCGACAAGAAGGATATGCAGTATCTCTATCAGGATGGCGATATTTATAACTTTATGGATACTGAGACTTATGAGCAGATCGGTCTTACATCAGATCAGATCGGTGATTCTCTTAAGTTTGTTAAGGAGAACGAGACATGTAAGATCATGTCTTACAACGGCAACGTATTCGCAGTTGAGCCTCCTATGTTCGTAGAGCTTACAATCACAGAGACAGAGCCCGGCTTCAAGGGTGATACAGCTACAGGTGCTACCAAGCCCGCAACTGTTGAGACAGGTGCTAACGTAGCAGTTCCTCTTTTCGTTAACGAGGGTGACGTTATCAAGATTGATACCAGAACAGGCGAGTATCTCTCAAGAGTATAATTTGTAACATTTCATTTACCATATCTGACACAAGTTTTCATAAATTTTTATAGAAACTGTTTTAGAAGTATTTATAAGAAACTGTAAGACAATAAAGAAACCGGACAAGGCTTCTTTATTGTCTTTTTTTGTCACTAAAACTATTTTTCGGAGGAAGATATGGATATAATTAATTTTGGAAATATATTATTGCAGAATGTGGAGAACAATCTCGGAGACGGCGCCTGTGTTAAGTTTCAGGAGATTGTCAAGAATAACGGAGTTGTTTATCATGCTTTGGTCATAAGAGAAGAAGGCAGCAATATTTCTCCTTCTATTTATATTGATGATTTCTTTAACATGTACAAGGCAGGAGAATCCTTTGACAGTATCACCGATATGGTGGTAAGCCTCTACAGGGAGAGCTCTGCCGGGCTTGGCCTGGATATGGATTTTTTCAGGAACTTTGACGAAGTTAAGGGGCATCTTAGCTACAAGCTGGCAATGGCGGGCCCTAACATGGACAGGCTTCGCAGTGTCCCTGTCAGAGCATTTGCGGATCTGGTGATGATCCCCATCTGTATCCTTAACATCAAGGACAAGGAGCAGGGCAGTATCATGATCACCACAGAGCACCTTGATATGTGGGGGATTTCCAAGGAAGAGCTATGGGACAGCGTTATGAGGAATACAGTTAAGACGTTTCCTGCCAGTGTTAAGAGCATCAACGAATACTTGGAACCGGACATGTTTGATAGTCCCGAGCTTCTTAAGAATATTTATGTTGTGACTACGCAGTCCGGATATCAGGGAGCGGGAGCTGTTCTTTATCCGGGAGTTCTGGATGAACTTGCCTGTATAAATGACAGCGATCTGTATATCATACCTGCATCTGTTCATGAGATGCTTGTGGTTCCTGCGGGGAGCTGCAGTATTCCTCCCAGATATTTAAGGAGTATGATTGGTGAAGTGAATTCGTCGGTGGTAAGAGATGAAGAGGTGCTTAGCCACAGTCTTTATAGCTATTCATATCCTGAAGGTGAGCTTAAAATCTGTGACTGCGGGAATTGACTTTCCTCAAGGACTCATTAACATAGACATTATAGGGGCTATATGGTATTATATTCGGGTATGTGATGCACCCGTAGTCTAATGGATAGAACGTAGGCCTCCGACGCCTTTAATGCAGGTTCGAGTCCTGTCGGGTGCATTTCACTTGAATATGTTTGGATTTAGAGGTTTGTTTTAAATGAGAAATAAGAAGAATACATCCACTTCCTGGAGGAATAATAGAAGATCTATTAATGCTATTTTAGGCGATAACAAGAAGTTTTTGATGCCTATTTTCTTTGTACTTGCAGTGGTAGCTACAGTGGGAATTGCTCTCAGTGCCAACCACAGAGCACAGGAAGAATCCCAGGAGCCTTCCGGTGCTGAGCTTGCGGCAACCTATGAGGTGCCCGAGGTAGAGATGGAAGAGAATGCTCATCCCGAGGTCAATGCCCTTATAGACAAGTACTATCAGGCCTGCGCAGAGGGAGATTCCGAGACTATCTCACAGATCTACAAGGGACTCGAAGATACCGAGCTTCTTAAGGCTGTGGCAGCAGCGGATTATATCGAAGCCTATGAGAATATCACTGTATATACCAAGCCCGGTCCTCTTGTTGGCAGCTATGTTGCCTATGTTTACAATGAGGTCAAGCTCTATAATTATGATAAGGCCGTTCCGGGACTTGAGACTCTCTATATTTGTACCGATGACAGCGGCAATCTCTATATTAACGGAGATATTGTAGAGGGTAATGAAATTGAGTATCTGAGACAGATCAATGTTCAGACCGACGTTATAGACCTTAATAACAAGGTCGCTGTTAAATATAATGAGATGGTAAGCTCCGATGAGGTACTTGCAGAGCTCCTTACACAGATGAGATCAGGTCTTCAGGTTTCCGTAGGAGAAGCGCTCGCCAGCTCCGAAGCCAGCAACAATGAGGCAGCTGCGGCAGAAGGTTCTTCTGCTAAAGAGGATGCTTCTGAGGAATCTGCATCCGATGTTCAGGTTGTTACCACTCATACCATCAGAGCCACAGATGTCATCAATATCAGAAGCTCTGATTCCGAGACAGCAGATGTTATTGCCAAGACCAGCAAGGGTCAGGAGTTTACACAGGTTGAGGCTCTTGCCAACGGCTGGAGTAAGATTGAATACAACAACGGCTATGCCTTTGTTAAGACAGAGTTCTTTGAGGTTGTGGGTGAAGAGACAGTTGAGGTTGCAGGTGATAATGGCGACGCTGCTGAGACTAATACCGAAACAGCCAATAATAACGATAATAAGACAGAGAACAAAACAGAGAATAAGACAGAGACTGAGTCCAAGCCCGCTGCTACAGCCAAGACCGGCAAGATGAAGGTTACGGAATCCGTAAGACTTCGTAAGAGTGAGAGCACCGATTCCGACATCCTTGCAACACTTTATGCCGGAACAGAGGTCAATGTTAAACAGCAGTATGCCAACGGCTGGTCCAAAGTGGAATACAACGGACAGACAGGATACATGAAGTCCGAATTTCTTGAGTAACAGCGTATACATGGGGAGTATATGAAAAAGAGGATTGTTATCTGGTTACTTCTTTTTAGCTTAATAATGGGGGAAACAGCTCTTTGCTGCCGCGCCGAAGAGGATGAGGGCAATACAGATATCTCTCAGACCATCGATGGTATGAGGCAGCAGGAGCAGGAGACCCAGAATGCAATCTCGGACCTTGAGAAACAGACCAAGGAGACCAAGGATGCAATAAGTGCTCTTCAGGGTGAGAAAGAGAAGACCCAGAGCAACGTAAGTAATCTTCAGAACCAGAGTTCACAGCTGCAATCCACCATCAACGGCTATTCAGCCAAGCTTGATTCCTTAAGTGCAGAGATAACAGAGGCGGAGAACGCAATGGCGGAGGTGTCTTCCGAGATCGTTGAGCTGGACAAACAGCTTCAGCAGGCAAGAGACGAAGAACATAAGCGCTATGAGCTACTTAAAAAAAGAATTCAATCTACCTATGAGAGCGGTGGCAACACAGGGCTTGCACGCCTTCTTTTAGAGTCCGGGTCAATGCAGGAATTTCTGACCAAATATGAATATCTCACTGCGATAATAGAATACGATAAGAAAAAGATTGCCGAGTACAAGGCTCTTCAGGCAGATATTGAGGCCAAGTCCGCAGTCGTTCACGAGAAGGAAGAGGAACTTGATCAGTATCAGACTCAGCTTGATGAGAAGCATGAGGAACTCTCGGGACTTACAGCTGAGGTTAAGGGCAAGCTCTCAAGTACCCAGAATACACTTTCCTCAGAGAAGAACAAGCTGGCTGACTATGATAACAAGTTGGCTGAGCTTGATAAGAAAATGAAATCACTTCAGGCCAAGACCGCTGCCGCCCAGGCAGAGCTGGCTAAGCAGATCGCTGAGCGCCTTGCTCTTATGAAGGAAGATACATCCGGAGCTTACTCGGCATCAGAATCAGAGCTTGTATGGCTGGCGGCCACGATACAGGCGGAAGCCGACGGAGAGTCCTATACCGGCAAATTGGCAGTTGGATCTGTTATCATGAACAGAGTTAAGAGTTCTGCTTTTCCCGGAGATGTTGTTTCCGTCATCACTCAGAATATGCAGTTTGCTTCCTACAGGTCAGGTAAGGTCGAGCTTATCATGTCCGTAGGACCTAATTCCACCTGCCTTAGGGCTGCGCAGGAGGTTCTGGACGGAGCCAGAGTGGGAGATTATTTGTTCTTTATGACCAAGTATTATGCTGATTATTACAGGATCAGTGAATATACCATGATCGGTAACCATGCATTCTTTTACAAATGGTCTACGCTTCCTGAGCCGGAGCCTGCCGTTTACGATGGCGGAGAGCAGCAGGAACAGCCCCAGGAGCCGGAAGAGCCTGCGCAGGAATCAGAGGGCGAAGGCCAGGAACAGTCCGAAGATAGCGGTGATGAAGGCGGGGATTCCGAGGAAAATGATGATGAACAGCCATCTGAAGGTGGCGACGAGGGTGGAGAATAATTTTTTGATTTAATGTAATAAAGTCTCTTGCGCTTTAAAACATCAAAGTGTATAATACCATTCAGACAGTGATGTCTGCGCAACGGGGCGTAGAGACCGATAGTTTCTTACGCCCTTTTTTTATACTTAAAAATAAGACAATCGGTCTGTAAAAAAGTTTTTATGTGCCATGCACAGGAAGGAGAAAGAAAAAATGTCTTACGTTGATGAGATCTACAACTATGTTGTGGACAAAAACCCTGCTCAGCCTGAATTCCATCAGGCAGTTAAGGAAGTGCTTGAGTCACTTCGTGTTGTAATCGAGGCTAATGAGGAAGAATACCGCAAGGATGCTCTTCTTGAGAGACTTGTAACTCCCGAGAGACAGATCCTTTTCAGAGTACCTTGGGTTGATGATAAGGGACAGGTTCAGGTTAACAACGGTTTCCGTGTACAGTTCAATTCAGCAATCGGACCTTACAAGGGAGGACTTCGTTTCCATCCTTCAGTAAACCTTGGTATCATCAAGTTCCTTGGTTTCGAGCAGATCTTCAAGAACTCACTTACAAGCCTTCCTATCGGCGGTGGTAAGGGTGGTTCAGACTTCGATCCTAAGGGCAAGTCTGACAGAGAGGTTATGGCATTCTGCCAGAGCTTCATGACAGAGCTCTACAGACATATCGGAGCTGACACAGACGTTCCTGCCGGTGATATCGGTGTTGGCGGACGTGAGATCGGATTCATGTATGGTCAGTACAAGAGAATCAGAGACGTATACGAGGGAGTTCTTACAGGTAAGGGTCTTACCTATGGCGGATCTCTTGCACGTACACAGGCTACAGGTTATGGTCTTCTTTACCTTACAGAGGAGCTGCTTAAGTGCAACGGCCACGACATCAGCGGCAAGACTGTAGTTGTATCAGGTGCAGGTAACGTTGCTATCTATGCTATCGAGAAGGCTCAGCAGCTCGGTGCTAAGGTTGTTACATGTTCAGATTCAACAGGCTGGATCTATGATCCCGAAGGAATCGATGTAGAACTTCTTAAGGAAGTTAAGGAAGTTAAGAGAGCACGTCTTACAGATTACGCTGCTGCAAGAAAGTCAGCAGAGTATCATGAGGGCAGAGGCGTATGGTCAATCAAGTGTGATGTTGCTCTTCCTTGCGCTACTCAGAACGAGCTCCTCATCGATGATGCTAAGCAGCTTGTTGCTAACGGATGTATCGCAGTTTGCGAGGGTGCTAACATGCCTACAACAATCGAGGCTACAGAGTACCTTCAGAAGAACGGTGTACTCTTTGTTTGCGGTAAGGCTTCTAACGCAGGCGGTGTTGCTACATCAGCTCTTGAGATGAGCCAGAACTCCGAGAGACTGTCATGGACCTTCGAAGAGGTTGATGCTAAGCTTAAGCAGATCATGGTTAACATCTACCACAACATTGACGATGCTGCCAAGAAGTACGGCATGGAAGGCAACTACGTAGCAGGTGCCAACATTGCAGGCTTCCTTAAGGTTGCAGATGCTATGAAGGCTCAGGGTATTGTTTAATACTTACAGTATATGATCATTGCTGCCGCGGCTTTTATGCTGCGGCAGTTTTTTTATGGCCTTATGTGTGCTTACAGTTCATACAATATTGTGAGATTTGTTGACATTGTGGTGTGAATCCAATATGATGAATAAACGCGCCATTGATAATGTTTTGGTGCTTATGGGAGGAAAAAAGTATGGGATATGTCAGTGCATTGGATTCGTCTAAACTTGTCTTTTTGCAAAAGTTTAACAGCATCGGATTCAGAACAGACAGTGATTCGATATCAACTATCGGCTTTATGGACGGATATCGGTTCACGATATCAATGGAAGGCTTTGATTATTTGATCAGTACTTCAGTCAGAAGTGGGGGACTTCTTCCTGAGGACAGATTTTTGGAAAATATTGTTGGCAGTATTTCAACTATTAAGACTGCGGCATTTCAGAATAACAGAATTACTTTTAAGTTAAAGAAACGATTTGTGGCTAAGAAGCTGGTGGATGACATTATAAGTACTATGCATTCATTGGCAGCGATTTTCAGACAAAGCGGTTATATCAATGTCTGTGAGATCTGCGGAGAACCGGTGGAGGGCATTGAGTCCTATGATATCAACGGAAGAGTGTTTGACCTGTGCGATAACTGCCATGAGTCCTGCAATTCCTATGTGGAAGCCCGCAGATGCCTTGATGACTCAATCAGGGAGAATTTTGCCAAGGGAATAGGATTAAGCTTGCTATATGGTATTTTTGCGGCAGCCTTAATTGTATTACTTATGAAATATGGAGTGGTTTCTCCGTATACCGGTGCGATGGTTGGCTTCCTTCTGATCTGCGGTTATGAACAGGGGAGCGGCAAGATGTCCAAATTCGGACTTATCTATTGTAGCGCTGCAGCGGCCGTTTTGACATACCTTTCCTGCAGAATCGGCTATTCATTGGCTTTTGTCAGTGATTTCGCGGAAATGGGAGAGAAGGTCAGCTTCGCAGACATTTTTACCGGCCTTGAAGGAGTGCTTCGAAGATATAATCTTACCAAGGATTTTTATGAGATCTTCATATATTACTTTTTGGTCAGCATGGTATTTATCGGTATTGACATTATATTTATGGTCAATAAGAGGAAGATCAAGAAGATGGATGTTATCATCGAGGTACCCGAAGAAGACCGTTTTTACAGTGCCGGCTAAAGGCTACAGGTTAAAAAGCGCATAATAATGAGGTGTTTGGTAAACATAAAACAAGAAGACACAGAGTTTTCACATTTTTTTGGCGGTTTTGTTATTGATTAATCTGCTCCGAACATATATGATTAAGGCGCTACAGTGTTAAGGCTAGATAAGGAGAGAAAATATGGGAGAGTGGAAGCAGGCTTTTGACAGAATAATGGATCAGCTTTACAATCATCCGGAAGAGATGAGAGCCAGATTGCTTAATAAGTATGAGAACAATACTACAGAGCCTGAGGCTCGTCCGATGACAGCAATTGAGATGCTAAGAAGCTTACACTGATCGAATTATTTTGTTTGATTTTATGTATATGTTAATATGAGAAACCCTTGCGGATTGTGTTCGCAAGGGTTTCTTTTGTTTTCATTTATTCAGTTTCGTCTAATTCTCTCTGCTCAGATTTGATTTTCTCATGTACCAGGTCATTACGGAGTTGTTCACCGAAGAGCTTTATTAATATTTCCTCCGCTGTCTCCAGATTCATTGTATCGTCTTCTACGTAGTGGGATGCGTGAATACCCCACTTACTGATCATGGCGCGGGTAGGAAGTACCTTCGAGGGGCTTACGCTAAACTCATCAATTCCGAAGGACAATAAAAGAGGTATCAAATTGGGATTCCAGGCTGCCTCTCCGCATATTCCCACCGGAATACCTGCAGCTTTACCACATCTTGCAATTTGTCTTATGCTGCGAAGAACGGCAGGTTGGAAATAGGAGCCCAGATTGGATACGGAGTTATTTCCTCTGTCAGCACACATGATGTACTGGGTCAGGTCGTTGGTGCCTATTGAGAAAAAGTCCGATTCCTTGGCAAGGATATCCGCAATTAGAGCAGCAGCGGGTGTTTCTATCATGCAGCCTATCGGAAGCTCTTTGTTATAGGCAACTCCGATTTCATCATATTCTTTTTGTATGGCATGAACCATCTCTTTGACGCTTCGAACCTCCTCAACGCAGGTTACAAGAGGAATCATCAATTTGATATTTCCATAGGCACTTGCTCTTATTATTGCTCTTAGCTGTCTGTTATAGAGGCCGTTATTTTTAAGACAGTATCTTATGGCGCGAAGGCCCAGGAAGGGATTGGCTTCCTTTTCCAGATCAAGATAAGGAATCTCTTTGTCTCCGCCAATATCAAGAGTTCGGATGATTACAGGCTTGCCCTTCATGGCAACAGCTATTTCCTTATAAGCTTCAAACTGCTCATCTTCGCAGGGCTCACATTGTCTGTTCATGAAGAGGAATTCTGTTCTGAACAGTCCTATTCCTTCGCCGGTTTCTTTAATGACAGAGGCTACCTCTGCGGGAGTTCCTATGTTGCAGAGAAGTTGTATCCTCTCGCCGCCAAGGGTCTTGGTCTTTTTGCGTCGAAAAGATTTAAGTTCCGCTTTGTGTTCCAGTTCCTTTCTGAGAGATTCCTGATATTCTGCCAGAGTAGTTTCATCAGGGCTAAGCTCTGCTATGCCTGTTTTTCCGTTCATTACGGCAGGTTCCCCATCCTTTACAATGGAGAGGGCTTCGGGAACAGATGATATAAGAGGGATCTCCATGGCTTTGGCGATGATTGCAAGGTGCGAGGTGGCGGTTCCGACTTCTGTTATGATGCCTGCAATATTTTTCTTTTTGAATTTGGAAGTCATGGAAGGGGCGATATCTCTGGCTACAAGTATGGTGTTTGGTGGGAGGCTTCCCAGGTCTGTATCCTTGATGCCAAGTAGGAGTTTAAGAAGTTCGTCCCTTACGTCCTTGATGTCCGCAGCACGCTGGCGCATCAGGTCATCCTCCATACCTGAGAACATGTCGATGAATGCATTGCAGGCTCCGTCAACTGCTGCTTCAGCCCTTGATCCACCCTCGATCATTTCAAGGATCTGTCCTGTCATGGACTCGTCGGTCGCAAGAAGGAGATGTCCTTCAAGAATCTCAGCCTCCTTATCTCCGGCGCTGTTTCTTAGCTTTTTTGCTTCAGATTCTGCTTTTTTTGCAAAGCTTTTGAGGGCTTTGTTGAATCGCTTTTTTTCGGCGTCGATATCTTCTGCCGGTGACTTGTCATAGTTAAGGTCGGCTTCTTTGATGACAAGAATGTTTCCTATTCCTATTCCGTCTGAGGCGCCGATGCCTTTAAGCTTATTTGATGACATTGTATTTTCCTTCCCCAATATTCTTAAATAATCTTTTATAGATCAAAGCGTTTTATATAATTTCATGATCTCTTCACCACTTGCCAGATCGTCGGAAAAAGCTGTGGCGGATCCTGCGGCTGAGCCCATTTTTAGCGCTTCTTCGTAATCTCCGTTCTTACTGTAACCTGCAATGAAACCTGCTACCATGGAGTCTCCGGCGCCTACGGAGTTCCTAAGCTGACCTTTTGGAGCCGCGGCCCTAAGGGTTCTGCCGTCTTCGGTTACAAGGAATGCGCCGTCCGCTCCCATGGATACAAGGACATTTTCAGCACCCATATCACGGAGCTTTTTGGCGTGTGCTTCAAGCTCTTCGAAGGTATCGAGCTTTTTGTCGAACATCTCTCCGAGCTCATAATTGTTGGGCTTTATCAAAAAAGGATGATATGGAAGAACGTTCTTAAGAAGATCTCCGGTGGCATCCACCACGACGTTTATGTCTTTGCCTTCGGTGAGGGCAATCATTTTTTCATATATATCATTTGGAAGAGATGATGGGATGCTGCCTGCCAGGATGAGAGTGTCGCCGCCGCGAAGGGCCTTAATTTTGGTGAAGAGTTCATTTAGGCAGCTCTCAGGAATCATCGGCCCCTGTCCGTTGATCTCAGTTTCTTCAAGGCCTTTTATCTTGACGTTGATTCGCGTAAGGCCCTGCGGTAGAGTGATGAAGTTCTCTGAGATGCCCTTACTTCTTACGCTGTCCTTAATGGCTGCGCCTGTGAAGCCTGCGACAAATCCGAGAGCGGTGCTGTCTATTCCAAGGTTTCTCAGAACCGTTGACACATTGATTCCTTTTCCTCCGAAATAAACCTCCTCGGATTGGCTTCGGTTGGTCATTCCGGGAAGGAGTTCCTCCTTCATGCGGACAACATAATCAATGGCGGGATTGAAAGTGACTGTATAGATCATTTTGACTCCTTCAAAATTGTGTTCATTACAGTATATTAGCACTGTAATCAGTCAAAACCAACGAATTTCATACAAAAACTGAAATATTCTTAAAAAAGAATAAAACTATGGCGTAATTGCGTAAATTAAACTAAAATATTTAATATAGGCAAAGAGCCTGTAAATTTTTGCTGCCATATAAACAAAACCGTTAAGGAGGCTTATCGTGGAAGATTTTATCCTGAGCAACGAAAAAATAGATATTTTGGGCGAAATCGCCAATATCAGTATGGGAAACTCGGCCACCACTCTAAGTATGATGGTCAATAAAAAGGTTGATATCACGACTCCTAATGTTAAAGTAATAAAAAGAAGCGAAGCTCTTGATGATTATGAAAAGACCTGTATTTTCGTGCAGATCCATTATGTTAAGGGACTTCAGGGCAACAATGTGCTTGTTCTTAAGGAACATGATGTGAAGGTCATGACCGATCTTATGATGGGCGGCGATGGCACAAATACTGCCGGAGAGATCACCGAACTTCATCTGTCCGCTGCTTCGGAAGCTATGAATCAGATGATGGGAACCAGTGCCACATCTCTTTCTTCCATGCTTGGCGTTGCCACCGACATCAGTACTCCTATTGTTAACCAGATTGATGTGGATAGCATAAAAGTTTTTGAAAAAATGTTTGATACTACTTACGATAAATTTGTTAAAATAGCATTTAGGATGACGATAGCTGACCTTATCGATTCCGTTATGGTACAATTATATCCGACGCAGTTCGCAGAGGACATGTGCCAAAAATTTATGAATAAAGGAAAATGATGATAACAAATGAATAAGGCAGAAACACTAGAAATCAAGAAACAGTTTACACCTGACAGATGCACCATTGACCACATTTGCGCATGCCTTGTGGATCATGAGAAGAACAAAAGGCTGGTTTTCAAGAAGGCCTTCAGATCACTGCCGGACGAGCAGATGTACAAGTATTTGGATATTTTCCAGCACACCCTTGCAGGAACATTTGGCAAGAACCTTATTAGTCTTGAGTTTCCTCTTGACCAGGAACAGCCGGGAGGTACTCAGGACTTTCTTTTGACATTAAGGGATTCCCACTTGGAAGAGGATGAGATAATTGACGAGTTCTACGATAAGATAATAGCCAACTATTTAAACGGCGAGAACTATCTTATCCTGCTTGTTCATGCCATTTATGACATCCCCGGCGTATCCACCGACGGAATGACAATGGAGGATGCTTCCGAGAAGATCTATGATTACATTCTCTGCAGCATCTGCCCTGTTAAGCTTTCCAAGGCAGGACTGGGTTACAATGAGAGCAAAAACGACATTGAGGAGAGATTCAGGGATTGGATAGTTGAGGGACCCACCAAGGGATTCCTTTTCCCGGCCTTCATTGAGAGAGACATGGATATCCACAACATGCTCTATTTCACCAAGAAGCCCGATGATCTCCAGCCTGAGTTCGTAGAGGCAATGTTCGGCGGAGTAGCTCCCATGCCTGCTCCCGAACAGAAGAATATCTTCGATGCCCTGGTTCAGGACAGCATCGGTGAGGATGCAGACTATGACATCATGAGAAATATTCATGATAATCTCAATGACATGATAGAGGATCACGAGGGAGATCCGGAGCCTTTGGAGCTTACCAAGAAGGATGTTAAGCAACTTCTTCAGGACAGCGGAGTTCCTTCAGAGAGACTCGATTATTTTGAACAGAATTATGAGAGGACTGTGGGAGAGGAGGACATTCACCTTCTTGCCACCAACATAGCCAACACCAAGAAGTTCGATATCGAAACTCCCGATGTTGTGATCAAGGTTAAGCCCGACCGTGCTGACCTGGTTGAGTCCAAGATCATCGACGGCAGACAGTGTCTGGTAATTGCCGTGGATGACCATATTGAGGTTAATGGAATCAATGTAAAGACATTTATGAACAAATAAAAAGAGGCTGCCGTGCTTTATGTCGCGGCAGTTTTTTTAGTGGATATGAAAAATATGTAGTTGTCACAGTATAACACGGAAATAGTTTAGACTTCTGCAGCCGGACGCACACCCTTGACAGCACAAAGAATAATTGCTGCGGCGTCCCCACCGACGGCGAGGAACTCAGGAACAATCTATTTTTTCTCCGTCAAGGACAGCATTGTAGCAATTATTCTTTGCGCTATCAAGGGCAAGCCGCTTACGCGGTGGCTGTTTTCTTACCTTGGGCTCAGAATCTTGGAACAATCTGGCAGGTCAAATATAGCGAAAACACGCAATATTGCCCTCAATCGAAACTGGCGTGCTTAGAAAATCAGAAGCTAACACGCAGGATCAAACAGTCCTTTTCCCTGCGTGCTCCCAGAGGCCTAAAGTGGTCAAATAAGCATACTAACTGGTGCAATAATGTAGCTTTCGTATGCCACACACCTGATTCAAATCCGCTTGATTAGCCCCTAACGCCCTGAATATTGATGTCAAGGGGACCGTGGAATACCGCAGCCGCTTTTGGGCGAGGATATGCCGCGAAAGCCCCTTGATATCAATATCCAGGGGGGTTCTATACTTTCAGCGGATTTGAATCTATCGGGTATCACAACTACATATTTTTCATATTACTTTTTTCTTTAAGAAAAGTTCTTCAAATCCCATGGTTGACAAATCTCTGGTAATTGTTAATATTTAAATGAACACGTTCATAAAAACGAGACAGGAATTTTTATCATGCCAAAAATCATCGAAAATTTACGGGAACAGATAGTAGAAGAGGCCAAAAAACAGCTGATGGAAGTCGGCTACGGCAAGACCACCATCAGGAGCGTAGCTTCTGCCTGTGGTATCGGCGTAGGCACGGTGTACAACTACTTCAAATCCAAGGAGCTGATGATCTCAGCGTTTATGCTGGATGATTGGTATAAATGCACCATCAGGATGAGCGAACTTGATCCCGGAAACACCGATGATTTCTTCAGGGGAGTGCTGTCTGCACTCAGAGATTTCATAGACAAGTATAGATTTTTGTTCGAAGACAAGGAGGCGGAGACAGCTCTGTCTTCGGCCTTTACCGAGAGGCACAGACAGCTTCGCAGTATGCTGGCAAGACTTGTGGAGCCTGCCTGCAGGAAGCAGAAGGAAGGCTATGCAGATGATACTTTCCTTCCGGAATATATAGCGGAATCAATTCTGTATTTCAGTATGTCAAATACCTCAGTTGAGGATCAGTTAAAAGCAATCGGTCTGCTTCTTAACAGATAAAGAGCTGACCGTGAATAATGATAAAAAAGGAGAAGTATATGAGCAGCTTTGAAAATCTTCGTATCGTTGATAACTTCTATCAGACATCGCTGTTTTTCCCAATGCCTACTGTAGTTATCAGCACCCTCTGTGAGGACGGAGCCACTAACCTTGGCCCTTACTCACTGATTCAGCCCTACTATGTGGCAGGAAAGGATTACTACGCAATGCTCCTTAATTGCCGCAATTCCTCCAACACCGCCCAGAATATCTTAAGAACAGGCAAGTGTGCCATCAACTTTATAGATGACAACCCCAAGACCTTCAAGGAAGCTGTTAAGCTGTCCTGGCCCGGCGACAAGCCCTCTGAGAAGATGCCCAAGTGCAATTTCAGATTGGAAAAGAGTCTTATTGAGGAGGAGAACCCTTCCGACAAGCGCCCCATGGTCATGACAGATGCCATCGAAGTAATTGAGTGTACCTGGATGAGAGAGCTTGACGGCGCAGACAAGGATCAGCCGGGATGCCTTGAAGGCTACGAGGGCCCCTATCATGATTTCAACGGAATCACCAGCAAATTCGGAGCACATTTCATCTTAAGGATAGACAAGATCCTTATGAAAAAGAAGTATTCCGATGCCATCATTAACGGCGTAAAGGCCTCAGACTTTCCGCCTCTTCCCGTTGACTACGGCTACAGGGATTCCAAGAACTTCTGGTTCCACAGGAAAAAGCGCATGAGAGCAGAGCTTTTGCAGGTTAGAGAAGCTTCACTTGCTTCCGTAAGATACGCAGCAGACAGAGCTGATGACAAGATCAAATTCACCGATGACGCCCTTAAATGTCTTCTCGGAGTGCCGAGAGTATTCCTTCCGGCAGCTCTTAAGGGATGCGTAGAGTGGGCAAGAGAGAACGGCGTAGAACTTGTTACCGAAGAGCATATGAAGATAATCAACGACAAGCGCGCTCAGGAAAAGAATAAGAAATAAAAATATTTTGTACATAAAAGGAGATAGTTTATGAAAGTAGTACTTGCAGGAGCCTATGGTAACCTTGGCGCAGACGTATTCAGATCACTTATCAAAGAGGGACATGAAGTAGTGGCCCTTGATATGGCACAGAGAGATATCGGAATTGACAGCGGCTTTACCTTTAAGAAGGTCAACGTAACTGACCCGGAGACCCTGAAGGGAACCTGCGACGGAGCAGATGTAGTTATCACAACAGTAGGTCTCACCAAGGGATCACCTACAGTTACCAACTATGATATCGATTATCAGGGCAACCTCAATCTTTTGAATGAGGCCAAAAAAGCAGGAGTTAAGCATTTTACCTATATTTCCGTAATCAAGGCTGATATGGCTCCCGATGTGCCCATGCTTCATGCCAAGTATTTATTCGAGGAAGAGCTTAAAAAGAGCGGCATGACCTATGTCATCCACCGCCCCACAGGCTACTTCTACGATATCATCAAAGTATTCCGTCCCATGATCGAGAAGGGACAGGTTACACTTCTTGGAAATAAGCCTGTTCATGCCAATGTTATTTCTACAGAGGACTTTGGCGAGTTCATCGTAAAGAGCATGATGGATGAGAACAAGGTCTACAACGTAGGCGGCAAGGAGACTTATTCCTACGAGGAGATCGCCAACATGTGCTTTGAGGCAGCAGGCAAGACCCCTGTGATCAAGCGTGCTCCCGCATGGCTTTTCGATGTCCTTGCATTTGTTAACAAGCTCAAAAAGAACGGAAAGGAAGCAATTCTTAAGTTCTCCAAGTGGACTCTTTCCGAGGAAATGGTTGGAGATACCACCTACGGAGAAATGAGCTTCAAGCAGTACATCAAGGACAGCTTCAAGGCCTGATCTCTACAAATCTGATACGGAAAAGAGGATATCTATTATGTTTTGGAACTATTTACTTATAATCTGCATTGTATGCGCGGTCCTTTGCGCAGTGGGATTTATCAAATATGTTTATTTCTTATCCATAGGTTATGGTTTCGCCATCGCAGGAGGCGGCATCACATCGCTTATTATTGCACTTAAGAATGGCTGGACAGAAAGCGTATTGTGGCTGGCAGTTTTGCAGGCAGTTCTTTTTGTTATCTACGGAGCGAGACTTTCTGGCTTCCTTCTCGTGAGGGAGTTTAAGAATGCAGGCTTTCAGAAGGCTGCTAAGACCGAGATCGAGGGCTTTAAGAAGCTCCCTGTCTTTGTCAGTATTCCAATCTGGCTCTGCGTTTCAGTTCTCTATACAGCCCAGGTAAGCCCTATGTTCTACAGATATGCCAACGGATCCTCCGATTATTTTGTTCCTGTGATCGGAATTGTGATCTCAGTATGCGGCCTCATTCTTGAATCAATGGCTGATAAGCAGAAGACCCAGCAGAAGAAAGCCAACCCCAAGATGGTTGCCACACAGGGGCTGTACAAGATGGTTAGATGCCCCAACTACCTGGGAGAGATCATCTTCTGGACCGGAGTATTTATCAGCGGACTTACAACCTACAGCGGGATCGGACAGTGGCTTATGGCAGTCATTGCCTATATCTCAATTGTTTATATCATGTTCAACGGCGCTCAGAGACTTGAAAAGAGACAGATGGCCCGCTACGGCAATGACAAAGAGTATAACGATTATGCAGATAAGACACCTATCATCATTCCTTTTTTACCTATTTATCATTTAAATAAAAAAGCGTAAGAAATCGGAGGGTACATGAAATGAAGGAATTTTCCGTTCCAATGGCCGTTGTGGATTTCATTCCGGTAGTTCTGTTTGCGACGGCAGCGATAATGCTCCAGAGAGACCTCTACAGCAAGATGAGTAAGGGCGCCTTTGCTCTTTTTGCAACAGGAACCATAGATATTATTTTTGCCGGATCTCTTAAGGCTTTGTACAAACTTCTTTATGCTATGGGAGTGTGCGATTTTCAGCCACTTTCACATTTGTTTTTCCCGGTTCAGTCCATTGGTTTTCTCTTGGCGGGGCTTGGGCTTATTGCCATGGTGGTGCACAGACAGAGTGAAGGATCAGCCCTGTGCGTGGCGCCGCCCCTGTTCAGCGGAACCATGATCTTTGTCAGCTGCATGGTTATTGGCCTGGCACTTATGTATATTGTGCTGTCAGTCATTGCCATCAGACTTAAGAAACCTTTTTTGATCCTTGTGTTCGTCGCATCATTTTTGTGCTCGGTTGCCATGGGATATCTTTCCACCAGGGACTTCAGCCAGGCATATATAAACTGGATCGCGCAGGGAATCAATATCCTGGGACAGGGACTTCTTGTTATCGGGGTTATTCTTCTTAGGAAACACGGTATGCTGGAACTGATCCTGGGTAAATGATCCGGGGCTATAATACACAGTATTAAAACAACACTTCTGATATACGGAGGTGTTGTTTTTTGTTATGCTATAAGAAGGAGGCGCATATGACCAAGAAAAAGTTAGCTCTTGAAGTTATAGATAGATTGAAAAAAGAATATCCGGATGCGGTCTGCACTCTGGACTACGCCCAGGCCTGGCAGCTGCTTATCAGCGTAAGGCTGGCGGCTCAGTGCACCGATGCAAGGGTTGATCTGACAACTCCCAAGCTCTATGCCAAATTTCCTACGGTGGAGGCGCTGGCAGAGGCAGAGGTATCAGAGATAGAAGAGATAATAAGACCCTGCGGCCTGGGCAACTCCAAGGCAAGGGATATCTCAGCCTGCATGAAGGTGATTCATGAGAAATACAATGATAATGTCCCTGACAATATGGAAGAGCTTCTGAAACTTCCCGGAGTAGGCAGAAAGAGCGCCAATCTCATAATGGGAGATGTATTCGGCAAGCCTGCCATAGTAACCGATACTCACTGCATCAGACTCTGTAATCTCATAGGCCTTGTGGATGATGAGAAGGACCCGGCCAAGGTTGAGAAGGCTCTTTGGAAGATCATTCCTCCCGAGGAGGGAAACAGCCTGTGCCACAGGTTCGTAACCCATGGCAGAGCAGTGTGCGTTGCCAGAAGACCTAAGTGCACTGAATGCTGCCTTAAGGATATTTGCAAAACAGGCCGATATATATAATAGATTAGAAAGTTTATAAAAACGTTATTTGACGTAATTTATCATTCTAATTAAAATATCAAAATAGAATGAGAGTGAATTTATTCCTATAAAAGAGGATAATGAGATGGATGCTAACGGACTTAGTGCAGAGCAGCAGGCTCTATTGGCAAGTATAATGGGTAAATCTCCTCAGGCAGGCGGTGGCGGAGGCTTTTCGGCAGCCAGTGCAGCAGGCAGCGCCCCGGCGGCACCTTCAGCTGCGCCGGCAGCAGCGGATCCGGGCAAGATGCTGAGCCAGGCTGAGATCGATGCTTTGATCGCTTCCATGGGGAATTGATATATCCGAATAAGTGAAATGTAAGGAAACGTACTTAATCAGTGCGTTTCTTTTTTGTGTAACATAATAAAAAAAGCATTAAAAGAGTATTAAAACGGGCATTTGCGGTTGTCACAATATAGTAAAAGTATTATCATTATATTGTTGAATATGATTGAACAATTCCAAAAATAGCGTCAGAAAGAGGTGAAGTGATGTATATTGCCATGCAGTGCGCTGACAGCAATGGAACACTTAATACGGAGATCTGCACCTTTTATGGGATTAAATATGATTCCAGATACAGATCTGCTCTGATCTCGACGGAACATTTGAATCATGACTACGTTGTTCCAATGGATGCCAAGGATTATGAGGCAGCGGTAAAACAGATAATGGCTGCAATGACCGCCCATGCGGACATGATAAACGTATCGGAAGGCATCGTATGGCGCGGAAGAAAGGGCGAATCCAGAAACGTTAAACCTCAGAAGATAACGATCACGTATTAACTGAGAGTCTGAATCAGGGAGATCATATGAGTAAGAAAGCATTGGTATGTTACTTTTCGGTAAGCGGAGTAACCGCTACTATGGCAAAGGATATCGCTGATGCCATCGGCGCAGCTACCTATGAGATAGAACCCAAGGTTAAGTATTCGGCAGATGACCTTAATTGGCAGAACAGCAGCTCCAGAAGTTCGATTGAGATGAACGATGTGAAAGCAAGGCCCGAAATCACGGGAGAGCCTGCGGATGTGGACGGCGCGGATGTGGTATTTCTGGGCTTTCCTATCTGGTGGTATACAGCGCCACGCATAATCAATACCTTCCTGGAGAATTATGATTTTTCCGGCAAAAGAGTTGTTTTGTTTGCCACATCAGGCGGAACCGACATTGAGAAAAGTATCAAGGATCTTCAGAATACCTACACCCGCATTCATTTCGACGGCGGCAAAAAACTCAATGTGGGAGCAAGCAAGCAGGAACTCAGAGCATGGGCTTCTACGTATCTGATGTGATCTTATTTAAGAAAATGAATTGAATGGTGTGTTGTGGCTATATAGAAAAAAGGTGTGATCGCCCGAGGGTGTTACACCTTTTTTCGCGTTCATACATAATAATAAGAAGCTGGAAGCCTATTCTGCAGTGTGATAACTTACCTTTATCGCCATAGATAAAGCCCCTGTAATTGTGCAACAACCCTCCTTCGTTTATATTAAATACAACAAATAAATAACAGCTGACCGGACGACCGGAGGCTTTGGCTTACTATCATTGGGTAGGCCGAAGACCTCCGGTTTTATTCTAGAAAAAAGCTGTCATATACAGCGGTCTGGATCATAGAAAAACAAAGGAGGAACGCACAAAGCAGTTCCTCTCAAGAATCATTCCACAGGTACTACAGGGTATCACATATAGAAATAAGGAAAAAAAGATATATGACCGAAATTGGTTTATCTCAGGCTGGGCGTAAGCCTGATAAAATGGCCGGCGATATGAGACTGATGAAGGATATCATCTCTCTCGTATTACCGGCTATAATTGAATATTCGTTTCAGGCGCTGGTAAATTATGCTGACTTTATTATGGTCGGAAAGCTGGGGATTGCAGCATCTGCCACCATTGGCATCACCAATGAAGTGACCTTCCTTGTAAAGGCAGGAGTCAATGCTCTTGGCGTGGGAGTTCTTGCATATTTTGCCAAAGAGATCGGTGCAGGCAGGCGAAAAGGTCTTAAGATGGCCACGCTGCAGGCATACATACTCGCTCTTATCATAGGAATCTTTACCACTGTTATTCCTCTGGCTATAAGTCCCTTTCTACCGGTATTTCTGGGGGCAGCCAAGGAAATCCAAAGACCTGCTTCCATATATTTCGCAGTTGCTTCCTCCGCAGGAGTGTTTTTCTCCTTTAATGTGGTGGCGGGAAGTATCAGAAAAGCTGCCAAGGATATGAAGATGCCTCTGGTGGTAAACGGTCTTGTGAATGTTTTGAATATAATATTTAACTGGTTTTTGATATATCCAAGTCTGAATTTAAAGATACTTGGAAGAGATATTGTTTTGCCCCGAGCAGACATGGGAGTTACCGGAGCAGCGGCAGGAACAGCTATAGCAGTAGCAATTGGCGGAGTATTAATGCTCTGGGTAAATGAGAAATCTGCAGATACTTCAGCCAGGGGAAGCCTTGTTGATATCAGGGATTTTAAGAAATCAGTAGATATTGATATCATAAATAAATATGTTACCGTAGGAATTCCCGCCTTTCTGACCTCGGTTGTCACAAGCTTTGGAAGGGTTATTTTTACCTCCATGATAGTACCCTTGGGAACAGTGGTTTATGCAGCCCATTCCATAGCATTTACTGCTGAGTCTGCATTTTATATTCCTGCAGTTGGAATGGCCAGTGCTGTGGCGGCTCTTTCAGGAAATGTCAGAGGAGAAGGTGACATTAAGAAATTAAATCGTCAGACCAATCTGGTATGTATCATGATAGTCTGCATCATGCTGGTGGCCACCGGAATAATGATGCTTTTTGCTGAGGACATCATTTCGATATTTACTAAAGATCCTTCAGCTCTTGAAATAGCACCGAGGCTACTGCGGATTGTTGCTGTAAATGAGCCGTTCTTTGGAATATCAATCGTTATGCAATATGTATTTAACGGCATAGGAAAGACAAAGCCCCCGCTTTTCGTATCTGCTTTTACCCAGTGGGTCCTTCGTGTGGGTGGAGTATTCCTCTTTGTATCTGTTCTTGGATATGGAATCGAAGCCGCCTGGATCTGTATGATCTCCGATAATATCGGCCGGGCTATTCTTCTTTATATTTGGTATTGGGTTTCCAATAAAAAGCTACTCTACTGGTGAAATATTCTATAAACCTAAAGAGGAGCGCACCAGACAGTTCCTTTCAAGGATCATACCTCAGAATCAGTATGTTATCTAATAAGAAACCATATTTGACAACATTTCCTCATGTTGTATAATTTGGAATGATAGTCTATAAAAAGTAGAGGAGTATGAACAGTATGTCAGAAGTTTATAACCATCACGCAATTGAAAAGAAGTGGCAGGAGTATTGGGCAGCCAACAATACCTTTAAGACAGATGTTTGGGATTTTTCCAAACCCAAGTATTATGCCCTTGATATGTTTCCTTATCCCTCAGGAGTAGGACTACATGCCGGACATCCTGAAGGGTATACTGCTACTGACATTATGTCCCGTATGAAGCGCATGCAGGGATATAATGTACTTCATCCGATGGGATATGACTCTTTTGGCCTTCCTGCGGAGCAGTATGCGGTTACAACAGGTAATCATCCTGCAGGATTTACTGAGAAAAATATAGAGACCTTCTCAGGTCAGCTTAGAGAGCTTGGCTTTGATTATGACTGGTCCAAGATGATCGCCACAAGTGACCCCAAGTTCTACAAGTGGACACAGTGGATCTTCAAGAAATTATATGAGGCAGGTTATGCCAAGCACATCGACATGCCTGTTAACTGGTGCGAGGAGCTGGGAACAGTTCTTTCCAACGATGAGGTTATCGACGGTAAGTCAGAGAGAGGCGGATACCCTGTTGTTAAGAAGATGATGAAGCAGT
This sequence comes from Butyrivibrio sp. DSM 10294, assembly GCF_028539135.1. Classification (NCBI taxonomy): domain Bacteria; kingdom Bacillati; phylum Bacillota; class Clostridia; order Lachnospirales; family Lachnospiraceae; genus Butyrivibrio; species Butyrivibrio sp. DSM 10294. The sequence continues at coordinate 54,474 of NZ_JANSWL010000087.1, read as the reverse complement.
GGGTTATCGATCAGCAGGCCTTTGCCGAGGAACTTCTCGACGGCCTTAACGAGATCGACTGGCCTGAGTCCACCAAGGAGATCCAGCGCAACTGGATCGGCAAGTCAACCGGTGTAGAGGTTGATTTCAAGATTGTGGGAGGCGGAGAGTTCTCCATCTTCACAACCTGTATCGAGACAATTTACGGTATTACCTTCATGGTACTTGCTCCCGACGGAGATGTTGTTAAGGGACTTATGGACCGCGTTGAGAACAAGGAAGAGGTTCAGGCATATATCGATGAGACTCTTAAGAAGAATGACCTTGACCGTACAGACCTTAACAAGACCAAGTCAGGCTGCCCTCTTAAGGGAATATATGCGATCAACCCTGTAAACGGTAAGGAAGTTCCTGTATTCATCGGTGATTTCGTACTTGCAAGTTATGGTTCAGGTGCTGTAATGGCAGTTCCCACCCATGACCAGAGAGACTTTGAGTATGCAGAGGTTCATAATCTTCCTCTTATTCAGGTTATTAACAATACCGAGGGAACAGTTGACGTTTCTAAGCACGCATTTGAGAAACAGGATTATCTTGGCAAGGGCTGCATCCTTGAGAACTCCGAGGAGTTTAACGGAATGACCGTTGAGGAAGCCAAGAAGGCCATCACCAAGAAACTTGTAGATATGGGAGTTGCCAGAGAGAAGGTTAACTACCACTTCCGTGAGTGGATCTTCGCAAGACAGCGTTACTGGGGCGAGCCCGTTCCCTGCATATATAAGGAAGACGGCAGCATCGCATTCCTTGATGACTCAGAGCTTCCCGTTGTACTTCCCGAGCTTGAGGATTACAAGGGACACGGCGGCAAGGCTCCTCTTGAGAATGCTACCGAGTGGAAGCAGTATGACAAGAACGGACTTAAGGGCACAAGAGAGACTTCAACAATGCCCGGCTCCGCAGGTTCTTCCTGGTATTATTTGAGATATATCGATCCTGACAACGACAACGAATTTGCCAATCAGGAGCTTTTGAAGCACTGGATGCCTGTAGACCTCTATATCGGTGGTCCCGAGCATGCGGTTGGACACCTTATTTACTCACGAATCTGGAACCGCTTCTTATACAACAATGGCCTTTCACCTGTAAAAGAGCCCTTCAAGAAGCTTGTACATCAGGGAATGATTCTTGGTGAGAATGGCATCAAGATGGGTAAGCGTTTCCCTGAGTTCGTTGTTAACCCCAGCGATATCGTTCGCGAGTACGGTGCTGATACACTTCGTCTTTATGAGATGTTCATGGGACCTCTTGAGGTATCCAAGCCTTGGAATGCAGCAGCTGTAACCGGTGCAAGAAAGTTCATCAACCGTGTATACACATTCTTTACAGAGCCTGCTAACATTACAGAGGACAACAATGGTAACCTTGACAAGGTATATCATCAGACAGTAAAGAAGGTTACATCTGATTTCGAGGCTCTTGGCTTCAACACAGCCATCGCCCAGATGATGATCTTTGTCAACGCAGTATACAAAGAGGGAAGCTGCCCCAGAGAGTATGCAGAGAACTTCATCAAGATGCTTTCCTGCATCTGCCCTCACGTGGGAGAAGAGATCTGGCAGCTCCTTGGTCATGACAAGACACTGGCATATGAGCCATGGCCTGTTTATGATGAGTCCAAGTGCGTAGAGGATACAGTAGAGATCGCCGTACAGATCAACGGCAAGGTTAAGGCTACTCTTGAAATCGGCAAGGAAGACCCCAAGGATGAAGTAATCGCCAAGGGTAAGGAACTCATCGCAGACAAGCTTGAGGGCAAGAACATTGTCAAAGAGATCTATGTTCCCGGCAGAATTGTTAATATCGTAGTTAAATAATTATACATAATACAATGAGGTACTCTCTTTACCGGGAGTACCTTGTTTTTTTACGCTGGTGTATCAATTCATGTTATGATTAATAAGTATATTTTTGCAGAATAATAAGACAGGAGAAAAAGATATGGCAGAACAGAATTCGGCCAAGGAACGTGGCAAGATAATAATCAGAACAAGTATTATAGGTATAGTGGTGAATATATTACTGGCAGGCTTTAAGATGGTTGTGGGACTTATATCCGGTTCTATAGCCATTGTGCTTGATGCGGTCAACAACTTAAGCGATGCCTTGTCATCGGTCATAACTATAGTGGGAACCGCTCTTGCGGGCAAGGCTCCCGACAGAAAGCACCCTTACGGCTACGGAAGAATCGAGTATCTGAGCGCCATGATCATATCTGTGATCGTACTATATGCAGGTATTACTTCACTTGTGGAATCGATCAAGGCTATTTTTGCCCATGAGAATCCGGAATACAGCGTGACCACTTTGGTGATCATTGCGGTAGCAGTTATTGCCAAATTGGGACTTGGCACCTTTTTCATCGGCACCGGCAAAAAGATCAGGTCGGAATCTCTAGTGGCATCCGGAACAGATGCCAGATTCGATGCAATCATCTCTTTATCTACATTGGTGGCTGCCATTATCTTTGTGTTCACAGGAGTGTCACTGGAAGCATATCTTGGTGCAATTATTTCCTTATTCCTGATTAAGACTGCTCTTGAGATGCTAAGAGGCACCCTCAGCCAGATCCTTGGAGAGAGGATAGACAGCAGTGTTTCCAAGGCTGTCAAGAAGACCATTCTCTCTGTGGATGGGGTTATTGGAGCCTATGACCTGATTTTTAGCGACTACGGCCCGGACCGTGTAATGGCTTCGGTACATATTGAGATTCCCGACACCTTTACTGCAGATAAGATTGATGTCATAACCAGACGTATTCAGGAGGACGTTTTTGCTGAGCACAATGTAATGCTCGTATCCATCGGAATTTATTCAGTAAATACCAAGGATGAGAAAATTGCCAAGGTAAGAAACGATGTTTCCAAGATCCTTTCCGCTCATGATGAGATACTGCAGATGCATGGATTCTTCGTGGACTTTGAGAGGAAAAACATCAGATTCGACATGGTTGTGGATTTTGCCCCCGACAGGAAAGACGTATTTGAAGCTGCCATAAGTGAGGTACAAGAGAAATATCCCGACTACAACATTGTAGCCAATATGGATTCTGATTACAGTGATTAATGCTATAATATAAATGTATGCATTGAAATACAGTTAATGTATGCTTTGGTATATACGGGACGGAGAATGAAAAAGGAGATCTTGCAAAAGGTATGGCGGGTGGAACGTACGATACGATAAACAGGATTTTTGATACCTTTGCTGTTACATCAAGAAGCCGTTATGTCTATGTCTATGACATGACCAAGAATATTTCCAGATGGTCCCCCAATGCAGTGGACTATTTCGGACTTACCGGGGAATATATCTACAATGCGGCATCTGTGTGGGAGAACAGGATTCATCCCGATGACAGGGACAAATTCACGGAATATACCGGCCTTGTCTATGCGGGTAAAAAGGTTGATCCCACCTTTGAATACAGAGCCAAGAACAAAAACGGGGAATACGTAGTCTGCTCCTGCAGAGGAGTTGTCATCAAGGACTATGCAGGAAGACCTGTTTTTTACGCATGCTCGATGATCAACAAGGGAATCGTTGACAATAACGATCCCATTACTCTTTTGCCCAATCAGTATGAGCTCCTTAATTATATGAGGGCTCTTAAGAACCGCAAGAAGACCTATGCTATCCTCATGATCAACTTCATTGATTTTGCGGATATCAACAGAAAATACGGATACATGACAGGTAACAATATCCTTAGAGTCACAGCTGCCAAACTTATGCAGGAGACCAAGGATGTGGGCAGAACCTACAGGGCAGAGGGTACAGTTCTTGCCTTTGTAACTGATATACTGTCAATTGACGAGATTAAGAAGCTCTATGGAAGAATGAGGACCTTCACCAGAGAATCCTTGGTGGTGAGCGGCAAGAAGATAGGCGCTGAGCTTGGCGGCGGTGTTATTCTGGCAGCGGATCATTCAATAGATGAGCATTCCATATACACCAGCGCCAAGTATGCCCTTGATTATTCCAAGAATCAGAGGCACGGCAACCTTATTATTTTCCATAACGATGAGCTGGATAACAAGAAGAGCAATATAGAGCTTGTTAACACCATAAGAAACTGCGTTTTGGACGGTATGGACGGTTTCTATCTGGAATATCAGCCGATCATGGCGGCAAACGATGGAAGACTCGTTGGCATGGAAGTCTTTGTCCGCTGGAAAAAAGAGCCCTTCGGCGCAGTGTCTCCTTCGGAGTTTGTACCCTGGCTTGAACAGGATCAGGTTTTCTACACTCTGGGCAACTGGATACTGGAGAAATCTCTTCTTGATGCCATCGAGATAAGAAAGAACAACAAAGACTTTTTCCTCAGCGTCAATCTGGCCTTTATGCAGCTGGAGAGATCTGAGTTTAGAACAACCCTTCTGGAAATACTAAGGAAGACCTCCTATCCGGCAACGGGGCTGTGCCTTCAGCTAACGCAGGGCTCAAGGCAGCTGGGAATGGAGCATTTAAAGAGTCAGGTGGAGTTCCTTAAATCCTGCGGACTTAAGATAGGACTTGATGTGGCGGATTTTGCCGCACTGGATCTTACAAGGCATCTTACGATAGATGTGATCAATTTATCTCCGTCTCTTACGGCGGGAGTTACGGATAATCTCACCAACAAATATATGGTGGAGACCATGACCGGTTTTGCCCACAGACTGGGAATAAGGACCTGCTTTACCGGAATTGAGGACGAGGAATCAGCCCAGATCGCCAAGCAGTATCCCATCTCGGAGGTTATGGGCTACTTCTACGGCCGCCCCTGCAGTATAGGGGATTTTAAGGCGAGATATCTTGATAAGAAGGAAAAATAAGCTACAGGAGAGGCTAAATGAGCAGACAATTCAGGTACATACAAAATGATGATGTACTTAGGACCTTCAGAGAGTTTAAGGATACCTTACTGTCTGAAAGGTCTGTTGTCATTGCGCGTCAGGGAGACTATATTCTCCAGCTGGAGAAGCTGTCCGGGAACAATATGGGGCTTAAGATAATCAATAATGAGCGCAGCAGTATTGTTTCCAGCAGAACCTATGATATTACCAATACCACTGAGGCCCTTGTGGCCAGAGGTGTAAGGCATGCCTGTCAGAAACTGTCGGAGCTTAGCGACGAGAAGGTTAACAGACGACGGATGCAGATCTGGAAATGGTATATCATGGAATGGCAGCAGCATAATGCCGATCAGTCCGGTGAACTGTTTGCCAAGGAGCTCACCTGGAATGAGGAAAGGTCCGACAACGAAGAGGAAGTCCTTGACATAGAGGCTTTTCTTCATGGAGATTATCTGAATCTCGGCAATACCTTAAGTCTTATTGACAAATATCTTACCGATGAGACCCAGAAGGAGAGATTCAGAAAGTTTGCCATCGAAGATATTATGGAGATGACCAGTGAGGATACCAGAGACAGATCCATTGCCGAAGCTGAAGAAGCCAGCAGGGAAGATGGTATCAAGATTCACACCTATCAGTTCACCGTCAGCGTTGAAGCCACTGACAAGGAGCATGCAAGGGCTGCTCTTCTTAATTATCTTGCAGGCGATGAGCGCATAAAAGTGCAGAAATAAACGCTAAAGAATATAAACTTTTGTTTATATTCTTTTTATGTTTTATTAAGGTAAAGTACTGCATCATCCTCTATCTTTTCTGAAATTAATGTTATATAATGTTCCCATTAAATGAAAATTAATTACGGAGACGCAAGGGTTGAGGGGCCCGGGACACGTTTTCCGCATAATCATTTAATCAAATTTTCTTATGAGATGGAGGAATTGAATAATGAGAAGTTCCGCAAAGACTAAAAAAGGCATGAGCCAGAGCTGCATCGAGATCATGGCTGATGCTATCAAGGCAAAGGAGCAGAACCTATCATACGGTAAGTTTAAGGCTCTTGACATGTTAGGTGTCGGAAGCATGCAGGACGAGGATATCGTATCCGAGTATCATGTTCATTCCGGAAATATTGTTCGCCGAACAGAGCAGGCCGAGAAGAAGAAAGCAGTTGCTTTCGTTAAGATCAGACAGGCATAACGATGAGGGCTTTACAACTGAATATTGTGCATGCAAATAATAAGAGACCGCAGCGTGGCGGTCTCTTTTTTATCGGTGAATTATTGATTGATCATATATGGATCACAGATGGAACACATGCTTGTTAAGGAACTTGCCTACAACTGTGATGACAGGGCCAAGGAACAGGGCCATGAGGACAATTCCGATATTGGGCTTGCCGCCAAGAGCTACGCCGATGGCGATAACAAGGAAATCGTAAGCAATACGGATAACAGCGTAAGGAACTTTTTTGAGCACCTTCTCAGAGATTATCTGAGGCATCGCGTCATAGGGTGATACTCCCATGTTGGCGTTGATGTAGAAGGACACCGATATGATGAAGCACAGCAGCGCCAAGACGAAGATAACGGCTCTTGTGGGCATGTCGGTAAAATAGTGCTCAGGGAGGATCTTCTCCCACAGCCACTTAAAGAAATTGGCAATGTAGCCAATAAATACCATGTTGGCAATTGTTCCGGCACCTATCTGGTTTCTTCCGAAGAGGAGAACAAAAATGAACAGAACGGCATTTAATATAAGCTGCCAGGTGCCAAAGAGAATTCCAAGTTTCTCAGATACGGTCCAGTTCATGAAGGTGCAGGGGTCGGTTCCCAGGTCGACCTTGATAAGGAAGGATAGAAAGAATCCCATTAAAAAGACGCCGATGTTCATGACGATAAGGCGCTTTTTGAAGTTGGGCTGGTGTATATAGTCTTTTAAGGTTTGTTTAAGAGTGTTCATTGATATTTCCTTTGGTTCTTGTGGTTTTACTTTGCCTGGATTTACTCTGCTATGTGAAGCGCATAGTAGGAGTTCTTGTAATTGATGAGAACCGGTGCATTTACGAAGACTTCGTCGCCAATATAGCAGCGGTCTGCTTCCTGGTCGAAGGTATAGGTCACTCCGTCCGGATCGTTGTCGTTTATGAAGGCCAGTGCCTGTTCAAGGGTTTCATCGCCCTTACAAAGATGTACTCTCATGACATTTCCTCCCGGTAAATCAATCTTTTGTAAACAGCAATGGATAGTATAACACTTTACTTAGAGAAGGTTAATAGTTTTTTTACATGTGATGGGTAAAGAATGCCATCAATCTATGATAGAATAATACTAGTGTACTTTGCATATTTATAAAAATAACGATATAACAAATATATTTCAACGGTGGGATATGGAACAGAAGGAAATACGAGCATTACTTGAAGGCATTAAAAACAACGAGATTTCCGTAGAAGATGTGCTTTTGAAGCTTAAAGAAGAGCCCTTTGAGGATCTGGGCTACGCAAGACCCGATCATCACAGAGGACTGCGTCAGGGAAGGGCAGAGGTTATCTTCGGGCAGGGCAAGACCAGGGAGCAGATCCTTGGGATAAGTGAGAATCTTATAAGCCATGGTCAAAAAAGCGTGCTTATTACAAGGATGAGCAAGGAGGCCGCCGGTTATTTCAAAGAAAACCTGCCGGCTTCCATTTCGGATTTTACTTATGATGAGCTGAGCCGGGTAGGAATAGCGGGGCAGCAGATCGATGCCATTCCCAAAGAGGGCAAGATCGTGATCGCCACCGGCGGAACCAGCGACATTCCTGTGGCTGAAGAAGCCGCCAGAACTGCCGAGATCATGGGTAATAATGTTGTGAGGCTCTACGACGTGGGGGTTGCCGGAATTCACAGGCTCTTTGATAAGAGGGCGATGGAAGAGATCATGACCGCAAGGGTAATAGTTGCCATAGCGGGAATGGAAGGGGCTCTTGCCAGCGTGATAGGAGGTCTGGCGGACTGCCCGGTTATCGCGGTTCCAACCAGCGTGGGCTATGGAGCATCCTTCGGAGGCTTGTCAGCTCTTTTGTCAATGCTCAATTCCTGTGCCAGCGGTGTCAGTGTTGTTAATATTGATAACGGTTTTGGGGCAGGATATCTGGCGGGGATGATCAATCAGAAATAAATTAAGAAAAGAGAGAGTTTTGAAATGGGGATTTTACAGAGTAATATTTCCGGTATAATCACCGGTTTCATCCTTGGGGGGCTTATAGGCTGCGCCCTTGCAGGACTTGGTTTTGGGGAGAAACTGTTGGGGATGATTCTTAAACCTTTGCAGCTGATACTTGGGAAGCTTCCGGAGATAACACTTATATTGCCGTTGTTTTTTCATGACAATCCGGGCATTACTTTTATCGTGTGTCTGGTGGCAACGGCGGGATTTTTCTACGGAAGTGTGTACAAGGCCCTTGAGGGCACCGATTCTAAGCTCCTTGAGATGGCTCACATTTTCAGAATGCCGGTGGACAGACAGGTACAGTATATCTTTCTTCCGCAGGTGCTGGCGGAGCTTAAGCATTCAGCGCTTATCGGAGTGGTAAGATGCCTTGTAATAGGCGTTGCATCAGGCGTTATTTGCAGCCTGTTTAAGTAATTCAGATCAAAAGAAAAAAGTTCGGGGGAACCGGAAATTGATAATCGAAGTTAAGGAAGTGTCCAAGTCCTATGACGGCAAGAAGGTACTGGACAACTTTAGTTTACATATTGAATCAGAACACAGCTATATTATTACCGGGGATTCAGGAGCCGGTAAAACAACGCTTTTAAGGCTGATCCTTGGCCTGGAGAAGCCCGATGAGGGCAAGGTAGGACTCCTTGGGGATTACAAATATCCCTATATCGTATCCGGAACCGTTTTTCAGGAGGACAGGCTGGTTGAGAGCCTTGACGCAGTTACCAACTGCACCATGGTCAGCAAGAAGATATTCAGGGAGACAGTCACGGAGGAACTGCTCAAACTCCTGTCTGAGGAGGACATCCGTAAGCCTGTAAGAGATCTGGATGAAGGCAAGCGAAGACTGGTCTGCATTGCCAGGGCCTGCTGTATTCCTAACGATGTGCTGATAATGGATGAACCCTTTAAGGGCATGGATGAAAAAACGAGACAGAAAGCTATCAGCTTTGTCCGGGACAAACAGGGGTCGGGACCTCTGGTCATAGCCACCGGATATACAGAAGGGCTTGAATTTGGCAGAATTATCGAGCTGAAGACAGAAGGATAAGACAGAACGTTAAGGCAGAATTAAGTTTAGGAAGAGGGAGATTTTTATGGTAACAAATGATGAAAGCATGAACAGGTTCAAACACAACATAATGGAGCAGGTGTGCCGCCTGGAGTGGGAGGGAAACAACGACCAGGAGCATATCGAACAGCTTATCCTTGATATCATTCCGGGCCCCAAGCCCAGCTACAGATGTTGTGTATACAAGGAAAGAGAGATTGTAAGGCAGAGGATCAATCTGGCAATGGCCAAGAATCCTTCCTACAATCCGGATTCTCAGAATATTGTACAGGTAATCGACCCGGCCTGTGATGAATGCCCCATCGCAGCCTATTCCGTAACTGACAACTGCAGATTCTGTATGGGCAAGGCTTGCCTTAACTCCTGCAAATTCGGAGCTATCACACCGGGTGATACACATATGCACATAGATCCCGCTAAGTGCAAGGAGTGCGGAATGTGTGCCAACGCATGTCCCTACAATGCCATCGTGCATTTGGAGAGACCCTGCAAAAAAGCCTGTCCTGTAGGAGCTATTACCTATGATGAATACGGCTACTGCAAGATAGATGAGGATAAGTGTATCCAGTGCGGTCATTGCATTCACAGCTGTCCTTTTGCCGCTATCGGAAGTAAGACCTTCCTCGTTGATATTATTAAAGACATCAAGGCAGGCAAAGAAGTAATTGCAATGTGCGCACCCGCAACGGAAGGCCAGTTTGGAGATGATATTTCCATGGGCTCCATCAAAGAAGGACTTAAGAGACTTGGCTTTGCCGACATGGTTGAGGTCGGACTTGGCGGTGATATGACCGCAGCCTATGAGTCCGCTGAGTGGGCAGAAGCCTATAAGGAAGGCAGGAAGATGACTACCTCCTGCTGTCCTGCATTTATTAATATGTTAAAGAAGCACTTCCCTGATCAGTACAGGGATAACATGTCAACCACGGTTTCGCCTATGTGCGCCATTTCCAGATATCTGAAGGCCACAAGACCCGGATGTGTAACCGTATTTATCGGCCCCTGCATTGCCAAGAAGTCGGAGGCGCAGGACAAGACCGTTCCGGGCAATGCGGACTACGTGGTAACCTACGGAGAACTCAGGGCTCTTATGAGATCCAAGGATGTTAAGTTTGGCCCTGTAAGTAACGAATATCAGGAATCTTCCATCTGGGGCAAGAGATTTGCCACCAGCGGAGGAGTTGCCAATGCTGTTATTGAGTGTATGCAGGAGAGAGGAGAGGATACCTCCGGCATCAAGCTCTTAAGGGCAGCAGGCGGCAACGAGTGCAAGAAGGCACTTACTCTTTTGAAGGTTGGAAGGCTTCCTGAGGATTTCATAGAAGGAATGGTATGTCCGGGGGGATGTGTGGGAGGACCTTCAAGACACAGACATATTTCCGAGATCACCAAGGCCAGAGAGAACCTTCTTTCCAAGGCCGATGACAGAAAGGTTCTGGAGAACCTTAAGAACTATCCTATGGATAAGTTCTCAATGCACAGGGACGGAATTTCGTAATTCGGGGACTGGCACAGTTGTTTTCACCTTATGAGGCGCTGATTTTATGAACAGTAAAAAAAGGCGGTTATTTAAAACAATATTTGGCGGAGTCGATGACCCCAAAAAAGCAGTGGTTAATTCTGCTATGGTGGTTCTGACGGCTCTTTGGTCAATTTTGTACAGCATGGGGATAATGGCACTTTCTCCATACCACAATATTTTTACCGGGCTTTTTTACATATTGAAATATATCCCCTTTATACTGACCGCTGCTTTTGGTGGCGCAGTGCCGGGGCTTATGGCTGTGCTCATTGTCTTTATTCAGAAATCCATAGTCTCCAGCAGTTTTTCCTATCTGACTTTTATCTATCTGCTGCTGGTGATCGTCGTAGAGGCTCTGGCCAAGAGAAAGGCTTTTAAAAAATGGTACACAACCGTGCCTGCAGCAATTGTGGTTATGTTTGTTGACGGTTTCTTCTGGGGAATAATGCTATGGCTTCTCTCCGGAAAGAGCATGGATACCATAGATCCCAATGTTCTTTTCAATTGTTTTCTCAATGAACTTCCGGGCAGCTTTATATCCTGCTTCATCGTTTATTTTGTCTATAAACGCATGTCAGTAAAAAATAAGAGGCTCATTAGTAACGGCAAGTATTATATTGATAAGGAACTTTTGACTGAGGAAGAAGAGTACGAGATCTCCAACAGGTCAAGGATCAGCCGGGTTATTTTGGGGATAGTTGTTTTTGAGGCGATTATCCTTGGAGTATCTGCGGAAATTGCTTCCAATACGCTGATTCCCACCATGAAATACACCTATGCCGCCAACAGGCCCCAGATCAATATTGAAGAGGACTACAGTCATATCAAGAATGCAGGTATTCTTGAGAGCAGAGTCAGTTTCAAGCTGTCGAGAGAGGCGGAGAAGTCGGCCGAGTTGGAAAAACAGCTTTCATTGGGAGTGGGCCTTAAGGATTCTCAGTTCAGCGTCAAGCTTTCGATGCTTATTTCCATTATCGTTATTCCCATTGCGGTATTCGTCAACAGATATGCCCAGAGGAGAATCGCAGAACCCATAAGGGCTCTGTCCAAAGCAGTCTCCAAAATGTACAATGCAAACGATCAGAAGATTAATACTGAGGCCAATGAGCTTCATAATCTTGATATTTCTACAAGAGACGAGATTGAGGAACTGTATCACACAGTTGACCTTACCTTCTACAAGCTTGTGGATTACATTGAGCTTGTCAGAACAAGGCAGACCATTGAGGATCAGCTGATCTCCGAGAAGTCCGCCAACGAAGCCAAGTCTAGGTTCCTGTCGAATATCTCGCATGAGATTAGAACTCCCATCAATGCGGTTCTTGGCTTTGACGAGATGATCCTCAGGCAGACCAATGATCCGGAGGTTCTGCAGTATGCTACTGACATTCAGAATTCAGGTAAGACACTGCTGGCCCTCATCAACGATATTCTTGATTTCTCCAAGATAGAAGCCGGTAAGCTAGAGATCATTCCGGTGGAGTATGAGACAGCCTCCGTAATAAACGACCTGGTGAATATGGCCAATGTAAGAGCCAATGACAAGCAGCTTAAGTTCATCGTCAATGTATCCGAGAATATACCACATATCTTATTCGGGGATGAAGTCAGGATCAGACAGTGCGTAATCAATCTGATTACCAACGCCATTAAGTACACAGAGAAGGGAAGCGTTACTCTTGATATTGATTATGAGGATGTCGAGACAGATAACCCGGATGAGAGCGATGAGGACAGAATCCTTCTTAAGATCAAAGTATCAGATACCGGTATCGGAATCAGGGAAGAGGACATTGACAAGTTATCGACAGCCTTTGAGAGAATCGATGAAAAGAGAAACCGAACCATCGAAGGAACGGGACTTGGCATAAACATTGTTAACAGCCTCCTTGCTATGATGGATTCATCTCTTAATGTACAAAGTGAATACGGAAAAGGCAGTGTCTTTTCCTTCGAAGTTGTTCAGAGTGTTGTAGATAGGGAGCCTATTGGTGATTTCAGTACTTCCTATAAGGATAGCATCAGAAATGCCGACAGATATCAGGCAAGCTTCCATGCACCTGACGCAAGCATTCTTGTTGTTGATGATACCAAGACCAATCTGACCGTCATTGAGGGTCTCCTTAAGATGACCCAGCTTAATATTGATACGGCGACCGGCGGAAGAGAGGCTCTTGAAATGGTTAAGCAAAAGGCCTATGATCTCATCTTCCTTGATCACAGAATGCCTGATATGGACGGAATCCAGACCTTCCACGCCATGCAGGAACTTGAAGATAATCTTTGCAAGGACACTCCGATAATTGCCCTTACAGCCAATGCTATATCAGGCTCAAGGGAGATGTACCTGCAGGAAGGTTTCTCAGGCTATATGTCCAAGCCTGTTGCCCCCGGCAAGCTGGAAGAAATGATCCTGTCGTATCTGCCAAAGGATAAAGTATCTCTTCCCGGCGATGAGGATTATGTTCAGGATACAGAGGAAAACGACAAAGAAAATGCTGTAATGCAGGAGCTTCTTAAAATCAATGGAATAGATGTGCAAGCTGCCATTTCAAGGTGCGGTTCAGCCACAGTTGCCATCGAGGTAATGAACGACTTCAGACTGGCAATCGAGGAAAGGGCAGGATTCATCGAAAGGTACAAGAACGATGAAGACATAGCCAACTATACCATCTACGTACACGGACTTAAGAGTTCTGCAAGGGCCATTGGCGCTCTGGAGCTGTCCGACAGGGCAGAGTATCTGGAGAAATGCGGCAACGAGTACAACATAGATGAAATAGATGATCTGACCGGACCGCTCCTGGAACTCTACAGGAGTTATCTTACCAAGCTGGCGCCTCTTTCCAATGAATCGGATGTGGACAAACCGGTTATAGACCCTGAGGAACTCGAGGGAGCCTTCGCTTCGATCAAAGAGTTTATTGAAGGTTCATATTTTGACAGTGCCGATGACATCATGAAGATGCTGGAGGAATACAGCATTCCTGAGGACTATAAGGCTAAATACAGCGAAGTAAAAAGACTTATGGCGGCGGTTGACAGAGACGGACTTTTAAATATACTGTAATAGTAGTGTCATATGACGGAAGGAAAAATTTATGGATAAACGCGTTTTACTCATTGGACATGAGAAAAGCTTTATGGTAAATGCTATCGTTAGAGGCCTGGAGAAAGAGAACTTTGTCGTTGACAGCATAGGACCCGATCCCGATGCCATCAAGGCTCTTGAGAACAAGCCCAAGATTTACCTTCTATATCTTGGTGATATGACCAAGGATGACTCACAGCTTCTGGCTTATCTTAATGAAGCAATAGATGTCGAGAGATTCATGCTCTATCTTATTGGTAATAAGGAGGAGCTGGCTTTTGGATTGTCCATAATTCCCAAGGAGAAGATTCAGGAGAGCTACCTTAGACCTCTTGATGTGAAGCTCCTTGCAGAGCATATTGATTCTGTTCTGGTATTCAGTTCTGTGGACGACAGTCTCAGAAAGAAGATTCTTATTATTGACGACGACGGAGCCATGCTCAGAATGATGAGAACCTGGCTCTCGGTAAAATATCACGTATACATGGCAAGCTCCGGCAAAATAGCGCTTTCTTTTCTTGCCCAGAATGAGGTGGATCTCATACTTCTAGACTATGAGATGCCTGTTATGAGCGGTCCGGATGTTCTAAGGGAGATCAGAAATACTCCCAAGATCCAGAATATGCCCGTCATCTTCCTTACAGCCAAGGATGACAAAGAGAGCGTTATGAAGGTTGTGAACCTTAAGCCCGAGAAATATCTGCTTAAATCAATGCCCAAGGAGAAACTTACCGGGGCTATCGATGATTTCTTTGTAACACACGCTAACAAAAAGATTTAAACCTTAGAAATAGAAAAAAGATTTGGGGAAGGGGAAGAATAAATGATTTCCAAATTGATCGATAAGATTCAAAACACGGGCGCTCCCATTGTGGTGGGCCTTGATCCCAAGCTGGACTTTGTTCCGGAGGGAATCAAAAACAGATGCTTTGAGGAGCTTGGAGCTACTCCGGAGGGAGCAGCAGAGGCTTTCTGGCAGTTCAACAAGGAAATAATCGACAATATCTATGACGTGGTTCCGGCTGTTAAGCCTCAGATCGCTATGTATGAGGAGCTTGGAATTCCGGGACTTATTACTTTTAAGAAAACAGTGGATTACTGCAGGGACAAGGGGCTTATGGTAATCGGCGACATAAAGAGAGGCGACATCGGCTCAACATCAGAGGCTTATGCTGTCGGACACCTTGGCGGCGTCAAGATCGTCGACAAGGTATTTAAGGGATTTGACGAGGATTTTGCCACAGTCAACCCTTATTTGGGTTCCGATGGTGTAAAGCCTTTTATTTCTGTCTGCAACAAGGAGGATAAAGGCATCTTTGTTCTGGTTAAGACATCTAACCCTTCCAGCGGAGAGTTCCAGGATCGCCTCATAGACGGAAGACCTCTCTACGAGCACGTGGGTGAACAGGTTGAGAAGTGGGGCGCAGAGTCCATGGATGGAGCCTACAGCAATGTTGGCGCCGTTGTTGGAGCAACCTACCCAGAGATGGGCAAGGTTCTTCGTGATATCATGCCTCATGCTTATATCCTGGTTCCGGGCTACGGCGCTCAGGGCGGCAAGGGCAAGGATCTGGTTCACTTCTTCAACAAGGACGGCCTTGGAGCCATCGTCAATTCCTCCAGAGGAATTATCGCAGCATGGAAGAGCGAGAACTACAAGCAGTTTAATGACGGCAAGGTGGGAGAAGCCGCCAGAGCTGCTGTATTTGATATGAAGAAGGACATCGCTGATGCCCTGGCTTCTAAATAATTGGTACAACAAAAGATAAATATAAATTTTGGGATAAAGGAGTTTGAGGGATATGGAAAGGTACAAGGAAGAATTTATTGAGTTTATGGTGGACAGCAACGTGCTTAAGTTTGGGGAGTTTACGCTTAAGAGCGGAAGAAAGTCCCCGTTTTTCATGAATGCGGGAGCCTATGTCACAGGATCACAGCTTCGCAAGCTGGGTGAGTACTATGCAAGGGCTATTCATGATACCTTTGGTCTTGAGTTCGACGTTCTTTTCGGACCTGCCTACAAGGGAATTCCTCTTGCTGTTATCACAGCAGTTGCCATCAGCGAACTCTACGGCAGAGAGATCAGATATTGCTCCAACAGAAAAGAGATTAAGGATCACGGCGACAAGGGAATCCTTCTTGGTTCCAAGCTTCGCGACGGTGACAGAGTCCTTATCATCGAGGATGTTACAACTTCAGGCAAGTCCATCGAGGAGACAGTTCCGATAATTCAGGAGCAGGCTGACTGCGATATCGTGGGACTTATGGTTTCTCTCAACAGACAGGAAAAGGGTCAGGACAGCGATGGCAGCGCTCTTGATGAGATCAAGGAGAGATATGGCTTTAGCGCACATGCCATTGTAACAATGGATGATGTTGTAAGCTACCTCTATAACAGACCTATCGACGGTGAGGTTATTCTTGGCAAGGACATCAAGAAGGCTATTGACGAATATTACGCAGAGTACGGCGCAAAATAAGGAGGTATTTTTTGATGGATGAGCATACATACAAGGTACTTGGAAGCACCGGCGGACTTAATATCGCATTTGGTGTAATTTCTATAATCGCAGGAGTGGCAGCAGGCGTTCTTCTGATTATCAGTGGAGCCAAGCTTCTTGGAAGCCGCAAGAAGATCATAATCTGATGAAAGATACAAAGACTAAGCTTAAACTTAAATTAAAAAGAAAATTTGAGCCTGTAATGGACAAGTACATGTTCACTGATAACAGACACCCGGAGAAGGGCATAATGTCCACCATTCTGGGTGTTATATCGGTGACTTCGCTTGGAATTTCTGTCTTTTTAACCTTTAAGGCAGGGGGAGAGGCTACCTTGAAATATGCCGCAGCGGCTTTTGTTGCGGCGATTTTTTCTGTAGTGGGATTGGTTCTCGGTATTAAGTCAAGATTTGAACGGGATATTTTTAAGGTTTTTCCGAATATCGGAATCATTCTCAACTTTCTGGCATTAGCTTTCATAGTGTTTATCCTGATATTGGGCCTTAGATAAATTCTATTTTCTGTGCAAAATAAACATGGCACAATATCTTGTGGTATGGTATGATACGTAAGACGAAATAGTGTTATTATTTAGGAGGAGTGAAATGGCAAAGGTAGGAATAGTAATGGGCAGTGATTCAGATATGCCTGTTATGGCTATGGCCGCAGAGATACTGGATCAGTTCGGTATTTCCTATGAGATGAGGATTATTTCAGCTCACAGGGAGCCGGAGGAGTTTTTTGAATTTGCTAATACCGCTGAGGAGAAGGGCTTCAAGGTAATCATAGCAGGTGCCGGTATGGCAGCTCATCTTCCCGGTATGTGCGCAGCTATATTCCCAATGCCGGTTATCGGTATTCCGATGCACACCACCTCACTCGGAGGTAGGGATTCCCTCTATAGTATAGTACAGATGCCAAGTGGTATACCCGTTGCCACAGTGGCGATCAACGGAGGCGCCAATGCAGGTATTCTGGCAGCCAAGATCCTGGCAACCTCCGATAATGAACTTTTACAGAAATTAAAAGAATACAAGGCTTCTTTGAAGGACAGCGTAGTGGCAAAGGACGCCAGATTACAGGAAACAGGTTACAAAAATTATTGATGTAAATAATCAGCCTGCTTTCATGTAAGGCTGTTAATAGAAAAGGAGTAGATATGGCACTGGATTACAAGAAGGCCGGCGTAGACATCGAGGCCGGATACAAGTCTGTGGAACTGATGAAGGGATATGTTAAGGAAACAATGAGACCTGAGGTTTTGGGTGGTCTCGGCGGATTCTCGGGAGCCTTTTCCCTTAAGGACATTAAGAACATGGAAGACCCTGTTCTGTTATCGGGAACCGATGGAGTCGGAACCAAGATCAAGCTTGCATTCCTTCTTGATAAACATGATACCATCGGTATCGATGCGGTTGCCATGTGTGTTAACGATGTGGCCTGCGCAGGCGGAGAGCCTTTGTTCTTCCTTGATTACATTGCCTGTGGCAAGAACATTCCCGAGAAGATCGCAGCTATCGTTAAGGGAGTAGCAGAGGGCTGTAAACAGTCAGAGGCAGCACTTATCGGCGGTGAGACAGCTGAGCATCCCGGACTTATGCCTGAGGATGAATACGATGTTGCAGGTTTTGCTGTTGGAGTTGTTGATCGCAAGGACATGATCGATGGCAGCACCATCAAGGCCGGAGATACTCTTATCGGTGTAGCTTCCAGCGGCGTTCACAGCAACGGTTTTTCACTTGTCCGCAAGGTATTTGAGGTAAACAAAGAGAACCTCGAGACCTACATAGATGAACTTGGAGCAACTCTCGGAGAGACACTTCTTACTCCCACCAGAATATATGTAAAGATGATGAAATCCATCAAGAATGCAGGAATTAAGGTTAAGGGCTGCAGCCACATCACAGGCGGCGGTTTCTATGAGAATATTCCGAGAATGCTTCCTGATGGAATTAAGGCTGTAGTTAAGAAAGACAGCTATGATATACCGCCTATTTTCCCGCTTATGCAGAAGACGGGCGAGATTGAAGATAAGATGATGTACAACACCTTTAACATGGGCCTTGGAATGGTGCTTGCCGTTGATCCTGCTGATGCAGAGGCTACCCTTAAAGCTATTGAGGCATCCGGTGAGAAGGCATGGATTGTCGGAAACACCGAGGCCGGAGAGAAGGGTGTAGAGCTGGTATGAAGATCGCGGTAATGGTGTCCGGCGGAGGAACCAATCTGCAGGCAATCATCGACAGTATAGCTGATGGCAGAATTACTAATACAGAGATCTGCCTGGTATACAGCAACAACCCCAATGCCTATGCCATAGAGAGAGCCAGGAAGGCAGGCATTCCCTATGTGGTCAAGAGTCCCAAGGAGTTTGAGAACAGGAGCGATTTCAACGATGCTCTTTTGCAGATCCTGCAGGATGCAGCCCCTGACCTTATTGTTCTTGCTGGATGTCTTGTGGTAATCCCTGAGCAGGTAGTTAAGGCATTTCCCAATAGGATCATCAATATACATCCGTCACTTATTCCGTCCTTCTGCGGAACCGGCTATTACGGCCTCAAGGTTCATGAGAAGGCTCTGGAGAGAGGTGTCAGAGTATCCGGTGCTACGGTGCATTTTGTGGACGAGGGAACGGATACGGGACCTATCATTTTGCAGAAGCCTGTCATGATAAGACAGGATGATACACCGGAGGTTCTGCAGAAGAGGATCATGGAACAGGCTGAGTGGAAGATTCTTCCCATGGCCATTGATTTTATCGCAAACAACAGGGTTACGGTCAAGGATCACCGTGTTATAATAGAAGGCTACGACCCTGATGCTTTATTCTGATTGTATGGAGAGGGTATTTAGATGAAGGTTTTAATTGTTGGAGGAGGCGGAAGGGAGCACGCCATCGCCGAGGCAGTATCCAGAAGCAAACAGGTAGACAAGATCTACTGCGCCCCCGGTAACGGTGGAATTGCTGAGCTTGCGGAATGTGTACCGATCACTCCCATGGAGTTTGACAAGCTTGTAGCTTTTGCTAAGGAAAAAGAGATCGATCTTACCGTTGTGGGTATGGATGATCCTTTGGTAGGCGGTATCGTTGATGCTTTCGAGGCAGAGGGCCTCAGAGTATTCGGACCACGTAAGAATGCAGCTATCCTTGAGGGAAGCAAGGCTTTTTCCAAGGATCTTATGAAGAAGTACAATATTCCCACAGCTGCCTATGAGAACTTTGACAATGCTGAGGATGCCCTTAAATATCTTGAGACAGCTAAGTTCCCGATAGTTCTTAAGGCTGACGGACTTGCTCTTGGTAAGGGAGTTCTTATCTGTCAGAACCTTGATGAGGCCAAGGCCGGAGTCAAGGAGATCATGCAGGATAAGAAGTTCGGAGATGCCGGCAATCACATGGTTATCGAAGAGTTCATGACCGGCAGAGAGGTTTCTGTTTTATCATTTGTTGACGGTAAGACCTACAAGCTCATGTCTTCAGCTCAGGATCACAAGAGAGCGGGAGACGGAGATACGGGACTTAATACAGGAGGAATGGGTAATTTCTCACCCAGTCCCTTCTATACAGAGGAAGTAGACAAGTTCTGCAGAGAGAATATCTACGGAAGAACGGTTGAGGCCATGGCTAAGGAAGGCAGAGAGTTCAAGGGAGTTATTTTCTTCGGACTTATGCTTACACCGAATGGACCAAGAGTCCTTGAGTACAATGCAAGATTTGGTGATCCCGAGGCTCAGGTTGTACTTCCAAGACTTAAGACTGATATTATAGATGTTTTCAATGCCTGCATTGATGGAAGGCTTGCAGAGACAGAGCTTGAATTTGAAGATAAGGCTGCTGTCTGCGTTGTTCTTGCCAGCGAGGGCTACCCTGTAAGCTATGAGAAGGGCAAGCTCATCAAGGGCCTTGAGAACTTCAAGGGGAAAGACGGTTACTACTGTTTCCATGCGGGAACCAAAGCTACTGCTGAGGGAATAGTTACCAGCGGCGGACGTGTTCTTGGCATTACCGCTAAAGGGGATACATTACAGGAAGCCAGAACCAAAGCTTACGAGGCCACAGAATGGGTAAGCTTTGATAATAAATATATGCGTCACGATATTGGAAAGGCTATCGATGATGCGAAGGAGGTAAAATGAATAAAAAGTTGGGAAAGAGATTAGTTACTTTTGCGCTTTCACTTGTTGTTGCATCCACTGTTTTTGTGGGCGCATCCTTCAGTGCAGCAGCTTACACACAGACTACGGGAGTGGTATCATCCGATAATGTCAAGGTGAGATCCTCCGCAAGCACCACAGCTTCACAGGTGTCCAGTCTCAAGAAGGGAGATAAGATCGACATCGTTGACGAGTCAACTGATGCGTCAGGTTATGTATGGTACAAGATCTTCGTTAATAAGAGCGAGTACGGATACGTAAGAAGCGATCTGGTTACCAAGTCAGGTGATTCAGCTCCCAAGACATCCACATCAACAAACAGCAGCACACAGACAGAGAACAAAGCAGCACCGGACCTTCCGGCCACCACTGTTACAGCTACAGAGCAGAAGACAGCTACAGTTACTTCAGAGAGCGTTAACGTAAGAGGCGGCGCAGGCACTGGTTATGATTCCGTTGGTAAGGTCACCAAGGGAGAGAATGTTACTATCACAGGCGAAGCTTCCGACAAGGATGGCAAGACCTGGTATCAGGTAACCTTTGGTTCAAACGGCAAAACAGGTTTCGTAAGAAGCGATCTCGTTGTAATATCTGAGGCAGCACCTGCCGAGGGCGGAGATGGTGCAGCTCCTGCAGAAGGCGGCGAGGGTGAGAACCCTGAGGCTACAGAAGGCGGCGAAGGCGGCGAAGGCGAGAACGGTTCAGAGTCAGAGCAGCCACAGGCTACAGCTTCAGACGTAGGTGACGGAACATATTCACTTGTTTATACAGCAGACGAAGAGGGAACCAATACCTGGTATCTCTATGACAATGTTGAAGGTTACAGAGTTAAGGTTAAGAAGCTTATAGAGGCAGCTCAGAGCACAGAAGCTCTTGGCAAACTCTCCGCAGCCAACAAGAAATATAAGACAGTTGTTGTTATCCTTGCACTTGTTGCAGCAGCACTTGCTGTAGCGGTTGTACTTCTTGTTCTCAAGCTCAGAGACGCTATGTACTATGAGGATGAGGAAGAAGAGGAAGAGTACGATCGTTATGCTCCTAAGAAGAGACCTGCAAGAGAAGAGGAGCCTGAAGAGGAGAGACCTGTCAGAAGAAGGGAAAGAACCGTAAGACCCGAAGAGGATGACGAGGAATCCTATGCTTCTGCAAGAGGAGCTGAGAGAAGAGGCGGCAGAGAAGTTCGTGATGCAAATCCCGCAAGAAGACCTGCTCCCGAGGCAACTTCCTACAGAAGAAGCGATGAGAGAACTGTAAGACCTGAGAGAAATGCAGAGGATGATCGTCCTTCAAGAAGAGCTCCCGAGCCCGAGAGACCTGTAAGAAATGCAGCTCCCAAGAGAAAGACCAGGAACTTCATCGGTGATGATGACGATTTTGAGTTTGAGTTCCTTGATCTTGATGATGAGAAATAATATCTGAATAAGGTTAGATTAAGATCCCCGGATGCAAATCCGGGGATTATCTTGTATTTACGGAGCTTTCCGCCGGGACTTTCAATTTATTGTAATATCTGTTATACTAAACATATCACAATCGTGAAAATATTGTTTTATCGGGAAACGAAGGTGACGGATATGATCATTGAGATTGATTTTAACAGTGATGAAGCGATATATGTGCAGCTCTGCAATCAGATAATCCTTGGTATTGCAACTTCACAGTTTCATGAGGGAGAACAGCTCCCAAGTGTCAGACAGCTGGCTGAGACCATAGGCATCAATATGCATACTGTCAACAAGGCCTATTCCATCCTGCAGCAGGACGGATTTGTCAAGATCGACAGGAGAAGAGGGGCTATCATAGCCCTTGATATCAACAAGCTCAAGGCTCTTACCGAGGCCAAACAGGAACTGGCCGTGGTTCTGGCAAGAGCTATTTGCAAGGGAATAGACAGAGATGAGATTCACAGTCTTGTGGATCAGCTGTATGACAATTTTATCGATAAGATTCAGTAAGGAAAGGAAGGCAATATATGGATTCCAAGTTTACAGTAATGGCTTCAGATGCCCTTAAACTGGCCAAGAAGACAGCCAGAAGCCTCAAGCTTAATTATGTCGGCACCGAACATATTCTTATGGGCCTTATCCTGGAGGACGGTAGTGTCGCATCCAGGATACTTATAGACAACGGCATTGATGAGAATCGCATGATGGATATGATAAGAGACCTTATCGTTCCTGACAGCAGCGTAAGAACCCTTGATAAGGACGGTTTCTCTCCCAGAGCTGAGAAGGTCCTTGAAGAGGCTCACAGAATGGCCGAGAGATTTCGCGCGGACAAGACAGGTACAGAGCATATTCTGCTTGCTCTTATCAAGGAGGGAGAGAATGTTGCGGTAAGACTCATCAGCACTCTCAATGTACCTGTACAGAAGATATACGCTGAGACCCTTGCAGCCATGGGAGAGGATCCCAATCTGGTCAAGGAGGATCTTGGCAGGAAGGCTGCGCCTAAGACAGGCAAGAAGGCTTCCATTCTGGCTCAGTACAGTCGTGATATGACAGCTCTTGCTCTTGAGAACAAGCTTGATCCCGTCATCGGAAGAGAGAGGGAGATCAAGAGAGTTATTCAGATCCTCAGCAGAAGGACCAAGAACAATCCCTGCCTTATAGGCGAACCCGGTGTAGGTAAGACCGCGGTTGTGGAGGGACTTGCCCAGAGAATAGCTGCAGGAAATGTTCCTCTTACAGTTCAGAACAAGAGGCTTGTTACCCTTGATCTTTCAGGAATGATCGCAGGCTCCAAGTACAGAGGCGAATTTGAGGAGAGGATCAAGAAGGTTATCAAAGAGGTTGCCGAGGACGGCAATATCATTCTTTTCGTAGATGAGATGCACACTCTTATCGGCGCCGGCGGCGCGGAGGGAGCCATTGATGCTTCCAATATTCTCAAGCCCTCTCTCGCCAGAGGTGAGATACAGATGATAGGTGCCACCACCATCACAGAGTATAGGAAATATGTTGAAAAAGATGCTGCGCTTGAGCGTAGATTCCAGCCTGTCAACGTGGATGAACCCACCAAGGAAGAGGCTACAGATATCCTCAAGGGTATCGTTAGCAAGTACGAGGAGCATCACAAGGTAAGTGTTACTCCTGAAGCTATCAAGGCTGCCGTTGATCTCTCCGAGAGATACATCAACGACAGAAATCTTCCCGACAAGGCAATTGACCTTATAGATGAGGCAGCTTCTGCCGTAAGGCTTCGCACAATGGGAGTATCTCCCAAGATCAAGGAGCTGGAGGATAAGATAAGTTCTCTTGACGGCGAGATCGAGTCAGCCCTCAAGGAATCTGATTTCAAGAAGGCGGGAGAACTCAACAAAGAGCAGAACCTTCTTATGGGCAAGCTCTCAAGAGCTAAGTCTGCCGACAAGAAGAAACAGCAGTCCTCAGCCTATGTTGTTACAGAGAACGATATCGCAGAGGTTGTAGCGGAGTGGACCAGAATCCCCGTTAAGAAGATTGCGGAGAAGGAATCAGAGAAGCTCCTTAAGCTTGAATCAGTACTTCACAAGAGAGTTATCGGCCAGGAGGACGCTGTTAAGGCTGTATCCAAGGCAATCAGAAGAGGAAGAGTAGGACTCCAGGATCCCAACAGACCCATCGGTTCCTTCCTGTTCCTTGGCCCTACCGGTGTAGGTAAGACTGAGCTGTCCAAGGCTCTTGCCGAGGCAATGTTCGGAGATGAGAATGCTCTTATCAGAGTTGATATGTCAGAGTATATGGAAGGCCATTCGGTATCCAAGATGATCGGTTCACCTCCGGGATATGTAGGCTATGACGAGGGTGGTCAGCTCTCCGAGAAGGTAAGAAGACACCCCTATTCCGTTATTCTTTTTGATGAGATAGAGAAGGCTCATCCCGATATATTCAACGTCCTTCTTCAGGTACTGGATGATGGTCACATCACAGATGCCAAGGGCAGAAAGGTCAGCTTCAAGAATACCATCCTTATCATGACCTCCAATGTAGGTGCTCAGAGGATAGTAGATCCCAAGAAGCTTGGCTTTGGCGCCGGAGCAGATGCCAAGAAGGACTATGAGGACATGAAGTCGGGAGTTATGGACGAGGTCAAGAAACTCTTTAAGCCTGAGTTCATTAACCGTATAGATGAGATCATGGTATTCCATACCCTCAATGAGAAGGAGATGATGGATATCGTAACCCTTCTTTCACAGAACCTTTCCAAGAGATGCAAGGCTCAGATGGATATCAACCTTACCATCTCACCTGCTGTTAAGAAGTATCTCGTAACCAAGCATTCCGATGCCAAGATGGGAGCAAGACCTCTTAAGAGAGCTATTCAGTCCACTATCGAGGATGCCATGGCAGAGGAACTCCTTAAGGGCAATATCAAGGCAGGAATGGACGTTACCGTAGCTCTCAAGGACGACAAGATTGTCTTTGTAGGGAAGGACGGCAAGGAAGCTTCCGTCAAAAAGGTCTCGGTGAAAACCACCAAAACAGCTAAGACCTCTAAGGTTAAGCGCACCGTAAATACAAGGAAACCCACCTCAAAAAATAAGAAAAAATTAATTTGATAATAGACGGGCATCATTTATAATGATATTAACATTTAAGCTTTACCTATAACATATTTTTAGGAGGGTCATCATGGCTGTTGTAGAACAGTTGATTAGAGCTGAGGAGAACGGAAGTATCAGCTTTGGTAACTACAAGCTTCCGGAGAAGACTAAACTTGAGAACTTTGAGCACAACGGAGATATTCTCAAGGTCAAGACCTACAAGGATATTACCAAGCTCGAGTGCAATGAAAACTTCATATATGAATCCGTACCCGGAACAACGGTTACGGAGTTTAAGGAAACAGATAACGGTGTTGAATTCAGTGTAGAAGGAGACAATGATGCACAGATTACGCTGGGACTTCTGGAGAACACAGAATACAGCGTATATGTAAACGGTAGCAGTATTGGTAAGATGACCACCAATCTGGGAGGCAAACTTAATCTTAGCGTAGAGCTCTCCGGAGAGGGCCTCGTATCTGTTAAAGTTGAGAAATAAGATGTAAATCATGAGAGCTTTCCGATTTGTTCGGGAAGCTCTTTCTTTAAAAACTATTGTTTGGGGAGAATAAAATGGCAGTTAAAATGAAAACGGTATTCTTTTGCCAGGAGTGCGGCTACGAATCCTCCAAGTGGATGGGACAGTGCCCCGGGTGCAAGCAGTGGAATACCATGGTAGAAGAAACTGTTAAGCCTGCAGGCAAGGCGCCCAAGGGGATTGGTACGGCACCGGATACCAAATATGTTAGTCCCAAGACCCTTAATGAAATTGTCATGGAGGATGAGGAGAGGGCAGATACCCACATTGGAGAACTTAACAGAGTTCTGGGAGGGGGCCTTGTAAGAGGATCCCTTATTCTTGTGGGAGGAGATCCCGGTATCGGCAAGTCAACACTTCTTCTTCAGGTTGCGGGTTTTTTATCCGGCGACAAAAAAGAAGTTCTGTATATCTCAGGTGAGGAATCCCTTAGGCAGATCAAGCTTCGTGCCAACAGGATCGGAGATTTTTCCGATACTCTCAAATTCATGTGTGAGACCAATCTGTCTAATATAGAGGAGGCTGTGATCCGCACTAAGCCTGAGGTCATCATAATAGATTCCATTCAGACAATGTACAATGAGAATGTTTCGTCCGCTCCGGGCAGTGTATCCCAGGTCAGGGAGTCCACGTCCGTTCTTTTGCGTATCGCCAAGAGCATGAATATTACGGTATTTATCGTGGGACATGTCACTAAGGAAGGCCAGGTGGCAGGCCCCAGGGTTCTTGAGCATATGGTGGACACTGTTCTTTACTTTGAAGGGGACAGACATGCCTCATATCGCATTTTAAGGGCGGTAAAAAACCGTTTTGGCTCCACTAATGAGATAGGAGTCTTTGAGATGAGAGAGAGGGGCCTTCAGGAGGTTCTGAACCCTTCTGAGTTCATGCTGGAGGGAAGGCCGGAGAATGCCAGCGGTTCCATTGTTACCTGCTCAGTGGAGGGGACAAGGCCTATTCTGCTTGAGATACAGGCCCTTGTGTGCCACACCAATTTCGGATTCCCAAGGCGTCAGGCCAACGGAACGGACTATAACAGGGTGAACCTTCTTATGGCCGTTCTGGAGAAGAGAATAGGGCTGTCTCTCGGGGATTTTGATGCCTATGTCAATCTGGCGGGAGGAATGAAGATAGCTGAGCCGTCGCTTGATCTGGCGATATGTCTTGCGCTTATTTCCAGCTTTAAGAATAGACCGATCGCCGACGATATTATCGCCTTCGGAGAGGTGGGACTCTCGGGAGAGGTAAGGAGCGTCAGCATGGCAGAGAACAGGGTTCAGGAAGCAGCCAAGCTTGGCTTCAAGACCTGCATTGTTCCTAAGGCACTGGCAGGGAAGCTTAAGACCTGCGCTTCGAGTATTGAGATCATCGGAGTGTCCTCTGTAGCTGATGCGATGGACATATTGAAATAAATAATCAGGAAAACTGACCACGTATACAAAAATAATTTCCAATATGATTGAATCTGTGATTTAGCATCTGATATTATATAACGGTATGTTGATTATATATTTTTATAACCTTGTGGGAGAAAATGTGGGATGAAAAAGTTTTCGCGGAGAGTACTTGTGCTGGTTTTGATGCCGCTAATACTACTTACTGCTATGGGGAGCAGAAGTATCAGCTTTACGTCTTATGCCGCAGAATCCGCAGAAACAACCAAGGTTGTAAATGGACTGCACGACGCCGTGTATGAAAATAATGGGGAAAAAAGTGATGTGTGCTTCTATATCAGAGGCAATGGTGTAGGCGGAGATATTCCGGTGGAACCCGGAAGCTATCCCAGAACGGATTATTCGGATCCTATAAGGATAAATGGGATAGCTTCGCACACTGATCTTGTGTCGGAAGGCGGAAGCGAGGATAATCTGCTTCAGGATGG
The DNA here is from genome assembly GCF_028539135.1 of Butyrivibrio sp. DSM 10294. Classification (NCBI taxonomy): domain Bacteria; kingdom Bacillati; phylum Bacillota; class Clostridia; order Lachnospirales; family Lachnospiraceae; genus Butyrivibrio; species Butyrivibrio sp. DSM 10294. The sequence goes on along the minus strand of NZ_JANSWL010000087.1, from coordinate 27,110 downwards.
ATTTACCGCCGCTAATGAAGTCACCGCCTCTCTCGACAGAGTTCCTACCGCTGATGAGATCAAGAGCGTCGTTGGCGAGTTTGATTCGGATCAGCATTATGTCATTTGGTATGTTATCAAAACTGCTTCTACATTGGCACCTAATCAGGATGTCAAAATTCACGTTGATGGAGTAATAAGAATAAAAGAAAAATCGGAGCCTGCGAATCCGGAAGAACCGGAGCCGTCGGAACCGTCGGAACCCTCGGAACCTACTGAGCCATCGGAACCGGCGCCTTCAGAACCGGTGCCTTCAGAGCCGGCACCTACAGACCCTGAACCAACGGATCCCGAGCCTACAGACCCTGAACCAACGGATCCCGAGCCTTCAGACCCGGCACCTACAGATCCGGAGAAGCCGGAGCCTGAGCAGCCGGTGGAGCCTGAAGTTGTTTTCTCGATTCAGACAGTGGCACCCAGCGCCGAGCTGCAATATGATGGCAAGGAGCATGTTGTCGGAGGCTATGTTATCAGGCTTGAGAACCTCAAGAATCCTGGGGAGTCCCTGGTGAGATACTATGGTCCCTATGGAGATCCGATTTCCGAGGACAAGAGTAGCAGTGATGAAGCAGGGCTTATGGCCGGCGACGGCGATGTAGCAAGGCAGGCCCGTGAACAGACGGTTATCAGCTTTTTGGGCACCACCTATACAGTAAATGTGGGCGGCGCATATACGACAGTTAAGGAACCTTTAAACTACACTATTCCCTTTATGTCCGGTTCCAATGTTGTAGCCCCTGGGGATATCGTTCTCTATGATTCCAATGGCAAAAAAATAGGCGGAGAAGTTAAGACCTTAAGCAGCAACGGAAATGTCAAGGTTACACAGCGCAAGATCACCATCAAGGCCGGCTCCACGGTCAAAAATGACGATGGCAGCACCATAACCAACAATGAGGTGACCATAACAAAGGGAAGCCTTCTTAAGGGACACAAGCTTACGGATGTGGTGTTTAACGGAAGTCAGACAGGAGTGGGCAGTAGCGTCAACGAGATCACTTCCTTCAGGATTGTGGATGAGAAGGGCAAGGATGTATCCGGCTACTACAGCGTGACCAGGATCAATGGCAAACTGGTGCTGGTGGACGGAAGTTCCGGCAGGAAAGACTCTGAATCTCCTCTTCCGGGAACTACCGGCAAGGCAGAGCCCTCTGCAGATAGGACTCTTGGCAAGAGAGGAACTGTTTCAGGCACTATTTTGCCGGAAAAGCTGGGAGCAGGTAATGAAATAGATGCTACTTTGCAGGTTTTGGGAGCAAGGCGCTCTGAAACTTCAGATGACAGCAGGCTTTACATGAGGGTTCTTATGATAATCATTGCGGCTTGTATCATTGCAGCCGGTGTGCCCCGCAGGAAAAATCCATTGAAAAATAAATTTATAAATTATTAAAGTCGTGATATAAAATGCCGATAAGATTAATGATAAGTTCTTATCGGCGTTTTTTTGTTGCGCCCGAAAATAAAAAAAGATGTGGGGTAAGAAGGTTATGAAGCGCATTCTGAAGAGATCTGCATGCATGTTTCTTTCTGTATTCATGATGTTATGTCTGGCGATGCCTATAGGAGCAGGCAAAACTGTTGCCCTGGCCAAGGATGATCCCTATACGCAGCTTGCAAAGGGGACAACAGTTTATAACGGGGTAGATTATAAGAATCAGTACAATCCGCTTTTTTACTACCTCAATTATGAAGATTTAAGACAGGCATACGGGCCGGATGCCAACAAGCTTATTGAACACTATGTTATCTTCGGAATAAAGGAAAAAAGGGTCGCTAACAGGCTTATCGGTGACAGCATTGATTATGTTGTTCCGACCGGCAAAGAGGACGTGGTAGTTGTTCAGAAGACAACTCATGATAACGGCGGAATGACCTATGCCCAGGAGATTCAGGCAAGGAGCATAGCCAAGCAGATTGCCGACCATATCAATTCCAGAGCCGCTGCCATAGACGCTGAGAAGCAGGCAGAGGCTGATGAAAAGAATAAAGGCAAGGAAAACAGCAAAAAGAGTAGCAAGAAAACCAAAGAAGTAGAGAAGGTCAAGGATATCGAGAAGGTTGCATATGCCAGCGGTATAGTTCAGGCGTATTGTGCACTTGGAACATATACAACTGAAGGAAAGATATACAGAACTGCCTACGGAGTATTTATCGGAAGAGAGTACTCCTGCGCAGGAGCCACAAGGGCTCTTGGACTTGTTCTGGATTACATGGGCATTACCTGGTATCACAAGAATATTAATCAATGGGCAGATCAATGGTGTCAGGTTATAGTTGATGGCCAGGAGGGGTTTGCGGACCCCACTTATCCTTTGGCGGGCTATGGCAAGCACCCCAGTGAGGGTGGCGATGCCAAGAAGGGCTATTCCTACGCTTCAGTAAGAGAAAAATTCGGAGTATACACACCTATTTTACGATAATTAACCATAAGGAGCCCGGCGGATGAAGAGAGCCTTTTGCCTATACAAAAGAATAATTGCGGCTGTATCCGCTTGTATCGTGGGATGTGTTCTCTTTTTATCCCTGCCCTGCAAGGCTGACAACCTTACTGTGATAGACTCTGCGACTTTTGCCGCTAATACCGGCATAACGACGGTTCATATAGGAAGTGATGTGACGGAGATAACTTCGTCTGCCTTCAGAAATCTGATCAACCTTAGGTCCATAACCGTAAGCGAGAACAATCCTTATTACGCATCCTACAGCAACTGCCTGTATGACAAGGAGATGACTGAGCTACTGTGTTTTCCGGCAGCGCTTACCGGAGCGGCTATACCTCAGACGGTGGTTTCCATCAGAGAGAACGCACTCCATGGCGTGGGAGATGCCCTGAGGAAGCAGATAAGGGCCGTTGTTGAGACGCAGGCTATGGATGGAGCTCTTTTGGAAGAGGTTCCCGGAGAACATTTTGTTCATACACAGGCTGGCCTCATGTGGAGAAAGGCCGACGGCACTCTTATCAAGCCCGAGACGGATGTCATGAAGCAGACAGCAGCGCTTATAGAGGCCTGTACCAATGGAAATATGAGCCAGAAGCAGCAGCTCAAGCGAAGCTTTGATTTTCTGGTAAAGGCAGCAGCCTATGAACGAAGCTATGAAACTCCCACAGGGAACTGGCCGCTGACCTACGCCGTTAACTTGTTTGATACCGGAAAAGGCAATTGCTATAACTATGCGGCGGCCTTTGGCTATATCGCAAGAGGCCTTGGTTATGAGACCAAGATCTGCACCGGCACCGTAACCTCATCCCTGGGCGGCAGAACGCCCCATGCCTGGACAGAGGTCAAAATGGGTGATGAATGGTTTATCTTCGATGCGGAAATGCAGGATGCCAAGGGAGATGGTTATTACAAGCAGACCTATAGTTCCTATCCTGCCAAGCCTTTAGAGAAATCTGCTACTTATACAGTTAACTACTAAATGAATGATTAAGGAGAATGAGTCTATGAAGCGAATGCTGGGGATAGCTTTGGTTATATCGGGCGCGGTGTTTAGCGTATTTGTTCTGAATCTTATGCTGTACAGCTTTGTACCTGCATACAGAGCAGCACTTCTCATGTCCGCAGCCGGCAAAGACAGCAGCATACCTGTGATAGAAGTGGAGACAGAAGTGAACCCGGATATGAAATCAGAAGCTATAGCAGAAATGAAAGAAAATGAGGATGCGGCTATTACAACTCTTCAGGACCAAACCACACCTTTGGCCCCCATTTTTGAAGAAACTTCTTCAAAAGAAGAAAAAAATTCAAAAAAAATTGAAGAAAATAAGCCCCAAATCATTGAAAGAACCTACTATGAAGACTGCGGAACAGGGCATGGTTACTGGGTTCTGAAGTATTCCGACGGAAGTTTTGGAATTGAATAAAAAAAGTGTTGCATTTTGTTTTGGACCGTGATATTATAAAACACGTCGTCGGGGTGTGGCTCAGTTGGTAGAGCACTATCTTAGGGAGGTAGGGGCCGCGTGTTCGAATCACGTCACTCCGATTGCTAGAAACCGCTCAGTTGAGCGGTTTTTCTTTTGCAATTCTTTAAAAATTGGTGACCAATTGGTGACCAAACACGGTGACCTTTAGCCAAATATTTTGGTCTGTAGTTCTTTACTTAGAGTGCTGTTGTTGTTTCTGTTGTAGTAGCGTGTCATTGTGCTGTCTGAGTGACCTGCGGTAGCTCTTATCTGATCTTCGGGCATTCCTGCTGTGTAAGCATCTTGAATTGCGCCGCGTCTCTGACAGTGAGTTGAAAGCGGTTCGATACCAACAATCTTACAGTATTCCTTGATCTTCTCGTTGAGACGATTAGCAGCAATTGGTAACTTGCCATCACGAGAACTATTGAAGACATAGTGTTTTTGGCCATTAAACAGATAAAGCTCCTTTAATATGGATATGGCTTTCTCTGTTATTTCAATCTCACGAATTACTTCGTCGGCCTTTAGGTGCTCATCATCAATTGTAACCAGCTTTCCATCGATTTCTCTGTGTGTAAGAGAATGTCTTACTATGATGGTTCCCTTCTCAAAATTAACATCTTCCCAAGTCAAAGCTCGCCATTCCCCTGATCGCTGCATAATGTTGAGCCAGAATCTGATTGCAAGTGTGTAAACGGTTTGCTTAGGAAGATGACTGAGATAGTTTTCAAGCTTTTCTCTTGTTTCAGCATTTGTTGCTTTCTTGGTAGAAGAAGCAGCTCTTTTTGGACAAGAAGTGTTAGGCATTGCGACTACAGGATTTGTTTCTATCAGTTTTAACCATATTGCGTGGTCAAATGTCTGCTTTAGAACGCTTTTTGCCTGAGATATCTGCCTTGCAGTATACCTTCGACTGGCAGTTAATCTCTTAAAGGCATCAATGATATCACCTACAACAATACTTTTTATAGGCATAGTCACAATGATGTCTTTTTCCCAGTATTTCCTCCAAGCTTGATCCTTGCGAAGTGCTGTGGAAGTTGGGTAAGTTATATTTCCTTCATTATCCACTATCGGTGTGTGGTTAGACTTGGAATATAGGTCATACACCTCTTGCAAAGTACTATCAGGCTTATAACCGGTACCTAATTGAATAGGATGGCCAAAAATCTTCTCATAAAGCCTATCAACCGATGTTGCTGCAATCTGTGAGTGTTTTCCATCGATTGTAAAAGCGACTCTAAAAAGCTTTTTATTTTGCTTTTTAATGATGGCTACTTTTTTGCCGAGTTCATTCTCCAAATACTGAATTTTTAGTTTTTCAATTTTATCTTCCAATTCACGGACGACAGCATCAGCTATACTAGTGAGGTTATCATACTCAGCAGAAAAAAGAAACTCAGCTTTTTTTCTTTGCAGATAGATGATTCTGTCGCATATTTCATCGTTGTTGAGAGGATGTTTTGGATTATGATTAGTCGGTACTACCATAGTTAAGGAAGTACTAAATATTTTATTGTCTTGATTCATTTGTATGTAGTACCTCCTTTCTATTGAGCCAATCCTAAATCATTGATTCGTTTTTTTGATGTATTTAATGTATTTGTTGTATTTGTCATATTTCGTTGTAAAAGTTGCATAAATACTGACAAATACATTAAATACATCAAATACATTAAATACATATAAACGATAAATACATCAAAAAATACATTAAATATTAGTTTTTTTGCGAAAAGTATATGTTCGTTGATTCTTAGATACTTGATAATCTGCGGAGATATCATCCATAATGGCAAAATGGTGGATGTTATCTTGGATATATCGCCCGACTTGTTGGGGCTTTTGATATATAGCTTTCTCTAGGTAGTGGCTAGCCTTTATCAAGTCGCTGGTTGTGCCCGTCCACGTTCCTCCTCCTTGTTCTACTAACTTACGGATTGTCAATGTGATGGCATGCTGGTCATAATCGTCCATTTCTTTTTTGGCTTGGATTTCTTCAGAAGTTCCGATGTATCGCCACTGTAATGCTACCTTGTCAAATTCAATAGTCAGGGCGTTACTTTCCAAATCCCTGCCGGTAACGTGTAAGGTGGCTTGCTTGTCGCTTCGGGAGTCCTTACTTATGATCCAGGCAAAGTCTACCGCTCCCAATAACCCTGAACTACCGGACATGTTATTGAAAGGATCGGAAACGTCTTTCATTTTGGTAGTATGGTGGAGCATAAGTATAGCGATGTTTCTCTTTCCTGCAATGGCTTGAAGCTTTTCAATATCTGCATAATCGTGTTCATACAGCGATTGAGTCTTTTTTTGTTCAGTCCGTATTTTTTTGAATACATCTATGACCACAAAGCCGATACTGGGGTTATTATCTAGGAAGCGCTCCAACATAACCTCAAAGCCCGTAGCTAGTGTTATCATTTTATGATTTTTCCTTGGAATCTCTTCCTGTGTGACGAATTCCACCCCGTCTAGCTTATCAATACGCATAGCATTTAATCTGTCTTTGGGTCTTCGGTTAGATGACTCAAGGTCAAAGTATAAGCATCCCGTTTTAGTTGTTTCCAAACCTAAGAATTTTGATCCCTGCGAGAGTGCCACACATAATTGCAAGGCCATAAATGATTTATAGTATTTTGGGGGAGCTGCTAATATCCCCAAGCCTGCAGGGCAAATGCCCTTAACAAGGTATTTAAGCTCGGGTATTTCCTTTTGTAGCAAATCATTTGCGGTGATGGTCTTTAGCAGAGGAATTTCGTATTCTTCTTGCCATCCCCTATCAAGTGCAGGAAATACTTCTTTATTTAGTTCTTCATCAGTTAGCGGTGGTTCAAACGTGTTATTTAGCGCTTGGATAGTCGCCTTGATTGTTGCCTTGTCTAGGCTGGTGTGTGACAGTTCCCCGATTTTTGACACTAGGGTACTTGTTCTGTTGCCCTGAGTTATTTTTCGGGGGTGTTCTTCGGCTCGTTCCTTTGGCTTTCGATATTTAGATATGAAGTCCAACCACGCCCTTGGCAGGTTAGCGACTTGTTTATCGCTTGGGGAGCGTATCCATGTGTAGGTGCCCCCGTTCGGGTGTATGCTTGGCGGCGCTACGATGTATCCACCATTCGCTCTTGTATCAATACACCCATCTATACCGGCGATGTTCTTTAAGTTGTTGTGGTCGTAGAAGTATAAATGATAACCGCCCCTAGGAGTTTTGCATGTTACTGTATTACTTATTCTTTCGTGCTTTTCCTGCCATTCTTTGAACAATTGCACTCCGTCCTTGCCTTTTTCGTGGTCTACGTCAATGTCGATGATATATAGCCCCTTAGAGCCTTCGCCTGTGGCAATCCCAATATTGTAGTTGGGGTTATCGTGCCACCACCTCTTTATCTGTTCAGGGTCGTTTGTTGCGTCCTTTAGTCCATGTGCGGTTGCCGGTCTCTTTTCATGGGGCTGTAATGGCAGCACTTTCCAGCCTATGTGCGCATAGCTTAGTGCATAATCTTCTAATGTCATGTTGTTTCCTCCAGTATCAAGTTCCTTATATTGATAATTTATGTAAGAAAATAAAATAACAAACGGTATTTTAAAATTTTATAAAATTTTTATTTTCTAATTTTGAGGGATAACCACTTTTAATATATCTGTGAATCATTTAATTATTTAAGGATACAGGGCATTTCTGCTGTTTTCGATTTACTCCGCAGAAGAAAAAATTCTCATAATGAAAAATAAAATAAGACTAGAGGAAGATGAATTAGACAGCATTGAAGAGTACTATGAAATAACTTATAAAAATGTAACTAAGAAGTATTCTTCTCAAGACTATGACGCGCTGATTGGGAAGATTAGACTATTTATCAGAATATACTTGATATCGATTTCCTTTTTTGATCCCAACGGGCTATTTGTTCAAGTACAAAACAACCATCAGCCATATTGTTTAATATGATTGATGGTTGTTTCCATAATCGTCTATTAAATCGGTTCTGCGGCCCAATATGATGCCTCATACACACCCTGAACATAATTAGAACTAAGCTTTATAGGACCAAAACTTATTACTTCTGAACCGTCCACAATCTCTTTCAGCTTTCTACCATATTCAGAATTATACACATAGTAGTCTCGGTCATCATTTGATTCTATTCTCTGTTTGAAAGCAGCTAACAGATCTATTTCCTTTATTTCCTTTTTTATCCCCTTGCTTGTCACAAAGAAATGTTCATCCATAAACCCATAGAATTCCTGAAGATCTTTCTTTACCAGTGTATATGCTGTATAAAGGTCTATTTTCAATGAAATAGGCGTGGTTTTTGTAATGTAGAAAGCTGTTATTTCCGGTCTGGATCTATCAAAGTTTCTAACGTCAACATGTTTTGTTGTATATCCATGAGTGTCCGCCTTTTCTTTGTCTATTTGCTGCAGTTCCCTATCCCGAATGATACGTAGCATTTTTCGGTATCCGTTATACTCCTCCCTCCGTATCTGTACAACATCTTCGGTATCATGTTTTATAAAAGTCTCCTTATACGATGCAGCTGGTATTCTTACAAAATCAGCTTCCTCAAGCGTTGAGACTTTCTTAAGTTTCCCTTCTTTATTCTTCTTCAAAAATACATCACTCATTTTTCTACTCTCCTTTAAAAATGGTTATATCAGAGAGGAAAAACTCTCTGATATAACATTACACATTTGTCTGCAATAAAGCAGTTGTAGATTGAAGATAATTACGGCATTTTTAGTTGTAAGAAGAAGCTATTGTTACTTCTCCCAAATCGTCATCATATAGATAAACTGTAGGATTCAGTTGTAACTTAGGATCAACAGTTTCCTCATTGACACAGTTAACCATTACTGCCAAGCTTTCCGGATCCATATATCCACTAGGAATAAACAGTACTTCCTCCGTAGAGCTTGGAAGAATATAGATTTTGCCATATCCTTTCTTTTCACAGAACTCGTGCAGTATTTTTGTAACTGCCATAATTCCTGCGCCATGTGCTTTATCATGGTAAGTTGCTACATAAAACAGATTCTCACCAAAAAGTTCTTCGGTCATCATCCCAAGAGCTTCCGCCATTGAAGTAACATGTGCCTTTTTCTCAGAATTTTGAATAGCTGCCTCATACAGTCGGTCTTCTGACATTCCGGCTTTTTCTAATATTCCTTGTGTTACCTTAATGGAACCGCTGGTACCATCTGCAATATCTACCCCAATCCTTACATACATCTCCAAATCAAGGAAAGTTCTTTTGCAGATTTCTTCATTGCCCTTTTTCTGTAAACATACAAAGGCATTGTCGAGTAAATACTCATGACTTGTAATCTTCTCAACATCAATCTGTGGAACAGGGCTCTTTGCTATTTCGCTAGCCCTGGCAACAAATGCCTCGATTGTTTCTTCTGGTGAGTGATAGATTACCGGCTTTACGTTGGAGCCATTATCGATCTGATAGCCTGTGCAGCTAACTCCGTTCTTGACCGTCTCAATTTCCTTTACCATACCGCTTTCAATTAATGCATTTAAAAATGTGCTCATTTGCACTCCTTCCTGCCCGCATCCTTGACGGGCTCAACAAATTAGTTAGTTTCCCGTCAATAAACGAGTATTCAGTTGTGCGCGTATATTACGAAAATGTTCGCTAAGCATATACGCTTTTGACATTTCAGCAGAAGATGTCTGCTATAAAGAAATGCCTGATATCATAAATATCACCTGCCACGGACTACAATCCGCGGCAACGCACGCGAGCCTAAGATCTGTTTTAGCTCGCTCGGTCGAGCATCTAATTACTACATAATCTTTCAACAATCATGTTTTGAACCATATATACTTCTTATCAATCAATCGTAATCTCGTAGTATTCATCGAAGTATTCTTTTGAAGGTTCTATACCTGCCTTCTCAAAAGCCTCTCGATCTTCAGTTAAGGTCTTGCTCATCTGATATGGTGACAGAACTGCTAAATTCCCAGAGACGAAGTTGTAATCGGAATCCTTAGATGCCCGATAGACCACCCCTCCAGATACTACGACATGTGCCAATTCAACGCCTGTTCCTGGCAAAAATTTTAATTTCATGTTTTTCTCTCCTTTCTTCACACTAGACATGAAATAGACCTATAGCTATCAACACAGTATTGCCCGCGGTTTCAATTCTGTCCTAGCTATATAACATATTATATGTAAGAAAAAGAAAATCCCAAGGGCATTACCTGACCTCTAGATGATATAGACTTTTCACCCCTATACCATTCCCAGCAGCTTCGCAGGTCTGCCCGAGCTCCCAGACCAATCATGCCCCTGATCTGCACCGAGCAGATCCAAAAGCAGGGCAGACAATGAGTGATTTTAATCTACCTCCAACGCGCTTCAAAAGCGCCCTCTTTTTAAATCCGTATTTCCCCTTGACCATCCCCTTCCATATTGACTGCTCCCTAAGTCCTTTTATTTCGCCATCGGTTTGCAAAGAGCATCATGACAGGAAATCCATATCTGGCAAGTGCTGCCCTAACGGCGTATCGTTCCTTGTCCCTTGTCATATATAGATTCCCCGTCTTTTAATGATGCAGCAAACCCGATAGATAGCGAAATGAAAGAACTAAGGAAGCAGTCAAAACATATGAAAGGAGGTGGTTAATAAGGAAAATAGCGGATTTAAAAAAGTTAAAAGCACCCCTCAAGTAAAGCTCATTCAGAATCTTGGAAGCAGTCTCCAAGAGCAAGAGCCAAAAAACCAAATAAAAAAGGAGTTTTCAAAAATGACGAAAGTTTTAGATTTTGACATCAGTAAGCTGACGGATATTGATTACATTGTTGACCACGTCCATGTAGGTGTTCAGAGCGTAGGTACTGAAGATATTGTGAAGCGAAAAAGCTCATATGAAGGAATAGAGGAATATCTCTATCTGAGAGATTCATGCAATAGACAGTCCTTTAGCGTAAAGATGAAGCCTAAGATGCTTAAGATTGCAGGAATTACGCAAAATCAGCTATTCAAAATCGCTGAAAGAAACAATCACGAGGAATTCACTGCCGAGCCACTCTTCTTAAGTATTCCGGGACTAACTGATGATACCAAGATTGATGAAACGGATGCAGCTTCGCAAATCTATGTAATCAGCAACAGACTTAGCTTTAAAGGAGCGAGCGCAATGATTGATAAAAAGGGAATAAAAGAACTTGCCGAACAAATCGGTATTCATGAATTTGTTCTTATCCCCTCATCAATCCACGAGTGCATTTTAGTACCAAAGACGGGCGAAGTAGACTTAGATTTCTTTGATAGCATGGTCCAGGAAGTCAACGCCTGTGCCGTAGAGAATAGAGATCAACTAATTGATAGAGCATATCTTATAACACTTTAAAAAATAATTTATAGCCAGGAAATGCCTTAAGGCTTTCCTGACGGAAAGGATATTATTTATGAGCAATGAAACACTAATTTTCCAAAAAAGAGTAGAATTAATGAACAGCGGAGTCATCGGGAAGTCCGGAAATCGACTTGTAAGGACCGGAGAGAATGGAAAGAAGGAATTGATTGACGAGCCGGAATTGATTCACACCGCACGAGAGTGGAAAAGAAGGGGATATAAAGTAATGCGTCAGCAGCAGCCGGTATCTAAGCTAGATATTTATAAATTCACAGGCAAAACAAAGGACGGAAAGAAAGAATATAAGATAGTTGAAGCACTTTTCTTTGCTTCTTCTCAGGTTGAAGCCTTACAAGAGGTTTAAATATTCAAATTGCTATGCAGTCCAGATTGTAAGCAGTCTGGACTGCTCTATATCAGGGATGGTTAACCATCCCTGATATAGAGCAAAAAAAAAACAAGCCATTCTGATACAAGGATCCAGAAGGCTTGTGATGCTACTTGGGAACCCCACGCCCTATATGGCCCGTTCCAAAGCCCGTTCCCAAACCTTCCCAGAAGCTGTTCTTTGTTTGGGAAAATAAGTACCAATGCTATCTGTTTTTGAGCATCAACCTTCAGGAGTGCCCTCACTTGCCTTGCCGGGAAGTGCAAATGGAAGCTGACCAATGTACTTACCGATGATTCTGTCGCAAGAGATATAAGGCTCATTCCAGTATCTTGCATCAAGTGAGTTCTCTCTGTTGTCACCAAGAACAAATACATATCCGTCAGGTACAGTAAATGTCTTGTTTGAGTTTGTCTCAACATTTACACCGATATATGCGCTCTCGTCTGCCTTTAAACCGTTGATGTAAACAAAGCCATTGTGGAACTCAATCTTGTCACCCGCAACGCCGATAACTCTCTTGGCGAAAATCTTGCCGTACTCGTCAGACCAAAACTCAATGACATCGCCCCTTAAAGGCTCTGACTTCCTGTAAGCAAGTCTGTTGTAAACTGCGGTATTACCCACGTTCAACTTCGGCTCCATTGAGCAGGATGCAACATTTGTGATTGCGATTACATGATTAACGATGATATAAACGCCGATAGCAGGAATAACAATTCTAAGGATGTACTGAAGCCAAGATGGAATAGCACCGCTATTAACCTTCTCTTGCGGAGGAAGCTGCTCTAACCTTATATCTCGTTTTACATCATGTACTAAACATACGACCATATATAGTATTAAGAAAATAAAATACAGTATGATCCATATTTTTAGCGTATCCGGACCATTGTTGTCCGTAACCAATATTGTATCTGTTGGCATTTATACTTTATCCTTTGTAAAACCTTAATAGTAGAAGAATATTTCATGGTAAAACAACTGTAATTATACATTTTTTTACCGATTTTCCAAGATGTTTAGGAAGACTTATTATCTACGATGAAACTTTTTTTGAACTATTTTTTCAATTTTCCATTTCTTGATTTTTACGTCATGTCATGCTAATATTGTACGGCGTTTAAGTGAAAATAACTCGACTCCGAGTTATAGTCGGAGTCGAGTTATTTTGCTGTAAACCTGGCAATTCCAGATAATTTGGTATAGTAATATCAGGACAAAGATAAAACAATAAAAAGTAATTTTGGAGGAAATATATTATGTTAAAGAAAATTATGGAGAAACATTTATTTAGAGTAATTGCAATAATTGTATTGTTGTGCGTAGGCTCAGTTGGCTATGTAACAGCAAAGACTAGGGATGCATGGTCATTCTCTGATGAAGAAGCAGCATACAGAGAAGAGCTGTGGAACAGTGGCATCACTGATCCGTATGAGATTGCAAGATTGTGTTCAGAAAAGTTTCCTGAGAATTATTATAATTCATGGGATGAAAACGAAGAAGTGTTTGAGAAGTTAGAGGCAGGCGGAGCAGACCTACCATTGGATCATTACCATTCAGATTCATCAACTGCATCAGCTCCTACAACATCATCTGAGGTAGCACCATCTACATCAAATACAGAGAAGTCAGAGTCTAAGGCAGCGACAAAGACAGAGACTAAGCCTGCAAAGGTTTACGCACATGACTTTGATGCGATCACAGATGAAGCAAAAGACAACTTCATTCACTTCTCAGAAGATGGTACTCCTGACAGCATGTATCTTAACATCAGAGCAGAGTCAGCGATGAATACCATTACTGGCAGAGAGCTTAATGCTACAACATCAGGTAATGAGGTTGGATCTATCAACTACGTTGACGCAGAAGGTAATGTGCTTCACTCATGGGTATTTGAGAACTGGAAGTCAGATGATGATTTTTACCTTGACCTTTCAGCATACCTTGAGCCTTATGCATCTGAGGAGCTTGTTGCAGCATACAAGCTTTCTTTACAGGATGCGACACTTCCCGAAGGAAATACTGTAATTCTTAAGGTGCAGTCTCCTTACGCTGACGACACAGTTGTAAATATCTTTACAGAAGAAACAGGAGAGCTTAAGGAAACAGGCAAGACACTCACTGTTGCAGATGGATGCATCACATTTGAGTTTACAGATGCTATTTCTACACCTGTTATATCGCCTGAAACTCTTGTTGAGAAATCTGCTGAGTCAGTAGATGAAGCAAAGGATGCTGTTGCAGCGGAAGCTGCTCCAGCAGAAGAAGTTAATGAAGCAGTTCTTGAAGTAGAAACTCCAGATCCTGCTCTTTCAACTAATACAGAAACCGTGCAGAATAATAATACCAAGTATATCATCGGTATTATCTGTGCAGTCTTGGTATTGGCAGTTGGCGTCTTCGCTGTTAATAACAAGAGAAGAAAAAAGGACGCTTAAACGCCACACCTTCTTTGGTACAGAAAAAAAATTAGATTAGAACAAGTAAAGTGTGTATGTTGAAATCACCAAATCAACATACACACTTTTTTCTCTATTATCATCGTAAATAATTGTTAGCAATGACCTCTATACGATTATGCCCCAACGCTTTACTTGCCTTAAGCATTGCAGCTCTGTCGAGCTTCTTTCCGGCTTTATCTTTGCGGCAAGTATAAACGTCGCCCTGAAACTTTTTACCTGTTCCTTTATTAGTTCTGTCATAAGGAATTTCTTCAATTGGTCTTGCATACAGTCTGTAAACTGCTCCTGCATAATCTGCTCTATATCCATGAATATCTGCATTTCCAGATACGTGTTTCCATACCTTTTCATGCGGTGCTGTAGCCTTCATGCGGTCAACAATTTGCTGCTTATTGTCACCAATAATAGGCGAATATCTCTCACGGCCACCTTTATCCTTCCGATGATGAATGAAATAGTCTTGATCAGGAAACTGTTTTATGGAATCCTTTAAAGCATTGAGGTGTTTTTCTTCGGTTTCTGTTCTTGTTTGAGTTTCCAGTAAAGCAATTTCTCTATCAATCTCGGCTCTGGTTTTTAGATCTCGGCCTTCCAGTTTTTCCATGATGTTTCTACGGCAACCGGTTCCTTTACAGAACTTCACAAACTCATCATTGTTCTTTTCAGAAAAGTGACGGTCTCTAACTGCATCTCCTCGGCTTCTTACAATATCAGCCCTGTGGCGCCGGGGTGCCAGAAAGAAGTCCTTATCATCTGGTTTGATACCGTAAAGCTTTCCCAGAGCCTCACGTTCAAGTGTGATTGTGTATGCTGAGAGCGGTTTTCCATTGATACCTCCATTATCAACCCTTGACTGCAGCCACTCATTAACATACCTCTTTGCTTGTTTTAGGCTCTTTACTTCAGGATGATTTTCTCTTACATATCGAGAAAAGTATTTACAATGTTTAAAATAACTTTCATATGTGCTGTACGAGAATATTTTGTCCCGCTCAGTTCCATTTGCAATCGCTTCTTTTTTACTTGTACCTTCACCAGAATGAAGCATCATTGTGAGACGGTCATTCATCTGTTGTGTAAGGTCCTTTTTATACTTCTTATTCTTGTACCCCATCTACATAAACTCCTTTATTTTAAAGACACTGTGGTTTTTTTATATATGCGAAAAAGACTTCCGTCTTTGTACTCATTATTTTCTTATTCATATGATTTGTTAAAGCAAAGCAGCTTCCTCAGTCCCGAAGGATCTGAATCGGCAACAGGTTTTTTTTAGATGGTTCTGTCTCCATACGTTCCATCTTGCGATGGTACAAACTTTATCTTGGTTATGTTCCCAGCCTTTATTTCTTCAGTTTAAGGTTTTCTGCCGTTCCCTTTGTGAAGTGGGTTTGTGGCATCTCCGCTGATCTATGGTAATCAGCCTACCGGTCCGAGACTTTACCGCTCTCGTCACGTTCCATTGTTGATTACGTTGAGTTGGAGATCAACGGATGTCAGCCATCACCTTCGTTGTTATACAGCCAACGTTGCTATCACTTCGGTTTACGGGTTCCCGGTACATTTTAAAAATGATGCTTCAAAAAATGTTTTTCAGCATTTACAGTGACCATTATCCCCTCGGCATATGGCGTCATCGGGATCGCCTGGAATCACCTGAGCTGTACCAACTCAGTAAAAGCGATAAATATAAGGTATTCAAGGATATTATAGATTTTTTTGACAAATATCCAAGAAATCAAGATACGTGTATTTTTGTACATATCGGTTTACTCGTTCGCGATTTTGGCTACCCAAAATCGTAAATCGAGTAAACCGATATTTTCCTCGCCACGTTTATTTGTACCAACTGAAATTATGGAGGACTAGTTCTCTTATGATTCTATGTGCGGGAATATATTATTTGCATGGAACTGCATGAAATATAGAAATCCTAAAAACAGGGATAAATAGAGCTGAAAAATTGACACAATATAGCATTAATGCTATATTTTAAGTACAAAAAAGGTACTACCCGTACAGCAACGGCTAGTCCGAAAATAGGGTATTATTAAAATAACCGCTAGTTTGCAGGCTGTGAGGTGACCCCAAAAAGTTAGACTTTTTAGCAAGCCAGATTTCTGGCTTGCTTTTTTCATGCAACCATTTTGCTAAGCCTATATTGAACAGGGCTTAGCCAGCCAAGTCTTTCTTTGATTCGTTGCTCATTATAATACTTTATAAATCTTTCTATTTCTGATTTTAATTCCTCATAACTATAGTAGACAACCCCATAGTAGATTTCCTGTTTCAGAAGGCCAAAGAAATTCTCCATCACTGAATTATCATGACAGTTACCTTTTCTTGACATGCTTTGAAAAATTCTTTCTTCCTTAAGCCTGCGAGTATAGGCTTTCATCTGATAAGCCCATCCCTGATCTGAGTGAAAGGTCCTTCTATAAGGACAATCTGAAGTGATTTCAATTGCTTCGTTTAAAGCATTCATGATACTTGATGCTGATGGATGCTTATCTATACCAAAGCTGACTATCTCGCCATTAAACATGTCCATAAATGGATCTAGGTATAGTTTTTCCATTATCATCCGACCCTTCGAATCAATTGTATAATACTTGAATTCAGAGGTGTCCGTTGTGATCTTTTGGTGTGGTATATGTGTTTTAAATCTACGGCGGATTCTATTTGGTGCAATAGTGCCTACCTTGCCCTTGTATGAACTATACCTTCTGCTCTTTCTGGTGAAAGAAGTGACCTGAATTCCCAGGCCTTGCACTATGCTTTGTACTTTTTTCTTATTGATTTTGATTCCCTGGTTATTATTGAGTTCTCCACAGATGCGCCTATAGCCATAATCTTTATTGTTTTCACGAATTTCCAGAATTCGCTTTTTTATATCCTCATCAGGGTCAGTTCTGTCAAATCTTTTCTGCCAATACATGTAGGTGGCTTTAGGGAATTTTAATACAGCGAGAATGTCTTTTAGTTTGAATTCTCTTCGGAGGCTGTGGACGATTCTCGCTGTTCTTTCAGAAGAGCTTCCTCTTCTAAACGCAGCCTCCTCAGTTCTTTTAAATAAGCATTCTCGATTCGTAATTTTAGCAGTTCATCCTCTAGTTCTTTTACATGCTCTGCGCTAGTATTAACAACAGCATCATTGTTGCTAATGACTCTTTTTTTATGATCTTTACTCAATGTTTTTTTACGCCCCAACTTTCTTTGTCGCAATCCATCAGGGCCGGCTACTCTAAAGGCGCTTACCCACCTTGCTATCATTGAAGGATTCTTGATTCCCTCTGCAAAAGCCAGCTCCTCATAGGAAACTTCAGTGCTTAAATATAACTCTACCACATGGAGCTTATACTCGAAAGAATACTGTTCCTTGCGACGTGATCTCATAAGGCCATCGTCACCATACTCCTTATAAGCATGAACCCAGCTTCTAACTTGTTTTTCTGTGCTTATGTTGTATTTTGAAGCCAGAGTAGTTGATCCTATTCCCTTATTGATATACTCGAGGACAACTTTCTTTTTAAATTCAAAACTGTATTTTGCCATAAATAAACCGACCTCCAAACGTCAGATTTTAGGTCTAACTTTTGGGGGTCGGTTCACTGGGCGGTTATTTTAATGCTTGCTATTCCTACCAATGGAATAGCCAAGACCAAAGAACGTAGCGCAAAGCGCCAAAACTCCAATCAAGCCTTCCATGGTTATCATAGGGCAGGTTCCTCCTATAGTTATTCCCTTTCGGGTTTCTATATAAACAGGGCTTGTACTCCCTGATAGAGGACTAACCGCAACCGTTTAGGTAGCACCATGATATTATTATAGGTAACGTAAAATGCCGTGTAAACTCAAATCGTTATAAAGACTATGGGCTACACTGCATTTCGTAGATGGTATATTTTATACATCTGATTAAGAAAATTGGTGACCAAGTTGGTGACCAAAAGGCCAAGCTGATGCCGTCAAACCTCCTTTCTATGCGGGTTTGCGATTTGTAAATCGTGTTCGAATCACGTCACTCCGATTGATTAAAACCGCTCAACAGATTGAGCGGTTTTTTCTTTATTAGTTACTTATTGGTACTCATTGATACTTTATGGCTGGATTATCCGGTTAAATTACGTATCATCTAGAGTTTTTATCTAAACAGACGTAGTCCTTTCCGGGCATTACGTCTAAAATCCCATTTTTATTTATTAGAAGTAGCGTGCTAAGTTTTTTATTACGTCTATATTGGGGGAAAATGTATAAATACGTAAATCTGATTTGGAAGTGAAAAAGCAGGCAGAATTATTACGTCTTACTCAATGAATTATGCAGATAGACGTAAGTAATTTTGAATTTCTGTGGGACCGCTACGTCGCATACAGAAAATTGCATTATAAGACGTAACGAGATTTTGGGACTACGTCATATATGAGAAAACATGCATAAAGACGTAATCAGCCAACTGTTACACAACTAAATGTTATCTGTATTACGAACAAGAATGATGGGCTTGTATAGAGCAAAAGAATAGAGCAAAAGAATAGAGCATAAGAATAGAGCATAAGAATAGAGCATAAGAATAAAGCATAACAATAGAGTGTAACTATAGAACTGTCAGAATTTGCCATGTAAAAGAATAGAGAAAAAAGGAGGATAGCGTGATCGATTACACAAAAGAACTAAATGACCAGTTAGATGAACTAAATCTGTTACTTGAAGAGGCAGACAACAGATTAAAGAAGGCGTGGAATATCGAAGAGGGAAAGCTTCGAGTCTGTTCCAGCCATGGTTGTCCGCAATATCATTTCAGAGCTAAGGGGCAAGAGCAAGAAAAATATATTCCGACTTATGAGAAAGATAAGATTAAAGCGCTTGTTCAAAGAGAATATGATATAAGCATAAAGAATGAATTGGAAGTCTCAAGCAAAAAGCTTCAGAAATTTCTAAAGAGCTATGATTTTAATGCAATCAATGCTGTCTATGATAAACTTCATCAAGGCCGAAAAATTATGGTCAATCCTATAATTCCTTCACAAGATATGAGAATTGAAGAATGGTATCATAACAATCCCGGCGGTAAGAATTCATATGAAAAAGATATTGCTTATGTTACTAAGCGAGGAGAAATAGTTAGATCCAAATCAGAAAAAATACTTGCAGATGCATTTTGTGATAGCGGCATACCATATCAGTACGAACCCTGTTATGAACTGAAAGCAGATCATTATAATTCAGAGCAAAACAATGATAGTAGATTAGAAAGGCGTATATATCCGGATTTTGTTCTTTACAATGTGAAAAAGGATAAAACTATTTATTGGGAGCACCTTGGCCTGGTTGAAGAAGAGGGATATGCCAACAAAAACTTCAAAAAGCTAATGGATTATGAGAAAAATGGACTTATCATTGGAGATAATTTAATAATAACCATGGAAAGCAAAGATATGCCACTGGATGTAAGGATTGTAAATAGGAAAATAGATGAATTCTTAAGGTAGCACTATATGGAAAAAAATAAAAAAACGATAACAGATATTAACTATTAACAAATGTTATCCGATAAATAAGATGTAAGGATAACTATACATATTTTTAGGCGCAATATTTATAGATACATAATACACGGAGGTAGACAAATGGCTTTATCAAATATAATGACAAGATCCCTTATATCTGCCAGTAGTTCCATGAAACAAGTAAAAGCTCAGCATGCAATAAAGTCGCAAATGGAAGGAAAAACCGGAGTGCTTGAAGCTGAGATCAAACAGGATTCCAATACTGGTGGAAATGTTGAGAAAAAGAAGGAAGAGCTTGCTCATTTTCAGCAGAAGGCATCAGAACTTGGCAAACAGGAAATGTCTCAGCTGTCAGAACTTAATAGCAATATGAACGAGGCAGCCAAGGCAGATGCTGAGGAGCAAAAGCAGAATGAACGTATTGAAAAGCAGCGTGAGAAGAAACGTGCTGAGAGAAGAGAGCAGGCCGAGCAGCTTCAGGAACAGATTGCTGAAAAGGCTTCCGGAAATGTTCAGATTCCTGGTGAAGGCGAAGAAAAACAGATTACTGTTGCAGGTGTAGAAGTGAAAACTAAGTCTGCATCAACTTATAATACCAGTGTTCCTCATATAGACGAAAGAGTAGCACCAACGACTCCTTCAGAAGTATCTGCAAGCATTTCAGTTAATCACAGCTTGGATATAAAGACTTAAAATCTTAAATGTTTATTAATTTGCGTTTATAATTAATGTTTGTTATTTCATGTGTTATCCTATAAATAGAGAAATAATCTGATTAAGCACATGCGGGAGGTATATTATGCCAAGAGAAGAGATGCTTCCAAGTGAAAGCGAATGGATGATCATGGAGGTGCTTTGGAGATGCGGCCATGACCTTACATCTGCTGAGATAACAGACAGACTTCCGAAGTCTTCCAAGATGACACAGAGAATGGTAAGAGTCTTGATAAACAGACTTTGCAAAAAAGGAATGCTTACATATACCGTGGATCCGGATGACAGCAGGGTTTATCACTATACAGCTGCAAGAGGAAGAGAGGAGTGCCAAAAGGCAAAGAGCAGTGCTTTTGTTGAAAGCTATTTTGAAGGTAACAGGCTTTCCGCTGCATTTGCAGTATTAGATAAAGAAAATCTATCTGAAGAACAGATAAAGGAACTGGAAAACCTAATAGCTAAGGCTAAAGAAAAAAGATAATAATTGCAGAGGTCAGCCCGAATCACATGCTGATGAGGGCGTGAGAAAATGATACGAAAGTGAGCGTGTCTCTTTGCCGAAGGCAAATCTGATAGGCACGCGAATATCTATGAAGGAACTGAATAGATATAAATGAGTCTCACGGATGAGCAAAGGAGCAGTTATGCAGGGAATGCTGTTATTCTTTAATGAGCTATATAGGTTTTTAGAATTTGTATGCGTCTATTTTTCGACCATACTTGGTTTTTGTGTAATCATATCGATTTTTGTTTTGGGGATCATTATGATTCTGCGGAGCACGCTGTTTTCTAAGAGCGTTTTTGGGAAGGCTGCTTTGTGGTGTCTATTGATTCCTGTTATTTTTTGCGGGAAGCTTCATGTTTACTATGAGACTAAGGCCGGTTTATATCTGATGCTATGGTGGCATGATTTATGTGTAAGGCACACATGGATAGGAGTTCTTTACATCATTGTAATATTGGCATTGGGATTTAAATTTTGGTGGAGAAGGAAAAAGCTTTCAGATTCAGTAAATCGTTATTATGATTCCGAAGAGTACAGTTCAAAATATGTAATCAAGGCGTTTCCTGGTGAACTGTCTTCGTTTTGCACTGGATGCATAAGACCTGTAATTGTTATCCCTGAAAGCATTTCATCCGATGAAGCCGGGGTTGTTATAAAGCATGAAGAGACGCACATTATGCTCGGACATCTTTGGATACTTCTGGCATATGATATCCTGCGAGTTATGCTGTGGCCTAATCTGTTCCTGCATCTTTGCGTAGGATATATGAAAAGAGACCTTGAGGACATCTGCGACACTGTTACAATCCAGAGAAGCGGAATTGATGCATGTGATTATGGCGAGACAATCTTAGGTTGTGCCAGGCATATGATGCAGACAAGGAAAAAGCTCGGATGCGAGGGCGGAATGTCTTTTGCGTGGGATGACAGCTATAAGATTCTGAAAAAAAGATTGGAAAGGATCGTTGCCAGAAAAGCCTATAATCTAAAGATTCTATCTATTGGTGCAGTTGCATTAGTGATTCTGGTTGTAGCTTCAGTAGGAATCATTAAAGCCAATTCATATAATAGGACCAATGATCTGGGAATGATAAGTGGAATTTGTTATACAGGAAATGCTCAGAAAATCTATACAGATGTGGAAAGATCAATCGTAGTAGATTTTGATGATGATTATGTTTACGTGGATGGAAAGGCTCTGTTGGAGCAATATCCTGAGGCAAAAGGAACAGATGAATGGTTTCACATTTCATCAGGCGGCTACTATAAGATCCCCGGAATCGGCGGCGGTGGTGGTTGGGCTGAGATTAGTGCAACCGAAATTCATGACGGAATTATAAAGCTGGATAATCATACTGATATGGGTATTTGGGACCGCATTATCATGTGGCTGTAAGGAGGTGATAATGCTGTGAATGGCGGATGGGAAATAAATGTAAGCGGAAATACAACGCATTACAGAAAAAAACTCTATGATGCCTACCGTAATCATGTTGGAACTATAGGAATCTGTAAACCGACAAAGCAGACCGGCAAAAAGAAAAAGGCTGCTCTTTACAGTTTCAAACAGGTTTCGTCGCAGGTGCTCGCTGCAAAGACATCAGGGAAAGCTGCACAGGTATCAACGAGCATAAGGATGAAGATAGGTCTTTTGCGTAAGCAGCTAAAAAACGGTGACTACGATGAAGAGGAAATTCTAAGGGCTATACTTCATGCTGAAATGGTACAGCGTGCCTGTGACAAGAAAAAGAAGAATCTGAAGATGGAAGAACGGGCAGAAAGAGGCATTGAAAGTGAAGAAGAAATGCCTCTTGAGCCTGAAGAAACCATTGATGAAGAGGCTTCTGAGGAAGAGATTAAAGAGCTGGAACAGGAAGAGTTTGAAGCTCTTATGGAAAAGCTGGATGAGGCTTACGAGGACATGATGGAAGAGGCATCCGAAACAGCTGAGCTAGATGAGGATCTGGATGAGATGGCAGAAGCTCTTTCCGGATCTATGACACCGGAAGATCTTGAGCAGCTTAAGGTAAAACACAGATCGGATGAAGCAAGGGATATCTTAAAAGCTGACCTGAAATATCTGAAAGCCTTGTTTGACAGATTACAGTCAGAAAAAGAAAATGCTGGGAAAGCCTCATTTGCTGGAGGATATGACAGCGGAGTTTCGTTGTCACTTGGAGGAATGGATATGCCAGTAACCACCACATCATCGCAAAGTATGCCGGTGGAAACAGGTGGATCATTTGATGCCACAGTTTAAACTATTTTTTTACAGATACTGCTAACAGATGTTAATAAAAGGATGCTAGTCGCACTTAGCGAGCAAAGCGAGCTTAGTAAGACTGTATCCGAAGTGAAACGGAGGTGGTATTACATTATGAGTATCGGAATCAACACAAACTATGGAAACTACAACTATGCAGGCGTTAATAATGCTGAGCCTAGCTGGGCAAAGAACGATGAGAAAGACGAAAAGAAGGAATCAGCGGTAAACCAGCAGGGCGCTGTATATGAGAAGACAGCCACAGAGAAGAATAGCAAAGAGGATGATTCCAAGGCAATCTATAAGAAATCAGCTACAGACAGAGCAGCTATTGTTCAGCAGATGAAAGCAGCAGAGGAACAGCAGAGAAAGCAGCTAATGGCAATAGTTCAGAAAACTCTGCAGGGACAGGTAGGTGCATATGGCAAGGCTACAGGAAACAGCATGTGGCAACAGCTTGCTGGTGGAAATATCAAGGTTGATGCGGCAACAAGAGCACAGGCACAGAAAGATATTTCCGAGGATGGATACTATGGAGTAAAGCAGACATCTCAGAGACTATTTGACTTTGCTGCAGCTCTTGCGGGAGATGATGTCGACAAGATGAAAGAGATGCAGAAAGCTATGGAAAAGGGATTCAAGCAGGCTACTAAGACCTGGGGACGTGAACTTCCGGCAATATGCAAAGAGACTATGAATGCAGCCAATAAGCTGTTTGAGGATTATTATCAGCAAGCTTCACTAAGCTCGTAAGAACCTCGCTAAGTGAACTTGCATGGCTCGCACTAAGCTCAAAAGAACTTCGCTAAGTGCTCTGCTCAACTCTAATGAACAGGTGGTTTGATAATAGCGAAGGGGGCTGGTGGTTATGGCAGATGGTCTTAAAACATTTTTTAGGGAACTCTTAGATCCAAGTCCTATCAAAGAAAAGCACGTTGATCTCACGATGGAGCAGTTTGAAGAGCTTCAGAGAATATTGGAGAACGCCTATGAATATAAACATGCAAGGGTTAAATCTTCTTAACAGACCTATGAGCAAAGCAACGCAGGACCGAATGGAAAGACAGGTGAGGCGTGATAATCAGATAGCCTTCTTTGAAAAGCAGAAGGAAAACCTGGGGAACATGAAAACTAATTCTCTTGAAGATATCCAGAGAAAGCTCGATATGTTCCAACAGTATGATGACCAGATTGATGCAGCTAAATCCTCATATAACAACTCACAGATGTTCCATATACTGGATGAGGCCAGAGAACGCGGTGAAAAGATTGCTGAAGAAGCTGAGAAGATGGCTCCAAAGACTCCGGAAGAGCGTCGCGAGGAAATGATCGAGGAAGCAATTGGTATCGATAAGGATAAAGGTATTCTTTCTGAAGTCATGGATGAGCTTGAGAACCAGATTGAAGAACTTACCGAAATGGCAGAGGACATGGCAGAGCTTAGCGAGGAGAATCTTGAAGCGCTATCAGATGAAGCTCTTGCTGAAACTGATGCCGCTGCAATAGCTCAGGCGAAGGAAATAAATAACATGCCTGTTGATAAAGCTTTGCCTGAAAAATACAGGCATATTGATTACCACATTTAAGGAATGGATTCCGGGTAATGGCAAAGGAGGGTGGATATATGTCAACAATCAGAGGATATTCACAGAGCAACTATTATGATAGCGCAGATAACGATTATAGCGCATATAACCAAAATGCCAGTTCGTTCCTGGCTGGGTTAAGTATCAATTCAGGGAACAGCAATAATAATGGCATCATGGGTGGAATAAACCTCTCAGATTACGCCAGTATAAAGAATGGATCCTATGGGAAACTTGTTAAGGCCTATTATGCCAAGCAGAAGGCTGATGGTGCTTCATCAGGCAGGGATTCATCTGCAAAACTTACTTCCATGGGAAGTGCAGCAGGTACTCTGGCAAAGTCCGCAAGTGCTCTTATGAAGGACTCTCTTTGGGAAAAGAAACAGATCAAGACTAAAGATGAGAAGACGGGCGAAGAGACTACAAAAGAAGATATAGACCTGGATTCAATTACCAAGGCTGTAAAGTCATTTGTTGATAATTACAACAAAACTATTGAGAGTGCCGGTAATTCGAACACCAAGGATGTTTTAAGAAATGCTGCATGGATGACCAAGACCACAAAGTCTACAGAAAGGCTTCTGGAGCGTGCTGGTATTTCAGTAGGTGCTGATAATAAGCTTGAGCTTGATGAAGACGCCCTTAAAAAGGCTGATATCAGTACTTTAAAGAGTGTATTTACAGGTTATAACTCTTTTGAATCAAAGGTTTACGACAAGGCGCAGTCAATGACAAACGCCGCAGCAAGAGCCGGAGGCACGTATACGAGCACTGGAAATTATTCAGATGTGCTGTCATCAATTTTGCCTTCAAATATCGATAAAAAGGAGTGAGTATGTCAGGAAGGGGCTGAGATTATGAAAATTACAGGTGCTTACGATCCTTACACAATTGCAAATGGTGAAAATACCAAGAAAAAGCCAAATTCTGTCAAAGAATATTCGAACTACTTGACACAGAAATATGGCTGCTTGACTCCAGGAGCTAATTCTGCTGTCTCTGTCACTGGCGGATTACTACGAAAGCAATGGCTGATGAGAAAACCGGCGCATGGCTGGAACGAGAATTAGCAAAGGCACCAGATTATATTAAGGCAGCCCAACAATCAGCTAAAGCGCATGGAGCCACTTTGAAGTCTGTGACTATCGAATTTGGCGAAGAATATAGCACAATGTGTACACTTACTGTGACGGATGGTGGTGGTACAGATCCAGAAATAGATAAGTGGCTTGAAAAGCTAAAAGAGAAAAAGGCAGAGCAAAAGAAAGCCGAGAAGAGACTGCAGAAGGAACAGCAAGTTATAGAATCACAAGAGGACCTTTATTCTATGGAGCTGCAGGGTAAAGATCTTGAAGATTTGACAAAACAGTTTTCCAGAAAATTGTCAGAGAAAATGGTTGTGAATCCAAATGGCAGTTTTGATGTCAGGGCTTGACTAAAAGCTATTTTTTGCCGATATACAAATAGAAAACCATAATTATGCATGATACATGATAGTGTCAGATTTATCGCAGGTGGAGGTGCTTTATGAGGATACAACAGAACACGGATGTTCAAATAAATCCTTTTCAAAATCAGGATAATGTCAGGATTGCCGCAGGTGCGGGAAAAACCGCTCATAAGAGTGGTAATCTGTCCTCAGTATCTGGGGCTAATCTCAAGGGTGAAAGTCTTGTTCAGCAGAGGCAGGGCCTTGCAAGAAAGCAGGCACTTAAGGTTGTGTCAGATGCTTTTGGCGGCGAGAAGAAGCTGGATGCTCAGATGCAGGGCATTAAAGATGAGATAAAGCGTCTTCAGGATGTGATAAACGAAAAGACTGCTGATACGATGGAGAATGCTGCCAGGCTAAAAGAGTTACAGGAACAATATGGAATTGATCCGGACAGCGAAGAGAATAATGAGCTTTCAAAACTTGCGTTTAAGATGAATAATTCCAAGGATGGCTTATCTGATGAAGAAAAAAGCAAAATGTCAGAGTATCAGCAGCAGGCTTTATACTATGTTGCGAAGAATCAGCAGAATTCACTTGATATAGACAGGGCAAAAGCTCAGCAGATGGGAAATGTTCAGGGCTATGCAGATATGAAAAGAGAACGAGCTAAGTCACAGGATATGCTGAAAGCTCAGGATGAAGCTGAAGATATTATGGAAGCAGCGGGCGAAGAGGCTATAGCTCTTTTGACGCAGGAAGCAGCTGAGCATGTAGATGAAGAGCAGAAAGAACGCGAGGAAGAAGCCAAAGAAGCTGCCGAAAAGAAGAAAGAAGAGAAGAAGGAAGAAGCAAAGAAACTCGAAAAAGAAGCTATGCAGCAGGAAATGATAGAGAATATCAAGGAACACGCTGCAGAGAGCCAGAGAACC